>PAQF01000001.1 GCA_002709695.1 Candidatus Poribacteria bacterium
CCTAACATTGTTAGGCGAATGAATTCACTTTTATGTCAGGCTAGAACGGCGGGTTATCCGCAAATTGAACCTGAAATTCCGGAAGGTAAACGGCATCGATAAACGGAGAAGCTATATGTCTACTCATGAAATTCTAGAACCAGTTTTGTTTAACAAAGATCTTGGCCAACCACTTAATCTCAATGACATCAATTTTACTCAAGAAAACGCTGATGGTAAACTTGTTATACCTATGACAACTGAGCAGAAATATGTTTTTGATGCCAAAGGTTGGATTATGATTCCTAGCGTTCTAACAGAATTAGAAATCGGTGAAATGCGTGATTTTTGTTACCGTTTGAAACAAGACCCTAACTCCATCCCTGCTCCCGAGCGCTCAACTTATGGAGGTCCGTTGCAAACTTTGATGGATCATCCTGTTGTCGTGGGTATGGCTAACGAATTTTTGTCCTCTCCATATCTTTGTAGTCAAGAATGCTATGGTTTTCGTATGGAAATGAGTTTCCTCGCTTTACGTTCGGTTGAAGACAAGGAACCAACAAAGTTTTCGCCACACAACGGCAACGCCATGTGGCGTATGCCAGGTGATTGTCACGAATATCGCTGTGTGCCTGGGAAAGCTTATAGTGGCCTCACCCGTGTAGTGTGGGAGCTGGAAAGCGTAGAGAAAGGTGATGGAGGAACCCTTTTTATTACGGGCAGTCACAAATCTGCTTTTACTGCACCAGAATCAGCTTATGAACATGGCTCCTCATTGTGGGAGACCTATTCTTGCCCAGCTGGATCGGTCGTTATCTTCACTGAAGCAACTACGCATAGTGGACAACCTTGGACCAATCCAGAACGAGACCGGGTGGCTATTTTCAACGCTTATAATTCAATTGATCGACGATGGACAAAGTCCCAACCTCATCCTGATTATCTAGCTTCTATGCCACTTAAACGTCAGAGCTTGTTTCGAGACGCTTACGTCAAAGGGAATGTAACAGGAAAGCCTTTTACCATGTAGGTGAATACGAGCCTTACCAATGAATGGTAAGCATAAATGTGTCCATTAAAGCATTTGCTCATGTTTAATTGGATTATATATTTAAGTATGATTTTTACTACTCACAAATATTAGCAATCTACATATTAGAATGATACTAAAATTTATTCTTAATTGTTTAAGCCAAATGATTAGAGTATAAATTTGGTTACTTGTTTCAATTGATTTTATCATGGTAGGTAAAAGGAATTCTGAAGACCAATTGCTTACTATTCCCATATTGGCCAATCGTTTTCTTGTAACTGTGTCCAGAGTTGGTCAAATTTACTCGTTCCGTCATCCTCCCATTCATCGAGTCTGATGCCACTAACGTATGACTCATCTACTCCCTGTTTCATCAGATTTTCTGCCTGTTGTAGGTTTCGGTAATAGTGTTTGATGTTTCCCGGTAAAGTTATTATAGAGATATGACGAGGGGAGGGCAATGCTGTTGTTTGAGAATAATGTTCAATCGCTTCTTCATCTAATTCGATGCCTAATCCAGGGTTTTCTGGTACTTTCATGAATCCACGCTGGACTTGGTGCTCTGTCACAATCAGATCATCTTCGTAGGCATGGCTAGCTGTCACTCCTGGTAAAGTTGCTGTTGGCATAACAGCACCAAGATGACAGACAAATGCGGTAGTAATACCAGTTCCCACGTACTGTAACAGGATTGGTGTGTTAGCCGCAGCAAAAACCCAGCCTGCAGCCAATGCACTCTTGATACTTTCATGACTGCAGAGTGCTCCATCAAAATCGCCTCGTCGCAGTCCAGTCCAAGGGCCTGAAGGTTGACGAGAAGCAGGTTCACTTAATACACCAACACCATGCAGATAAAAAGGGATACGAATCTCCTGATGAAGACGGCGCCATCCCTCAACATCATAAGCAAAAATCGGTTCTTCAATGCCTTTTACCACCGGAATCTTTTCCAATTCACGTAGAATAGGTAATGCCTTTTCTACATTGATTAAGGAACCGTTAAAATCATATTCTACTCGAAAATCAGGCGGTGCGACCTCTTGAATAGCATGTGATTGTTCGATGATATCGTAAAATGCTCTGGCTTTACATTTTAGACCACGATATCCACGCTCAGCGGCTATCTCAACTTCGGCAGCAGTGTTTTCAGGAGACATACATGGCATCCACCAACCTATGGCAACCCAATGGCGTACCTGTTGTCCCATCAATTTCCAAGCGGGCAGGCCTAGATGTTTTCCCATTAGATCATAGCAGGCCATATCGAGGTTAAACCGACCAGATCCCATTACATGATCAAAGGGGTTAGTACCGAGATATCGATCTAATAACTCTGAGTCAAAAGGCGGACCAACATTTTCACCTATACCAATCAATCCAGCATCCGTATAAAATTTATAGACCGTTACCTGTTCAGTCATGTTGAAGTGGTAATATTGTTTCCGAATCCGATCTTCGTAAGGAACATGCAAAACGATCGGTTCAATCTCGATAATTTTCATGAGTTTGTTTCCTAATTCCTTTGGAGTTGATAACAAGTTCCACGTTTGTCAAAGTAATGTCTCCAGCTAGTTGAGGATGACGTTCTACCAATATTATCTTGACTTAATGTGTTCCAGATTCAATTCCTGTTGGCCGCATGACAAAGTATAGCCAAACAGCATTACTGATATCGGAGATCTTATTGGGTATCCACTTGCTGAGGCATAGACGAAGTTCCAGCTCTGTTAAGAAATCAAGCGCAAATTCATCTGCAATATCCAACGTAATTATGGGGCCAGTATCAGCTATGGTTTTCCGCAATAGCACGGGTAGAACTCCTCTGGTGCTATGATTGTTTTCTAGTGGTTTATATTAGAATCTTTTTTCAAATTTTCAGGATTCAACCCTTCCAGTTCGGGGACGACAAATGCCCCATTTTTTCGTACTAAACGGTTATCAAAGTAAATATCACCGCCACCAAACTCAAGTGTTTGAACCATCACCATATCCCAGTGAATGGAGGATCTAACACCATTATCTGCTTCTTCATATGCTTGTCCTGGTGTGAAATGAAAGGAACCGGAAATTTTTTCATCAAACAGAATATCCAACATTGGTTTGTGTATGTATGGATTAAGCCCCAAGGAGAATTCACCAATGTACCTTGCTCCCTCATCCGAATCCAGTATCTGATGTAATTTTTGCGTGTTGTTAGAAGTAGCATCAATAATCTTTCCATTTTCGAAACGTAAACAGATGTCAGTGAATGTTGTTCCTTGGTAGATTGTGGGCGTATTAAAATGAATGACGCCATTGATCGATTGGCGAACTGGTGCAGTGAAACACTCTCCATCTGGAATGTTACATTCTCCAGTACATGGTATTACTGGAATACCCTTAATACTGAATTCAAGATCGGTTTCAGGACCAACAATTTGCACTTTATCTGTAGATTCCATCAGAGACTTAAGGGGCAGAATGGCGATTTCTAATCGGCTGTAGTCGAAGGTGCAAACATCAAAGTAGAAATCCTCAAAAGCTTCAGTACTCATTTTAGCTTGCTGGGCCATAGCGGAAGAGGGCCAACGTAGTACAACCCACTTAGTTTTTGGAACTCGGATATCAAAATGAACTGGTGTTAGCCAATGTTTCTGGTACAGTTGCATAGACTTGGTTGGAACGTCAGATAATTCAGTGATATTGTGACTGCCGCGGACGCCAATATAAGCTTGTACTTGCTTCATACGGTAAGCTTCGTAACGTCCTATCAATTTCAAGCCTTCTTCATTAGCTTGACAAAGGAGTTCGCGTTGAATTTGGTTCTGCTTCAATTCAACTAATGGAATTCCTCCTGCTTCTCGAACTGCACGAATCAGTACAATCACCATCTCCGTTGGAATATCAAAGCCTTCAATGAGAACAAATTCACCCTCTTCGATTTTGGTAGAGTGACGGGTCAGAATTTCTGCTAATCTATGTAGCCTTGGATCGTACATCTTGATCTCCGTTAATACTCGTTTTACAAATTTAAAATTTCTAAATACTCAAGAGAGTCGTGAAAAATCATTAGTATGTTAATTCTTAGAGGGAGTCAAATCAAAACAAAGTAACTGATCCTTGCTACGAATATACAAAAATCCATTTGACAGTACTGGGGCAGCCCACAAAGGATGTTTAAGTCCATGTTGTCTGGATAATTGTACTTCAGATATAATATCTAACGTTTTAGGATTGACGTGTATTAGCATCAGCCGGCCAAATTCTCCTAGGCTAATTAGATATCCATTAATATATAGGAAAGAGGTTCTCTCATTAATCGGTTTTGACCACATAACCCTACCAGTTTGCAACTCAACACATCGTAGACTTGATCCTTGTGTATGTCGACCGCTACAACCATAGAGATAACCTTGATGGTGAATCGCTGTGTTCCAATGTAACATCATTGCTTTTTCCCGACGAGACAATAAATCACTCCAGATAATTTTATACCCTTTTGGATAAAATTGAAGTACTGAGCTACCGACACCATATGCTTCACTAACAAAGATGGTGTTTCCTACAACGACTGGGTTTGAGGCATTGACCGACTCAAGTTTTCTATCACGCCAGGGATACTGAAAATCGATTTGACCGGTTAGGGGATCGAATCCTACTAAACTACCTCGAGTAAACATAAAACACCATCTTCTTTGGTCGGTAGTTGCCAGTATCGGACTAGCATAACTGGCAAGTTCATCTGTGATTTGATAAACTACCTGACCTGATATTTTGTCAAAAGCAACAATGCCAGAACCATTTCCTACGATTTTACCTTGTGCTTGGTAAACATCTCTCGCCTCAGTAGGCAGGGCTCCACCAACCTGTACAATGAGTAATTGATCTTCAATAATTGGCGTCGAACCAACCCCAAAAAAGTTAGGTACAACATTAAATTGCGAGCTGGTGTCAATCTTCCACCGTAGTGCACCATCTAGAACATTCAGGCAGTGTAATATACCTTTGGGGCCATAGATGTAGACGCGATCGTTATCAACAATAGGGCAAGTACGTGGACCATTATTATAACCGTACATGTCTCTGTAATCAGTTGGGTACTCAAATTGCCAAAGGAGTTTTTTTCTCTCACTCCTCATGCAGCTTAATCGTGCGAGATTCTGATGGCGATCAAATATAAATAATCGTCCACGGGAAATGGTTGGAGCACCATAACTTTCACCGATTTTTGTTCGCCAGATAAGAGGTGGCCCAGAAATAAGCCAAGGCTCAATAGGGAATTTCTCTGGTGATTTCCCATCGCCAGTTGGTCCTAGAAAACTCGGCCAATCACTTCCGGACTTACGTGTACGCAAATCCGGAATTTGAATGTTTGTTTCGACATATGCTTCAGAAACAAACAAAACGAATAAGAAGGTAATTTGAAGTAGCCATTTAGATAAATCAAACATTCAAATATTTTTGGACCCTTTTATCTTTGTTGACACGCCATATGATTGAGTCGAGATAGTAATGTTGTAAGGCAAAACCACTGATCATTGATGCTGTTACCTGTTGGCCCAGTTTTAGCTTTGTCGGATCGGAGATGCCTGCCATCATACCAACTGTATGAAAAACGGCTTTGTCTAATCCTAATCCAGTTATTTTCTTTAACCAATTGATCCATGGTCCTCTATAACATAGGAAAGTGAAAATGATACCAATAATCATGTAAGTCGTTAAATTCTTGAACAGGGTTCTAGGCACTTTGTATTTTGGATTTAAGTTAGGTTGGTATTTGTTTTGAGCATAGGTATAGACGATACAGTGATATTGTACATTGTGTCCAACGGTAACAATCGGTGTAATAAAAGCAGCAAAAAGTGGATCGGAAAAAGCGACAAAATGAAGTGGCGCAATTAGTAGCATATAAAGCAGTTTGCTAGCATTCAGTTTTTCCCCTACTAGTAAAAGTCTCAGTTGGTAAAATAAGTAAATCATCAAAACGAAAAGGTACAATCGTGCTGAAAGTGGGTAGAGGATACTACTGATAGACAATGAACCTATAATAGGTTCATGCAAACCTAAGTTGGGATAGCCACGGAGTCTAGGATAAAATGATCCGGTTATGAACATGACCAAAGGTATATACATAGTTAAGTTGAAAAACCAATAGTCTAACCGATTAGTTCCGTAGTCATTTGCTTTCCGTTTGTAGAGGCTGAAGAATCCCCAGTGTTGCCTCACAACATGGTAATAAGCCCATAGTCTAAAGAAAGTAAAAAAAGCAATAGCACCGATAGACATGGTTTCTTTTTTGATGTAGAAACCATATTTTGCTGTTCCATAGGCCAGAAAATATGGAAATGATATAGCGATGGGGCCAGCTAGGAAGAAACCAAATGATCCTAATAGTTGGAAGTGTCGATCATTCCATTCGTCAATATCAAATAAAGTTCGCCCAAGTGTTGCCCAAATGTGAGGGGCATCTAGAAGAATTGCCCAACTAGTAACCACCAGCAATTGGAGCGTAAAAGATATTTCGAAGTCACCTACATGCAGGCTACTGAAAGACCCTTCTCGAGTATTCGAAAAGTGATGTGATGCATACCAGATAATCCCTACATACAACCATCCGATAAGAGCAGATCCAATATAAAATATCAGATCCCGTTTTAGATCTAGTATCCATTCAAAGTTTAAATGGCGTTTCATCTTTACTTTGTTCTTATTCTATAGTGGCTGAGGTTGCTTCTATGTAAATATGGGTATATTTTAATTACTCGGTGGTTGTTAGAGATGTGTTTCGGAATTGCCTTTAGTAGCTTGATTGAGCAACAGATTATGACCAAAAAACTGGTATGATAAAGAGAATTAGGGCTTTTGCTTTGAAGGTGCGCATTAGCAATATTATCTCAGAGCGTAACTTTAAAGTGGTTGTTAGCATCTGATGACCCAATACTTGCATCAATGTGCTATACAGGTCAGCGCAAAGACCAAATTTCAACTGCTGTACCACCTAATATTCTGTTTTTGTCGTTATTACTTAAGAAATGGAGGCCATCCCGAATGAGACAAAGTTCCTGTTCTAAAGTTGGCCAATTATGTCGTGTTCGGTGACACACAGGGAAGCCTGTTCCCCAGTGCGCTCAACTCCGAAGGCCAAGAGTAGCCTCTCAATAAACGGATGCACATCACAGTGTGGGAAAGGTTCTGCCGAACGTCCAGCTACATCCGATAGCTTTATGTAAATGTTAGGATAATTAGCTAAATCAACGATTGGTTGAAAANCCGCTTCATCGTCCTGAATGTTGGGATAACCCAGATGATCNATAATTAGTTTTAGATGTGGGTATTGTTGAGCAATCACACTAATTTGATCTNCNAACTCAGGTTGGGTGTGAAGTTGAACAATGGCAGANAAATTGGCAAGACTTTCCCACATANCTTTGTTTGATGNCTTGAGCAAGATTTTNTGTTNTGGATAATACATTGGATGNAATCGAAACCNTACTAAACCTCGCTCTTCAATCCAATACCGAACCTGCTCAGCATTATCTGGATCCTCNGGATTGATTANTCCGTGGCCAACAAATCGGCNAGGAAACCNAGCAACNGAATCAGCAATATAATNATTATTCCACGTGGACCAACTGGTTTGTACCANCACACACCAATTAANNCTATGCTCATNCATTTCAGCCAGAAGTTNGTCTGCNGTTGCTGGCNGNTNAGGATAACTATTCCAGTTTGGCGCAGTCGGCCCAATCGGATATCTNGGTGGATCTATCTCCCACACATGTACGTGNGTATCAANAANCATNTAGTTNNTCTTNAATTATTATGAGTANAATCTGTTCATGANGACCGTTTCGGTGGCGTGGCNGANACACCTTCTAATCCTCCACTGACTCTTAGCACCTCACCCGTAATCCAAGAAGCCTGAGGGCTACAGAGAAATGTAACTCCTTGTGCGATATCAGTTGGCTNNCCCCATCGCCCNAATGGGATAGTGTTTCTGANGCGNTCAATCATCTGNTCTTCGCTAATATTCAGACTTTCACATCGTTGTGACATCACCGTCTTATTGAATTCNGTATAAACAGGTCCTGGACTTACAGCATTCACTCGTACACTGTAAGCCGCCAATTCTAAAGCTAATGTCTTGGTTAAACTAATAACACCTGCTTTAGCGACATTATATGCTGCAACTAATGCTGCGGGGTTTTGCCCATTGATTGATGCAATATTGACGATACTTCCAGATTCTTGGGGTTCCATTATTTTGCCGGCAGCACGACAGCAGTAAAATGTCCCTGTTAAGGTCACATCCAGTACACGTGCCCATTCGGAGTCTCCAAGTTCAACGATTGGATTAACATTTTGACCGATACCCGCATTGTTAACTAGGATGTCCAGGCGCTTGTGATTATCGACAATACGGTTAAAAAACGTTTTTACACCTTTACTATCAGTAACGTCAAGAAAGATCCCATCTACATTCAAACCTTTTTCTTGTAGTTGACTTGCTTCAATTTTGGCTTTTTCAACTTGTAAATCGGCAATAATCACTTTTGCACCGTTGATGGCAAGTTGTTCGACGATTCCTAACCCCAATCCCTGAGCGGATCCAGTAACTACTGCGGTTAATCCATCAAGACAATATTTTTTGTTTTCTTTATCGTTCACAAGTTTTGTTCTCCAAAGTACAGAGGTAATTGCTAGGAAAAAACGAGGTCTTGAAAAACGCCGCGTGTTTTTCAAAAGGGGTTTCAATCGTTATGCGTTTGATGCTTGATTCTAGCTGTATTCTATGACATCTATGTGATCAAGCATATATTGTTTAGGACTAACAAGGACTGTACCGTGTGCTCGCCGAATAGCGTCTGGACAAATCCGTTTGGGAATTTCATAGTGTTCTTGGCTACGAATTGCCATTACATAAGAAGATCTTCTTATTACAAAATCATATAGATACCCAAGCTGAACCATTATGACAAGACTCAACAGCTTTATAAATGAATCGCATGCCTCTCAATCCGTCGTAAACCGTTGGAAAATCGTATTCCTCTATCTTCATTGGATCACCATCAATGTGTTTCCGAATGGCGTCCGCAACGCCAACGTAAATAGTAGCAAAACCTTCTAAGTAACCTTCTGGATGCCCCGGTGGAATTCGTGTACAGTCTGCTGCTGATTCAGAAAGATAACCTTGCGCACGAGTCAGCGTTTGCCTAGGTTCTCCATAACGATAAAGCTCAAGGTAATTTGGATTTTCATGTGCCCATTTAATTGCACCTTTTTCGGCATATACTCGAAGTGTCAACCCATTCTCTTCTCCAGTAGCAACTTGGCTAATGCTTAGAACTCCTTTACCTCCGCCTTTGAGACGGAGGAGAGCATTGACATCCTCATCAAGTTTCCTATCAGGCAAAAATGTACTCTTGTCTGCACAGATTTCCGTAACTGGATCTCCCGTGATATACTCTAACAGGTTGATACAATGCGTGCCAACATCTCCTAAAGTCCCTCCAATGCCTGATTGTTTGGGATCAACACGCCAAGCCGCTTGCTTCTGACCCAGTTTCTCATGAGGAACCATGAGGAAATCTTGCAGATATTCAACTAACACTTTGCGGATTTTTCCCATTTCACCTGAAGAGAATAGTTGGCGTGCATGCCTAACAAGTGGATGTCCTGTGTAGTTGTGAGTAAGTGCGAACACAAGTCCTGATTCCTCAACCATTTTAACCATAGCTTCGGCTTCTTCAAGGTTGTATGCCATGGGTTTGTCGCAAACGATATGAAACCCTTTTTCTAGAAAGGCTTTGGCAATAGCGAAATGAGATACATTGGGTGTGACAATACTAACAAAGTCAATCCGCTCATCTTCAGGAAGTGCAGATTCAGCGATAGCCATTTCCTGATATGTATCATAGCAGCGATTTGGATCAAGGTATAATTGTTGGCCAGTAATGCGGGTGTTTTCGGGCGTTTGTGAGAAGCACCCCGCAACAAGCTCGATTTGTTGATCCAGCGTGGCAACGATGCGATGTACACCACCGATAAAGGCTCCTTGACCTCCTCCGACCATACCCATACGCAATTTGCGTCTCCAAGATTCCATTATTATCTCTCCTTAATTATGATATTTTTCCGAATTTGAGTGTTAATTAGGATTAGAATTGATTAACTCAGTCCAAGAATCTGACGATTTTGTTCTGTGTTTGTTTCACCACCTGCAAAGTCATCAAAAGCGATGTCTGATGTCTCAATAATATGTTTAGCGATAAAAGGCGCTCCTTCAGCGGCACCTTGATCGGGGCTTTTAATACAACATTCCCATTCTAAGACTGCCCAACTTGTATAATTTGCTTCTGCCAATAACGTAAAAACACTAGTAAAATCAACTTGGCCGTCACCAAGAGATCGGAACCTTGCAGCTCGCCCAGACCAAGGCTGATAGCCTCCATAGACACCGACACGGCCAGTTGGTCGAAACTCTGCGTCCTTGACATGAAATCCCTTAATACGCTCACCGTATAATTTAATAAAATCTAAGTAATCGAGTTGTTGTAGTAAGAAATGGCTAGGATCATAATTCAGGCATGCTGCGGGGTGATTATCCGTATAATCGAGAAACATTTCATAGGTGGCGCCATCGTAAACATCTGATCCCGGGTGGAGTTCATACCCTAATACTCTGCCTTTATCTTCCGCTAAATCCAAGATGGGTCGCCAGCATCTAGAAAGCTCTCTGAAAGCCTCTTCGATGATGCCTTCTGGTCTTTGTGGCCATGGATAAATCATTTGCCAAGCAAAGCCGCCGGACAACACGGGAATGACCTCTGTACCCATATTTACTGAGGCATGTATGGTTTTCTTTAGTTCTTCCGTTGCCCATTCAGTTCTGTCATTTCCTTTTAAACCAGGTGGATGGAAAGCTTCAAACATAATCTCATAGGCTGGGTGAACAGCCAAAACTTGACCCGCTAAATAGGCTGCTAACTCGGTTGGTTCGAGTCCCATTTCTGTCAGTTTGCCTTTAAAATCATCACAATAGGTTTTGGATATTGCAGCTTGGTCTAAGTTAATAACACGTTCATCCCAAGCTGGAATTTGGACACCTTTGTAACCTAAACCAGCAACCCACCTCCCGATATTTTCTATGCTGTTGTATGGTTCTTCGTCACGCATAAACTGAGCGAGGAAGATAGCAGGACCTTTCATTTTTGGCATATTTTTATCCCTTATAAATGTATTGTTCTGGTTAAGCGAGTTTCCTTAATCAATTGGAATTTTAAAATAGACTGATTCATAGGTCAAGTTTCCTACTCAACCGCTTAGACTGAATCTGTAAGGTAATAGATATAGATCCAATGCTCTCGATCAGCAGTTCTTTTGATAATATCATATAATTTATCGGAATAGTGAACTGTTGATGATTGAAGCTATATGCTCAAAACTGGGAAAAGGCTCACTACACATGTTACAATTATGAAACCATCAGAGATAAAGCTCCATTTTGCTTGTCGGCATTCTTCAAAATAAAGAAAGATAGAAAATTCCTAAATTTGGTTAAAGCAATTACTTTTGATTTTTGGCAAACAATATATATTGATAATCAAGAACTAAATATAAAACGAGACGAGCTCCGAGCATTAAAAATATGGAAATACCTAACTGGAATCGGACATAATAATCTTAGACTAGAAGCTGTTGAACAATCAGTTCAAATAGCCAATGATTTTGGTCTGTCACTTTGGTATAAAGGGGTTGTTATTTCTATTGATAATTGTGTTTCTGAGATGGGGGGATTTCTTGGTATTCCATTCAATGATGCAGAGACCCATACAATTACTGAGATAATGGGTCTGGCAACATTAGAAACTGCACCTCCGCTTGCCCCTTTCATTGAGATCCAATTACCTGAACTTGCTAAGAAGTACCGTTTAGGGATTGTGTCAGATACTGGATTAACATCTGCCAAATTTTTACGTTGTTTGCTATTACGAGATAATATTATTTCGTACTTTACGGCACTCGGATTTTCAGATGAACTAGGATATTCAAAACCTAATCCAACCATATTTCAGCTTACACTACAACAATTAGGAGCTGTTTCTTCCGAATCAGTGCACATTGGGGATTTGATACAGACGGATATTTATGGTGCCAAACGTGCTGGGATGAGGACAATCCAATATACTAATGAATTGGGAGAAAAATATACTGGGAAATTCAAGGCAGAAAATCAGAGCTTGTTGCCAGATGCAGTTATAAATAATTTCTGTGACATACAGTTGGTCATTAATGACTGGTAAATTGAAATTTTGCTTTTAAATAGTAATTAAATGGTCATCGGTATTTCTATCTAATAGCTACAATTCTGCAACCATCTCCATTGTTAAGCGATGTTCTGGTTTTTGTCGTTTGGTTGATAGAAGTTGATAGTTTAAACGAAGAAGCAGATCGGTAAACTTGCGTACTTTGTAGTCTGCCGTTGTACGAATCTCATGGCTAACGCCTTCATAGAAATTGTATCTGGCAAACGGGATTCCTCCTTTACTTTTCCCGTTTGCCAGGCGATAATTGATGTCGAACCTTCCTCTGTTGATGATCGAATAACTCAGGTGGTTTTCCATAGAAACTGTTTGTGTTCGTGTTTTAGGCTGATCATCAAATTCTTCAAAATCAATCGTATTTTGGTATATCCCAGTTATACCAACACGTATTGATCTGTTAATTTCGTAGCGAAGATTTATCTCGCTATTACGTTCTGCTTGATCCAGGTTTGAGATATCACCACGACCTCCAATTTCTGCGAACTTTTCCTGTTCTTTCCTTAGCTCAAGGCGAGTACTGACAGATAATCGTAGTGTAGGGTTGAGGGTACAGCGCAGGTCCCAATCACTGCTACTTCGTTTTCTTTCACGATTATTTATTCGTTTATTTAAAGTCCGATTGGTCGTACGACCCAGATCGACATTGAGTTTTGGTGATGGTGAAAGACCAACTTGAAGTCTCTGGTTCAGACGGCCAAAAATAGTTCGAGCAGTTTGTAGATCCTGAAGCAAGTATAGGGACACTAAGTCTGCATTCTCTTGTTCTTCGGTCAAATTAATTCGAGCCAGTGCATTAATCGCCTTTAGGAAACGACGACCGAAGCTTAATTGTTTGTCATGTTTTGCCTTCCACTGTCGGGGGCGCAATCTTATCTGTATTTTTGCGTCAATAGCAGAAACAGGTTTATCACTGACATTCTGTATATATTTAATATAGTCCCCTTTCTCATAATCTTCACGGTAGTGGAGGTCATCGATTTTGACATAGTGTCCTTCCCCAGGGTGAATTTCCCGACCGTTGTAGGGGTTGATATTAGTATAAATTTCACGTCGCTCGGTGGCCAGTTTTTTGTCTAGTTCATAGTTGATTTGCAAATCGATAGTACGGTTCAACGGGGACATCCGCATTTCAATATCAGCTAATTGTGTGGTTGTGTTGGGTGCTCTCCCGCGAGTTGTCTCGAATTCACGGCGAGAGATATTGCTTGACAAGTTAGCCCATTTTTGAGGTTGAGAGAAGACCCCAATGGTCCATGTCTTGGCCTTTGTATTCGATTTCCAGTCTGTGAAACCGAGCATTTCTCCATCAATTTCCAGAAGTTCATCCTTTTCATACGATTCTTCCCAACCATATTGAGCATTCACAGTAGCCCATTTGAATTCGGCTAGATTGACGAAAGCCTTAGAAACACGTCGTTTTCGGTTTAAGTTTAAGTTATCGTTTGGGTCTAAATCTACTGCTTCAAATTGCTCAATTGAACCATTTAGTGTCGACCCACGAATTCGTCGCGATAGGTTCCATTGATTTCTTTCTTTTCGAAATTGTTTTTGATTGCCAATTCCTGAGGTATTGACTTGAGTATTATTTCGCAAACTGGGAAACTTCAACGGGGTGAGAAAAAAACCGTAGTTGATAAATGCCGTATCCTGTCTAGCGTGAGGGGATTCGTTGTCAAAAATTGACGAATCAATATTACGTGTTTTCCCTATTCCAGAACTGAACTGCATCCATTTTAAGGGTTGAAACTGTATGTCGATGTCTACCAACCTTTCTTCGCCAACCGGAACGTTGGAAGTATCCATCAAGTACTGGTTATCGAATTGTTGTTCGGCATATAGTTCCTCATATTGGAATTGATTCCGGTTTTTGCTTGATGCACCAACAGGAACGAAACCGGCATCGGTTAATCGTAAATCTAGGTTGATGTCAAGTTTTTCAGTTGATGCATTACCAACTAATTCCCAAGATTTTCCCAGAATTTTTCGATCAATTTGAGAGAAGGTATTTTTATCGGTCGCACTCAACGCAAATTTTCCACGCATCAACATGTAATCAATGGGCGAGATTTGCGCTTCAATTCCCCACACGGTGTGGCGTTGCGGTGCAATGAGTGATTTTTGATTTTCACCAACGTCCAAAATATTTTGTCGAAGGTTTGACATATCTTGGTCAGTCAGCATTGCATATGTGCTTTCTGGGTCGCTGAGGTCTGATTCAACAGCGTAAGAGAACCCGAGTTTGACTTGGTTCCCTAGAAAATCAAGCGATCCACTTACGCTTTGAAGGGTTCTTTGATAAATAAGGTCTTCTTGAATATATTCGAAGTCAACACGAATTACATCATTGCTGGTAATCAAATGTTTGCTGGTAAACTCAATAATAGGATCCCCATAATCCCGAATAAAGTAGTCGTTATTTTCACCACGACGCATGCGCTTACCATTTAGCCAAACAATCTCACTTCCAGCTTTGACAACCACATATTGACCCTCGACATCAATACGATATTCGCTTCTTCCTTCTTCACCTCTGATGGTTTTACTATCAGATTGACCTTTTGGAATTGCACTGGGAATGAGTCGAAATGCTCCCCAACCAAAATTGCCCTCCACTGATACCCCTTCAAGTGCCATTGGAAACTGAACGTCAGAGTCGTCAAGTGATCCAACAAAATCACCAAATGTTGCATTAACATTTGGGCTGGTAATTTTAATGAGCTTCTGATCAATGTCTCGAATATTTTCTGTTGTCCCTTCAGGTTGAATTGGTAAATCTTGATCAGATAGCATGGCAATGACACTAACATTCTCAGCGACTTCACCATTTACGCTGATTCGTAGTTCCTGATTTTGTGTTAGAGAGCGACTACTACCAACAGAAATGCCAAACGTTTGAGACCCCGCTACCTGCAAAGTTGGTGGCTCATCATCTAAAATTGGTTCCTCACTTTTGGTGCCCTGGGTTTGGTCTAGTTCTTGAATTTTATTTTGTTGAGGAAAAAGATTTCGTTTATAAACTTTCTTAATTGCAAATGGAAATGATTGGTAGCGAGCGTGGACTTTTTGATGTACAAATCGCTGATTTAAAAAGGTGATTATTCCATCATTATAGTTGATTTTGTAATCGATATTACGTACGAGTTGGAAGTTACTAGCTGTGATAGTTTCAGATTGAAGAAAGACGGGTGAGAACTGCAAAAGAATAGGGCTTTCCAAATCCAGAATTTCAAACGTTTCGTTCTTCTCAAGAAGAGATATCTTTTCAGGAAAACTAGAATCATTTTCCTTTGCTATGACAGGTTGGATGAACAAAAAAAAAGTATGAAAAAGCAATTTAAGTTGTCGATATAACTTGCAACATTAAGCGGCTGTCGCCGGGTGTACACTGTAATTTTACTCATACTTCCCGATTTTTAGGTGTGTCCTTCTTCGGCACGGACTCAAGGCTTGGAAATTATCATTTGAAATTATGAAGCGTGGAACACTAACAAAACTTTTTTGTTTTGTGTTGGTTAATCTAAGTTCCGCTAGATTTCATGCCTAATGTTGTTTGATTTATAAACATTTTTTATATGCACAAGCCGTAGTCATAAACATCAATTGATGGTTGGGGGTTATCTGTACCATAATTAGATATTGGTCTAAATGTGTTCAACCATTCTGGGATATTTATGTTGATTCCTTTTTCTGGTGACCATAGCCAGTTATCTTCTAGGGCGTTTTGTGCTTTCTGATATATATTGCAATAATTCTTTATATCCATTTGATAAGTATTTCAAATGGATTTGGTTACTCTAGGTCAATACTAAAAATATTCGTTGTCCCAAAGTATTTGCGAGTTCGAAGCCGGGAAAGACTTCAAATGCTATTGAACATCTAAGGAATTATTGGATTAGGAGGCATAAGTTCATGAGGTTTATTAACTTTCTCATTCGGGATTACAAACTACTTGGTTTTGCTGTATATATAATCGTTAGGTTGATGATACTTACTGATAAGTTCTTTATTAATTGTTAGTCGGAAATTTTCTGTTTGGTATATATTATTTGAAAAACTTTAATATCATTTCCCCCCGAATCGCTGACAAATATCTTTCCTTGTTTGGAGATGGTAATTCCAGTTGGATCTACTAACTGCTGTTTGCCAAATTCAAACACTAACTGGTTATTGTTTGTTTCAATGTCTTGGTTTTGAAGAACCTTGACGCTCTGACTTCTGCGATCAGTTATGTAGATATAGCCTGATTGATCCAATGCTACGTGTGAAGGATCTTGCAGATGTCCTGACCAAATGAAAATCAAGTTCCCACTGAAGTCATACTTCTTCAACCGCTGATTTCCAGAGTCGACAACGTAGATGTTCCTTTTCTGGTCAAGGGCAATATCTGTTGGATTTTGGAATTGATTGCGGCCACTACCATAGCTACCTCTTTCGAAGAGTTTTTCTCCACGGCTGCTGAACTTTATAAAGCGATGGTTACCACGATCAATGACCAATATCTCTCCATTTTTATCAACTACAATGCTATATGGTCGATCAAATGCGATTGATGAGTCAGTAACTGTCTGAAAGGCTCTATCGATAAGACTACAAAACTGGATACGGTCATTACCAGTATCGGCTACGTATAGCATTGAACTTCGAACGAAACTGATAGCTAGCCCCATGGGGTTATCAAACTCACCGGATTGCCAACCACGATGTCCAATTTCTGCAATAAAATTTCCACTGAAATCAATAATCTGAATACGATGGTTTCCTGTGTCGGCTACGTACAAAAGTTCGCCAATATCCAAAATCAGTCCGTGGGGATTCAGAAAATTTCCCGCGCCCTGACCTTTTCGACCAAGTGTATTGACATGGTTAATGCTCAGAATAGCTTTTAAGTTGGGTGGAGAAACCGAGGAAATAATCTTGGGAGAAATGATCTTGGTTGGGGAAACAGGAGTACAAGAAGAAAGACAGACAAATAGACATAAAAATCCCATTTGTCGGTTGATGTAGCAAAGTCTCTTCGATGTTTTCTTATCCTTTTTCAACACGGAACTTGAAAACGAATGTTGTTTCAGTTTGGTCATACTCACTGTAAATTTTAGGAACAATTACGCGCAGACTTGATGACTTGATACTGCGTATAGGAAAATATAAGAAGAACTTCGACTGATTTTTAGGCATAATATTTGTCCTTTCAATATCTGTGGTAGGTAATGGTGCTGGGTCACCTTGAATTCGAAGAGTTTTGTTCCAACGAAAGACTTCCGAAGGAAACTCAGGTGGTAATTTCGGCTTAAAATTCCTACCTAATCGAGCTGTGTGCATTGATTTATCAAGTGGTTTTGTCTCTTTACCTGTACCATCTAGTAGCCAACAATCTTTTTGCCTAAGAGAAATGAAATGGTCAGTACCATTGTAAATTAAGACAGCAAATGCGTCTACCGCCTTTACATCGCTCAATGGTAGAGACATCGCAGTGATGCCATTCTTAATATAAGCGATTGTATTGGTCTGAGGTAAAATAGTAGCTTCTGGGTCAAAAACTGGTATAATTTTAACAGATTCAAACATTGAACAGCTCGAACCAGCCAATAGCACCAGTGTACTGAAAAGAAAAACAACCTTCTGAACAAAGCTTTTCATAATCATAAATTCCTGAAATGTGTTAATTTTGAAAAACAAGCATCGCTGATCCTACGAGTCCCGCTTGATTACCGAGTTGTGCTTTCACAACACGCATGGAATCAGCGTTTGTGTCCATCGCACGCTTCTTGAGTTCTGAACGAATTGGTTCAAAGAGGAGTGTCTCTCCCGCATCAGCAATCCCTCCTCCGATGATTGCCATCTCTGGATTGAGAATGTGTGCTAATGATGTTAAAGCGACTCCGATGCATTTTCCAGTTTCCACAAAAATGTCAACGGCGACTTCATCACCCTTTTCGGCTGCATCTGATATCATCTTGGGT
This sequence comes from Candidatus Poribacteria bacterium, assembly GCA_002709695.1. GTDB lineage: Bacteria > Poribacteria > WGA-4E > WGA-4E > UBA9662 > UBA9662. The sequence goes on from PAQF01000001.1 coordinate 18,276, forward strand.
GTTAAATCATTCAGGTTTCCTTCCAAAGAGGAGTACCTGCCTTCAGCAACAATTTTCCGACGTGTACGTTCTATGATATACTGACGACCTACATAAGCCTCCAAACAGCCATAGTTTCCACAACCACAGAGTCTGCCATTGCTCTGAATGATGGTGTGACCTAATTCAGCACCCGCGTTACGGCTACCATGAAAGATGCTCCCGTCAATGACAATTCCACCTCCAACACCAGTGCCCAGTGTCAGGGAAACCAAGTTCCTGACATTCACCCCAGCACCATGACAAAGCTCACCAAAAGCCATCGCATTACCGTCATTCTCTAACACAATTGGTAGTGCGGATATCTTGCAATTAGTTGAATTCTGAGCCAAATCTTCTTGAACTAAGCCAGCAAGTGGGATATCATGCCAACCGGCGAAATTTGGAGAAAAGTGAACAACACCCTCCACAGGCTCTATAAGACCCGCAGCACCAATACCGATTCCAGCAATATCTTGCAAACCAACGCCAAAACTGTTGCCTCGATTAATAAGCTGGCATATTGTGTGACTAATTCTAGACGCGATTGCTTTTTCCCCTGAGTCTGCATTTGTCGGTGTTATTATATCTTGGATGATCTCGCCTAACTCGGAAACGAGGCCGGCTTTTATATTTGTTCCACCAAGATCAATGCCAACGCTAAATCTCATTGATAGTCCTTATGATAGGTTAAATTACTAAGTAGTTATTTATTGTCAGATGACCAGGATAATAATTGACCAATTAAGACAGGAACCTCATGACGTCGCACATAATGATCTACAAATGCGTCTGATGGAGTGGTTGGTCGATTGTCCTCAGTTTCCCATTCAACTAACGTTAAGTCTCCAAGAGGAAAGAGGGTTGATAATGAATCCGTCATATTTCCATCTGTTAGTACACTTATTTGAAGTAAGTTCATCTGTTTGTGGGAATTCATCTCAATGGCAATTTGTGTTATATATGATAGTGAAATCTTGGATTTTGAGTGATTCATCCCGGAGGAAATAACGATCAAAGGCATTTGCACAGCGATGGCATACTGAATTGTTATTAAGAAAGAGTCGAGGTGCTCAATTTGAAGTTCGCCTATGCGACTAATCGCAATCAACACAACTTGACTGCCAAAGATGGTGCCTTCTCCACTGCAAATTAATATGTCATTTTCTAATGGCAAAGTAATCTTTTCGAACTTGTTCTGAAAAATTTGTTTTAGTCGAGACAACGCGGGCATGTCATAATAATGACCACAATACTGACACAAATAACTATTCCGTACAAGTGTCTGCATAAACTCAAATTCGCTGCAACGTTCACACTTTTCCCACAAAGAGTCCGATGCATGTTGGATGTTTTCTATTTTAACCATTAATATTATCCTCTAATTTTCAAAACGATTAAAAGACATAACTTCGATTGGTACCTCAGGTTTTTCCCTAACAATTTAGATCTTGTGATTATCTCCTCGTTTGCACTTGAAAACTTGAATCCTAACCTACTAAACACATTCCCTAAAAATTATATGAGAGAAGTTGGGCTTCATGTTTAAGAAATCCATTATTAATGGAAGTGCCTGATCGGATGTGAGCTTAAGTAGATACTACAACTCAAAAGATCTATAGAATTAGTGGCTCAAAGTATCCGCCAACGTAAACTGAGCTTTTGATTTGGCGCGAAAAAACATGTGAACCCCCTTTGTATTAGGTACATAAAATTCTTCAATTCCTAATACTCTTACTCCAAGTTTAGACAAATGGCAGCAGACTGCTGAACCTACTTCCCCAATACCGATAATTATTATTTCATATTTTTCATCAGAATTCGTTATATTTTACGAAGTTATTTTTTTCGTCATTGTGACTACTGTTCCGTTTTGGCTAAAATTGATACTGTCCATACAAGCTTCCATTAGAAATAAGCCTCGGCCACTTGAGTTAAGCAGGTTTTCTGGGTTTAAGGGATCTTCAATTATTTTAGCATCAAAACCTTCACCCTCGTCTCGAACAATCACGACTAACTCTTCGGGATACATCATGAAATCGAAATAAGTACGCTTTCGAGGGTCTTCTCGATTACCATGTTTAATTGCGTTTGTGCCTGCTTCTATGACAGCTAGATTGACTTGATCAGTTGCATCTCTGTCAACTCCTGTTTGTTGAAGAATTTCAGTAATTACAGCGTCCAAAAGGTGAACAAAATCCATTGAACTTGGTATTTCAAGTTTAATTAGCTGGCTGCTTTCTACTGTCATGTTTTCCTTATACTAATTTCGAGATGCACTAGCTTTAACAGCAACAATTGTGATGTCATCTTTCTGCTGATTGGTTCCACAAAAACCAAACAAATCCTCTCGAATTTTTCTGCAGAGTTCGTCTGCAGAAAAATCGCTATTCTTTTTAAAAACTTGTTTGAGTCGCTCTTCACCGTAGAATTCTTCTTCTGCCTTAGTTTCAGCTTCTGTAAGACCATCGGTATAGAAGAGAATCTTATTTCCCGCCTCAAGCTCGATTGTTTCCGTTTCGAACTCGGCAAACCCGAAACAGCCGAGTATCATGCCGCCTGTCTGCAATTCTTCTATCTTTTCCCCTTTTAACAACATGGGATAGCAGTGTCCTGCATTAGAGTAGGTAAATGTCAGTGAGTTTGGGTCTAAAATTCCGTACACCATTGTGGCAAAGAAGTCTGGAGTAGTATCGATAACCAGAAGGTCGTTGACACGTTTTAAAACAGAACTAGGAGATATATCCTCTCTACAAACAAGACGCATTGCTGTCCGAATCATCACCATTAATAAAGCTGCTGGGATTCCCTTTCCTCGAACATCTGCAATTACGATTCCAAGCCTGTTGTCTTCAAAAGGGACAAAATCATAAAAATCTCCAGAAACCGACATAGAACTTTCTAGTAGTCCGGAGATGTCAAAGCCTTCCAATTCAGGATCTGACTGAGGTAGCAAATGCTGCTGAATTGCTGAAGCGGTTTGTAGATGTTCCGCGAACTGTTCCATGCCATCTTCAGTAAACCAATCGCCCAAAGCACTGATCAACGGATTTATGTATTTTGCCTTGCGAGTATGAGCAAGAATCGATTCTATTCTCAGCTTAAGTTCTTCAAGTTCAAATGGTTTAGTAATGTAATCATCTGCCCCCGCACTGAGCCCTTCGATTCGTTCGTGTGCTTGAGCACGTGCAGTGAGCATAATGACCGGAACATTTCTCATTTCAGGGGTTTGTTTGAGGTTTTTGATAACTTCAAATCCATCCATCTCAGGCATCATCAAATCAAGCAAGATGAGATCTGGTTTGTGAATTCTTGCTCTTTCTAGAGCTTCAATTCCGTTTGAAGCAGTAACAACTTCGAATCCATCTGAAATTAGTGTCATTTCAATTAATTGGAGGATATCGAGCTCATCATCTACAGCTAAAATTTTCTCCGCCATCACATTGTTGCTCCTTCATCAATGTCCACAAGCGGTAAGACAAATTGGAAATTACTACCGCGTCCTCCTTCGCCATCATCAACCCAAATCCGGCCACCATGCACTTCAACAATACTCTTTGCTATAGATAGCCCGAGCCCAGTCCCTCCCTGTTGTCGCGTATGAATATCACCATGTTGGTAAAATTTTTCGAAAACTTTCTGACGATTTTCAATTGGTACTCCAAAACCGTCGTCAATAACCTCAACATGAATAATTTTACCATCACTTTTTAACTTTACAGCAACACGTCCTTTTTCAGGTGTAAATTTAATGGCGTTTCCCATAAGGTTAGTTAGTATTTGTCCAATTCTCTCTTCATCCCCAAAAATTAATGGTAATGAATCGGGAACAATCAAGCTAAATTTGAGCTCTTTTTCATCCGCTTGTGGCTTAATTTCATCAAACCGCTGCTTGGTAATTTCCAAAATGGAGGTTGGTTCTCTTTTAATTTCTATACGTCCTGCCTCAATGCGTGAAATATCAAGTAAATCATTAATAAGTGCAGCAAGTCGTTTTGACTGCCGGTGTACACGCACTAGGCTATCATGCTGTTTTTCATTAATTGTCCCTGTTTTCCCATCTAGAATAAATGAGACAAAACCAATAATTGAGGTCAATGGTGTTCTCAATTCGTGAGAAACCAAGGAAATAAAGTCAGATTTCATTTGATCTATTTCTTTGTCACGCGTAATGTTTTGAAATGAGTAAACAGTGCCCAAAACTTCACCAACTTCGTCAAGGAAAGCAGTAGAAATTACTCGCAGTACCATCTGGCCGTCCTTCTTGTGGTTTAAAGTTACTTCGGAAGTTGCAACTTGGTTTTCAGAAATCAGTTCTTTATCTTCTTTAAAGATTTTTGCTAGTTGGTCATTTTCAATAACTTTGGCTAATACTTCTTCTGAATTTGGCTCTTCAATTTCTAAAATGTATTCCGCTGCTGGATTGATGTGCAGTATGTGATCTTTACTATCCACTAAGATCAAGCCTTCGGCTAGTCCATTCACAACAGCAGTCATCTTTTTCTCTTCCGCCATTAGTTTTTCAACAGCACTCTTCAGGTTTTGCCTCATGGCGTTAAATTCCGTAGCTAGAATTCCTACTTCATCATTAGTTGTAATTGGTATCTCTTGGTCAAACTCTCCATGACCTATAGCACGGGCGGCAGTCGCAACTTGCATGATCGGGGTAACGATCCTTTGAGAAAAAAATAAAGCTATAGGGATAATCAAAATGGATATTATCATGGTAAATATTAGTATTTGTCTGGTTAGTATTGTAATGCCACTAAAAGCAATAGAAGCTGGCAAAGAAACTAAGACCGTCCATTTTACAAAATTCCGATCCCCCTGAGCCTCACGTAATAGACTGTTATTCTCCCATGTGCGTGTACGGGCCCAGCCGTAAACTTTTTTTTCTCCTTTTATCGTTTCATTGGTTTCTAGATCGTTAATTTGTTCAACCTCTTCCTCCATTTCATAGCCATAATATTCATCACTCCCCTTGGCTGCATTAATAGCTTTCATAGCAGCATGGCTCATTTCAATGTCATCTCCAAAACTGTAGTTATTCTCGCGGGAAGCAGAGATAACCTTACCAGTTTTGTCAATAATCGCTACTTGAATATCACTTTCGACTCCATCCTCAGGACCAATTTTTTTAACAAGATCCGATAATTCTGGCAAGGTTATTTCCGCGTGTAATATGCCAACAACCTGACCTTTTGAGTTTCGGATGGGCAGGCTAGTGGGGAGGAAATGAAGTCGCGTTTTTTGATTATATTGCACATTTCCAACTTGATCATACCCATAGCCATTGTTATAAGTTGTAACCCACCAATCACTGTCGATTTCCTGTAGGTACAAACTTGAGTTAGATGCCTGAATTATCTGCCGATGCAGATTTGTAATAATAATTTTACTTTGGGATCCAGCATACCCTTCAAGTTGCCTAATATCATCTTTCAATTCGTTATTGATTTGAAGCAAAACAACCGTTAATGGTAGTTCTGAAGAATTGTTACCATTGGCCTGTGAAACGACGGGTGCAATAGACTCGATATAGGACAAAATATTGGTTAAACGATCCAAAATGGATCTATCTGCTTGGACGAGTTTTTCCTTCGCAATTTGTCCAAGGTTTTCACCAATTGTATTTTCAAGAGCTCTAACACCGTAATAGTATGCAAGTAGGGAAACAATAATTAATGGTACAAGTGAAATGAGGAGAAAAAGGAACACAAACTGGCTACGTAGTCCTGTTTTCGCTCGAAGGCGCTGAAGAATCATGGTCAGTTGAACGCTTTTATTGCTGAATCTTCGTCATCGTAAACTTCTAGAACCGAGTGAAGTCGAGTAACTTTCAGCACGTTCATCACCGACTTCTGAGGATTCAACAAAACTATTTTACCTTCAGTCTGTCGCAATTTTTGGAGAGTCGCAACAATTGCACTTAACGCAGAACTGTCAAGAAGCGGAACTTCCGTTAAATCTAAAATCAATTTTGTTCCGGCTTCTTTGATCTGTGAATCTATTTCATTTTTTAAGGAGACAGCAGTATTCCCAATTATTTTGCCCTTGATTCTAAGGATTGGAATATTGTTGGTGCTCATAGCTAGTTCAAACATTGGCTAACTCCTCAATTTTGCTTTATCATTACGTACATACGATTCAACGATAGGGTGTCGTTTTTGATAACAGATTGGATTTTGGCATTTACTGATTTTAGTTTTTTTGTTGCTGAGCAGATTTCATCTTTTACATCCTTTGATTTAAATGCAACCCAATTCCCACTAGGTTTTAAAAGCGGTAAACAATAATCAATAGAATCTTCAATGGAAGCGATATATCGTGTTAATACTAAATCATAATTTTGCTGGTGCTGGTTTAGCTTTATGATTTCTTCTGCACGGAGGTTGATTATTTTTGTGTCCTTTAATTTTAACCGTGTTTTCAGGAACTTTAAAAAACTTGCTTTTTTTGAAATAGATTCAACCAAAGTTAAATTAAGGTTAGGTATTAAAATCTTAATGGGGATTCCAGGAAATCCAGCCCCAGAACCAACATCAACAACTAAATCGTCCTCCTTTACAACAAAATAATTGAGGACAGATACTGAGTCGAGAAAATGCTTCATGATTATTTCGTGATCATCTCGAATCGATGTCAGGTTGATTTTGTTGTTCCAGAGTTTTAGATTTTCCAAATAGGTTGTAAATAAATTTGCCTGAGAATTTGTTAGTGAAAAACCGTGCTGTGCAAAAACCTGATTGATCAATGGTTGGAATCTCTTGGTGGTCATTTGAAAATTGGTATTTACTGGTTGGTCCCTGTTCTGGATTTGAGCGCAATCATCAGAGTTGAAATATCCGCTGGTGTCACACCTGGAATTCGCGAGGCATGTCCAATCGATATCGGTTGGATTTTGCAAAATTTCAGCTGAGCTTCAGTTTTTAGCCCATTAATTGCGTTGAAATCTAGGTCTTTTGGAATTGGCATGTTCTCCAATTTTTTGAATTTCTCGATTTGCAGATCCTGCCGTTTGATGTAACCTTCATACTTAATTTGAATTTCAACTTGTTCTTCAACTAACTTGGATAAGGGTTGATCCGGCGGCACAAACTGTCGAATTTGACTATATCGAATTTCAGGGCGTTTGATCAAATCGGATAACGTCGTTGGAGTCTTAATTTCGGGTAACCCAGCTATCTTTAATTGGTTAAGTGTGTTAGTTTCTGGTATTACCTTGGTTTCAGCTAAACGATCTAGTTCTTGTGAGACTACTTGGCGCTTCTGCAAGAAGCTGCTATATGCTGAGTCCTTGACAAGTCCTAGTTGATATCCAATTTCCGTTAGCCGTAGATCCGCATTATCTTCACGAAGTTGTAGGCGATACTCTGCACGTGAGGTAAACATACGATATGGCTCACGGATATCTTTGGTTACAAGGTCGTCAATCAGTACGCCAATATAAGCCTGAGAGCGTTTAAGTACAAAAGGGTCTTTCCCATGAATTTTCGAGGCGGCATTGACACCAGCTACTAACCCTTGTACAGCGGCTTCCTCGTAACCAGTTGTTCCATTTAATTGGCCTGCAAAGTAGAGGTTGGTTACTCGCTTTGTTTCAAGTGTGGGATGTAGTTGGGTGGCTGGTGCGAAATCATATTCTATCGCATACCCAAATCGCATAATCTCCGCATCTTCTAGTCCCTTGATGCTTCGTACCATATCAGTCTGAACATTTTCAGGCAAACTTGATGAAATACCATTCAGGTAGATTTCGTTTGTATCACGTCCCTCAGGTTCTACAAAAATATTGTGCTGATCTTTTGCCGGAAATCGAGTTACCTTATCTTCAATAGAAGGACAGTAACGCGGACCAATACCTGATATTCTGCCACTATACATGGCGGATTTATCTAGATTTTGACTAATGATTTTATGCGTTATGGGATTAGTTTGGGTAACAAAACACGGTATTTGACTTTGTTCAATTTGGTCATTAGAAAATGAAAAAGGACGGGGACTTTCGTCACCAGGTTGTATTTGCATAGCCTCAAAATTAACGGATTGTGCATTTACTCGTGGTGGTGTGCCTGTTTTTAATCGTCCTATTTCAAAACCAAGAGCGGAAAAGCTATCCGATAGTTTCTCCGCCGACGATTCACCTGCACGGCCAGCGCTATAAGAAACATCACCAACATGTATGGTTCCTTTCAAGAAAGTTCCAGTTGTTAATATGACTGTTTTCGCGAGATACACAGTTTTAGTATGTGATAAGACACCAATACATTTTCCGTTTTCAGTTAACAATTCTTCAACTAGAACTTCCTTTACATCTAGATTTTCCTGCTTCTCAAGAGTCTCCTTCATGTAATCTTGATAGCCTTTTTTGTCTGCTTGTGCTCGGCTAGATCTCACCGCAGGTCCTTTGCTAGTATTCAGTTGACGAAACTGGATCCCAGTTTGATCGATAGCCTTGGCCATTTCACCACCAAGGGCATCAAGTTCCTTCACTAAATGACCTTTTCCTTGGCCTCCAATGGCAGGATTACAGGACATTTTGCCAATAGTGTCCAAGTTGATTGTTGCAATGGCTGTTTGACACCCCATACGTGCGCTAGCAAGGGCTGCCTCACACCCTGCGTGTCCAGCACCAACTACTAAGACATCGTATTTCTTATGATAGTTTCTCATGGTAACCTACGAACTGATTTTCCTTCGACCTTCTATAGCTTGACCTATAGTTTGGTCATCAATGTATTCAAGATCCCCTCCAACTGGGATACCATAGGCAATCCGGGTTATTTCGATATCAAAACTATCTAGTTGGTTTGCTAAATACAGTGCTGTGGCTTGCCCTTCTGTGGTATAGTTGGTGGCGATAATGACCTCTGTAATATTTTTCTCATCTACTCGTTTAAGCAAAGGATCGATTCGGAGATCACGTGGCCCTATCCCATCAAGTGGCGACAAGACACCCATTAGTACATGATAAACTCCTTTGTACTGACGTGTTCGTTCAATAGCAAGCAAATCCTCCGGTTCTTCGATCACGCAGACTACCTGATGGCTTCGGTTGGGATTTGTGCATATCATACATGGATCTTGATCCGTAATACTTCCGCAAATTCTGCAGTAGTTGAGTTTTGTTTTTACCTCCGAAAGTGATTTTGAAATCTTTATAACTTCTTCCCCTGGCATTTTCAGAATTGAAAAAGCCAGACGTTGTGCAGTTTTAGGACCAATCGTTGGTAATTTTTGTAATTGTTTAACTAAATCCTCCAAAGGTTTAGGGTATATCATTTACATCATTCCTGGAATCTTTATGCCTCCAGTAAGCTTGCTCATTTCGTCACCCATCAGTTCTTGGGCTTTATTGCGCGCTTCGTTTACCGCAGCAACAATTAGGTCTTCAAGCATTTCAACGTCGCTTGGGTCGACGACATCGGGAGAAATAGTAATTGATACTAATTCTTGTTGCCCATTTGTAACTGCGGTTATCATCCCTCCACCAACTGTTGTTTCAACAGTTTTGTTGGCAAGATCTTCTTGGATTTCAAGCATCCGTTTTTGCATCTTCTGGGCTTGTTTCATCAAGTTATTCATATTCATTGTAAAGGTCCTTTTGCTTTTTTACTTTGGTTCGATCTTTATGATCTTAGCATCAAACATTCGAAGAATTGAAGATAATTCTGGGTCACTACTTGCTTCATGCATTAACATCATGGGTGTTTTGTCGTTTTGGTTTTGTGGTGAGTTCTGCTTTTTTTCGTGGTTACTGCGAGGAGGATCCGTGTACTCCTCAAGTTGTGATTCGTGTTGTGTGGAATTGGTGCGTACCAGTTGAATCTGTGGACGAATTCCAAATAATGACTTGAGTATACTTGATATCTCTGATTTGTCATTATCATTCACCATTTTAATCGTTGCAGGGCGTTCGCAGGCAATCTTGAAGATATTTGATTTTTCTTCTAATACATCAGTTACCAAAACCTTCGTTTCGCGTAAGTGCGCGTAGAGTGACCGCCTTTTCCGTTTTAGAATTTCCAATGCTTCCTGCCAACCCTTTTTTTTGTCAGCTTGGTTGTTGATTGAAAAACGTGGTTTTTCTTGGGGGTCACCTGATTTTGCTCGAATGGAGACAACTTCTGCCAATTCGTCGTGGACTTCATCTGACAAACTAGTTGTCAATTTATTCTCAGGTAGATCTGTCTCGATTACACTTTGATCTGTACTCTGAGGGGAAACTTCGGCTATGTCTTTTATGGCAGTACTAGACTGAATGTCTCCTTGACTTTCAAGTTTATCAATTTTATCTTCGATTTCCTTAAGGTATTTCAACAATCGATCTAGTTGAATACCACTTCGCACTTGGCAAGCATCAATCAAAGCTGATTCAATGTGAATCCGGGCGAATCCATGTTGCTTTATAGTACTATTCGTATGAATCCAAATTTTAATGATTCTAGAAATTCGGTCAGCTGAAACTTGCTTAACTTTTTGTTGCATCAATTCAATTTCAGATTGTGATCTCATGATAAGGTTTCCGAGATCTGGGTCAATACAAAGGCGCCTTAGGTCTCCAAAATACCGGATTGACTGGTTGACACACTGGGTCAAGTCAGCACCTTGCTGTGCTAGGTTGGATAACGATTGAAGAGCCGAAGTAAGATCCCCATTCAAAATCGCATCGTTAAGCTCAAAGATTAAGTGAACAGAGCCAAGATTGAGGATTTGAGTAATTTGTTCTAGGTCCAGTTCCTTGCCCGCAGACGAGATCAGTCTCTCCAAAATATTTTGTGCGTCTCGTAGACATCCTTCAGATTGCTGAGATATCAACGAAAGGCCTTCATCATCTACATGGATTTCTTCAGCTTGGCAAATCTGGCGTAGCCGGTCTATGATTTGCAACTGTTCCATGTATCGAAAGTCAAAATCTTGGCAACGGGATGTTATTGTTTGCGGGATTTTATGACGCTCGGTAGTGGCTAAAATGAATATGACATGAGGTGGAGGTTCTTCAAGCGTTTTTAGCAACGCGTTGAATGCCTCGGGGGTAAGCATATGCGCTTCATCAATAATATAAATTTTGTACACGGATGAAGCAGGGGTCAGCCTGGCATTTTCACGTAATTCGCGGATAGGGTCAATACCTCGATTGGAGGCCGCATCCATCTCAATGACATCAACAGATCTGCCACTAGATATTTCGTTACATGATTGACAATTATTGCAGGGTTCAGCTGAGGACGTGCCATCTTCGGGTTTCTGTTGACAATTGGTCGCTTTAGCCAAAATGCGTGCGACTGTCGTCTTTCCAGTACCCCTAGGTCCCCAGAAGAGGTACGCATGTCCAATCCGACCAGACGACACTTGGTTCCTCAGTGTTACTGTAATATGTGTTTGAGAAACAACATCGCTAAATGATTGAGGCCTCCACTTCTGGGCCAACACCTCATAAGACATAAACACATCTCCTATTTCTCTGTGAGCATCTATGAATTTGGAAGGGAAATTAGGAAAGCTTTTATCGTAACAAAAAATCCTGGTTATGCACCCATAGCTCGACGAGATTCTCCCAAGCGTTACTCAAGCAGTTTGCTCCAATCAGGCTACCCTGCGTCACACTCTTAGATTATCTACCGCTGCTTCCTTCCGGATCTGACGGGGTTTAATAACTTCAAGTTGCTCAGGACCCAATCTTCATCACCACTTACTTGAGTCGATCCTCAACAGAATCAAGCCTTACAACAGGAATTTAGCCCTGCTATAGCGGATTGCAGGTACAAGGCACCGCTACCTCCCCACTTAGCATAACCAAGCTCACATGTTATAAAAATGGCGGAGAGAGTGGGATTCGAACCCACGGTACGCTTTCACGTACACATGATTTCCAATCATGCCGATTCAACCACTCTCGCATCTCTCCAGCCATGGAGCAAACGGGATTTGAACCCGTGACCTCATCCGTGCGAGGGATGCGCTCTCCCATCTGAGCTACTGCCCCAAAGTTAAAAGTATAAACTTACCTCAAAGAATTAAATCGGAAACTACACACAAACATTCAAATGGCGGAGAGGGTGGGATTCGAACCCACGGTACGTTTTTACGCACAACAGTTTTCGAGACTGCCCGATTCAACCACTCTCGCACCTCTCCAAGATCTGCTGCCTACGTCTCCCGAAGAATGACTTCAATAACCTACTACTTTCTTCGGCCAAAACGCCTGATCTAACCTCAACTTGGTGATTTAACCTGTGGTCTTGCAAAAGTCCAAAGAGTGAATCAACTGCACCTGCCTTCGGATCAGTAGCGCCGTAGACAACTCTCGGAATACGACTCGCCAAAATCGCCCCAGCACACATCGGACATGGTTCCAAGGTAACATAAAGCGTTGTATCAGTTAAACGCCAATCACCAATAACCATTGAGGCTTGTTGAATAACCAGTATTTCTGCATGCGCTGTTGGGTTTTTGGATTGTTGCCTCGTGTTATAGGCACGCGCAGTAGCGACGTTTTCCTTCACAATAACCGCTCCAACTGGGACTTCTCCCACTTGAGCTGCACGGCGTGCTAAGCTTAAAGCTTGCTGCATCCAAAAACAATCGCGTTCCACAATACAAAAATAGGAGCTACAAAAATAAGCGCCGGAGAGGATTCGAACCCCCGGCCTTCTGATCCGTAGTCAGATGCTCTGATCCGCTGAGCTACCGGCGCATGATAAAAATGGCGGAGAGGATGGGATTCGAACCCATGATGGCTGTTAAGCCATAACTGCTTAGCAGGCAGCCCGATTCAACCACTCTCGCACCTCTCCGAAAACATGCCTTTTCAATGGCGGTAGGGGTGGGATTCGAACCCACGGTGACTCTCGCCACAACGGTTTTCAAGACCGCCACAATCGTCCACTCTGTCACCCTACCCGGCGAGTCCGCCTATTTTACAAGGAATACTGGTTTTTGTCAATATCAAAATCCTCGAAACAGAACACTAACTTGCAATTGGAAAGATGAAGTGGTTTCAGTACGGATCAGATAAATTTCGACTAGATTTTTCGCTGAGTGGAACTACTATTGATTATGCTAAGGTAGACTATGATAGCAAGTCATTTGAACCACTAATTAGTGTTGATATCTATGTGTTTCCCAAGAGCATAATGGTTATGTGTTATTGGTGGTAGCTTTTGCAGTAATGATGTTTAGACTGTTTGAAACATGACTATACCAAACTCTTACTGACGTTGATCATAGATTTGGCAGATTGTGATGAAGTTACTTAAAAGAGAAATCTCAAGTTTTGATTTTTTGGCAAAGTATCCGAAACTAAATTTATGGAAAGTAGGAAATGTAGTTAAGAGATTAGTTATTGTACTAATGATGTTGACGGTACAGGTGTTTTTCGTTTATTCTGAGAGCGAGTTTTTTCCCCATTCGCTTAGGAGTTGGGTTTATGTAGTAGTTTTTTTTTAGATAAAAAGAATAATTCATCGCCTGTAAAGATTGATAAATTAATAAGTCGAAAGATAGATTTTGAGTAATCATTGGACTCTTACCACAATTTTCTCCGAATTTTGCGTCAGCCGGATACATTAGGAATAGACCCAACAGGTATTCGCATGATTAAGAGACTTACTGTTGTTGTGTATTTTGTAGTGTTTGTTTTTATCGGTTGCGGCGAAGATGAGGATATATTTGAAAACGCTCCCAGAGAGATTCTATGGAAAAAGGATAGTTCTTTAATGACTCTGATTCTAGAAGGTCGCTTTGAAATGGGAGATCACTTGGACAATATGGAGAATTCATTGCCTGTTCATACGGTTGAACTCGATGCTTTTTACATGGATGTTTATGAAGTTACCATCGGCCAGTTTAAGGAATTTGTTAACCAGACAAGGTACGACTTCAAACGTTGGGACGATGTAGCAGATTTTTCTGCTACTGATGATCATCCCATTGTGTATGTTACTTGGGCTGATGCTGAGGCATATGCCAAATGGGCTGGGAAACGTTTGCCTACAGAAGCCGAATGGGAATACGCTGCACGAGGCGGGTTAACGAATAAACGTTACCCATGGGGGGATGCGCTTTTGCGTAATCATGCTAATTATGAAGGTATTGGAGGTAATGACCAGTGGGACGGAGAAACCTCGCCTGTTGGTAGCTTTTTGCCGAATGGCTACGGGATTTATGATATGGCTGGCAATGTCTGGGAATGGTGTGCTGATTGGTATGGTGAAGGCTACTACGCTGCCTCCTCCCTGGAGAACCCGAAAGGGCCAAAGGTAGGACAGTACCGTGTACTACGTGGGGGCTCTTGGTCAGACCATAAGTATGGCCTGCGAGTAGCATATCGATACGAATACGACCCGAAGGTTGGTCATTATCTTGGAGGTTTTCGTTGTGTCTCTGACTCACCTGAACCTTAATGTGAACTTTGCGTATGTTGGTTTTGAGCTTGAAAGTTTTAGATGATTTTCACCTTTTCCTTAAAAGGCTTCTCGAAACAGTATTTAGCAACGGGCTAAGAAAGTGCTCGCTGGTAGAAAACAGTATTTGTTCTCCTTTCAGATGTCAATCTCATACGTCCCCTTTTTGGGAAGATTATAAATCGACAGAGGCACACAAAATAGAAGATACTTACGACGGTCATGTGAGTAAGATACTGAAGCGAAAAGTAAATTAGTAATTAGCTGATTAAGTGTGCGAATGTCTTCGCGTATCGTTGCCAAGATAATTTTTACACTTGTTCGCCATCAAAGCGTAGGTTTTGTTTGGGGCTCTCTACAATAAAAATATAAGGGAACGTTAATTATTTAGGAGTTCATCTATACAAGCTTAACAAAAAATAAGATAATAGGATTTATGTTAGGGGGAAAATATAATTCAAGTATAGCTAATCAGAAATACGATGTTTTAATTATAGGTTCTGGTATTAGTGGGCTTTGTACGGCTGCACTATTATCAAAAATTGGCAGAAGGGTCTTGCTGATAGAATAACATCATGTAATTGGCGGATAGACCCATATGTTCAAAAGAAAGGGGTATGAATGGGATGTTGGCATTCATTACATTGGGGAAGTTCACCGCGATAGTTCTACTGGCAGGAGGATATTTGATCTTATCACTGATGGTAACCTGAAATGGGCAGGAATGGGAAACCCGTATGACAGAATCATTTTTCCTGATCGATCGTACGATTTCTGTGCACCAAAGTAAGTGTTTGTTGATTGTATGATCAGGGAATTTTCTAAAGATGAAAGTGTTATTCAAAAATATATAAATCTATTAGATTAGGTTAGTCAAGCAAAGCGTAAATTTTTCGTTAATAAAGCTTTGTCTCCTCTGTACCGCAAAATTACTTATCCATTGGCTTCCAAACAGTTCCTTAAATTATCCAATCGTACCACCCGTGATGTTATCTCAGAGCTTTCCGGGAATGAAAGGTTAATTGGATTTGACTGGTCAATGGGGAGATCTCGGCTTGCCTCCAGGATCAAGTAGTTTTGTCATGCAGGCAATGGTCGCTCGCCATTATTTGGATGGTGGTAATTACCCGGTTGATGGTGCTAAGAGTATTGCTGCTGCAATTGTTCCTGTGATTGAAAGGAATGGTGGTACAGTCATTTTTAATGCTGGTGCGGATGAGATTTTAATTTACCACGGTCAGGCTTGTGGTGTTAGATTGGAAAATGGTGACGAAATAGAAGCCAGCCTAGTCATTAGTAGCGTTGGGGTCGTTAACACATTTGGTAGGTTTCTGCGCAATTATCAGAAAGAATTAGGGGGTCAAGCAAAACTTGCCCAAGTGCAACCGTCTTCAGGTCACTTTTGTCTTCACATAGGAATTAAGGAATCGGCACAGGCTTTGGGATTAAATAAAACTAACTTATGGGTTTCTCCTGGTTACAACCATGACGAAAACGCTGAGAACTTTCTGAGCAATCAGTGCAATGATTTTCCTGTTGTTTTTATTTCATTTCCTTCTATCAAGGATCCTAGTTGGGAAATCCTTCACCCCGGAACTTCTACTATAGAAGCTATAACGATGGCAAATTCCAGTTGGTTTGATAAATGGAAAGATCTTCCTTGGAAAAGGCAAGGGCAAGAATATAAAGATTACAAGGGAAACATTTCTAGTAGATTATTAGAAGTGATTTATCAATATGTTCCTGCTATTAAAGGGAAAGTAGATTACTATGAACTCTCTACACCATTAAGTACAAGAGATATGGCTAATTATTCTACGGGGGAGTTGTATGGGATAGATCATACAACAAGCCGTTTCCAGTTACGGTGGTTAACACCTGATACTCCGGTCAAGAAATTATTTCTCACGGGACAGGATATTCTGACAGTTGGAGTAACCAGCTCACTTATGTCGGGGTTGTTAACATGCTCAGCCATATTGACGGAATTTGGTAAAAGATATGATAGCAGGGAAGTTTAACTCAAAGACCGAGGGGGCAATGTCTTAGGGCTCTGTTTGTGACTGACTGACCAGTGGTAATTCATTGGTTACGCATTGAAACTCGCAGTTGAGACTACTGTCGGAGTGATTTTGATGCGGAGAGTTACGTGCATGTAGGTTGTATGGTAGTATCTGATGTTCCAAGACCCAACCCTAACGGATTCTTAGACAGGGAGTTGCTGTAGTATGCTTCATTTTAGCTTCCAGTCAAAGTTGGATAATATCTGTTAACGTAATGCTTGATTTCACTTTATTTAATTGAGGCATAATATAACAAAGCAAATTTGGACGGTAGGGGCGGGCTGTAGTTTGAATTCTGTTGTTGTAAAACTTGATAGTGTGATATTAAGCTAATATAAGTCTTTTATGTTTGATTTTAATTATGTGAATGTAATTTGGAGACTAGCGATTTTTGCCCAAAGTATACAGCAAATGTGGTGTGAAAAGCTCGGGTTCTACGAGAAATGCGTCGTGTCCTTTCTCGGAATTTACAGTTACCCACGTTGTTGGAACATTTGCCCCGCGTAGTAATTTAACCATTTTTTGCTGGCTTTCTGGATAGAAGCAAACGTCCGAATCAATGCTGAAAACCAAAAATTTTTGCGTTTGGCATTTGGAGAATAATTCTCGAAGGCTTTCAGCTTTGGTTTCTTTCAACAAATCGAAATTCTGCCAAGCATCTAAAATTCGTAGATACGAATTGGCATCAAAGCGAGGGATAAATTTTCGCCCTTGGTACAACATATATGACTCCAGTGAAGTACCGATTTTGTACCATTCAAGATTGTCGTCATTTTCTGAGATTTCTCCTCTTGCACGGTGTTCCATGGTAGTCAGAGAAACAAAAGTCTTATGGCTAATCATCCTAGCAAAGGCCATACCACGAGTGGGCTGTGCGTGCTTAAGGTATGCTCCTCCTTGGAAGTCAGGGTCGCTTTCTATCGCATAAATTTGTTCCAAATTGAGAATTCTTTGTAATGGGGAGACATCAACACCACTTCCAATTGGAATAACATTACATATTCTGTCTGGATACCGAGTTGCCATGCTAAGGCACATCATGCCACCGATAGAAGCACCTATTACTGCATATAATTTCTCAATACCAAGATGATCAACGAATTTCATCTGAGAATCAACAATATCTGAAAAGGTGATTTGAGGGAAGTTAGCTCCGTAGGGCTTACTAGTTTCCGGACAGACCGATGTAGGGCCTGTTGACCCATAACATCCACCGATATAGTTGATGCAAATAACACAATACTTATGCAAGTCGATGGCTTTCTCAAGTCCAATAAAACCATCCCACCAACCAGTTTGGCATTCTTCATTCCAAGTAACCTCTAGCCCTTCAACAGACGGGTTTTTGCCTGCCGCGTGCTGACTTCCAGTTAAGGCATGGAAGAGAAGGATAGCATTATCTTTTCGGGAATTTAGCTCTCCATACATCTCATAAGCGAGTGTAACTTGACTCAGCGCTTCTCCACTGCGAAGCTGAAACGGTAGGTCTTGATTGCTAAACTGAAAAAACTGTGTTGAAACAAGTTCTGTGAAGTTTTTCATACGAACATGGCTTAACTAATAGCCCCGAAAAGATAATTGTTGCTATATTTGACTTAATGAATGATCAAGATCAGCTACGATATCTTCAATATTTTCAATACCGACTGAGAGACGAACGAGCTCAGGGCGAATTCCTCCATTAATTTGTTGCTCTTCATTAAGTTGTGAGTGTGTTGTGCTTGCGGGGTGGATTGCTAGGCTTTTAGCATCTCCAACATTAGCTAAATGCGAGAATAATTGTAGGTTTTCAATAAACTTCTCTCCGGCTTCTCTGCCGCCCTTAATACCAAAGACAACCATCGAACCACCCTTACCATTCAAGTATTTCTGGCTCAGTTCATAATTCGGGTCTGTTTTTAGGCCTGGGTAATTAACCCATTCAACAGATTCGTGTTTACCAAGGTGCTCGGCAACTGCCAACGCATTTTCACAATGCCGTTCCATTCTCAGAGGCAGTGTTTCAATTCCTTGTAAAAACATCCACGCATTATCTGGTGAAATGCATGCTCCAAGATTACGCAGTGGAATAAGTCGCATCCGTAGGATAAAAGCCAGAGGCAATAAGTCACCGAGATCATAAGCCCAACGAAGACCACCATAACTTGCTTCTGGTTCGGTCATCAATGGAAACTTGTCAGATTGCCAGTCGAATTCCCCGCTGTCTACAACAATGCCTCCGATTCCAGTTCCATGTCCTCCCAACCACTTAGTAAGAGAATGGATTACAATGTCAGCTCCCTGTTCAATTGGTCGTTGTAGATATGGTGTTGAGAATGTACTGTCAACCATCAATGGTAGTCCATTCTCATGGGCTACGTCTGCAATCGCTTTCATATCAGCCACGTCAAGCCCAGGGTTGCTGACTGTTTCGCAAAATAGAAGTTTGGTTTTGGGCGTAATTGCTTTGGCAAAGTTATCTGGATCTTTAGGATCAACAAAATTGACTTTTATCCCGAATTGTGGAAGTATATTATTAAACTGTGTGTAACTTCCTCCATAAAGGTTGTTAGCTGAGACAAATTCATCGCCAGATTGACAAATATTAATAATTGAATAGAAGACCGCACTTGTGCCAGAAGACAAAGCTAGAGCACCCGCACCTCCTTCAAGTTGGGCAACTCTCTCCTCCAGAACAGCGTGGGTTGGATTCATAATCCGGGTATAAACGTTCCCCAGTTCTTTCAGCGCAAAAAGGTTAGCTGCATGTTCTGTGTCCTTGAAAACATACGAACTGGTTCGATAAGTTGGTACTGCACGTGCCAGCGTTGATTGGTCTGGTGCTTGTCCACCGTGTAAGCAAATCGTTTCGAGTTTCATATTTACCTCTAGTACATTTTGGAATTTCCAATGTTGTTAATTATGAACTAAATCATATCCTTTAATTGAGATTAGGCCAATTCTAGCTTATTTGCATACACATTATAAAGAAGGATGATCGTTTTGTATGCAAGGAAGAGGATTATAACATTTCCTTTGTTTTGCATGTGACTGTTTTTTTTATTCATCCTTCAATATGTCAAGTTTTATCATTACTTTCTCATTTGCTAGGAATAATTGTTGAACTTACAGTCTAATCCAGAAGAGCCTCCAGTTCCTACTTACCGACATCGATTCAATTATTTTGCTTGCTTTATTGATGCTGTTGGTTTTCCATTTGGCAGTTGTTTTTTTTCACCTGTCACGATTCTGCCTGCCTTTATAAAAAAAATGTCAGCTAACTCAGTTTGGATTGGCTTAACCAATGCAATCCATAGTAGTTTTTTTTTCTTTCCTCAGTTGCTAGCAGCGAGTTGGATTGAGCGCATGCCAATTAAACGTGGTTATGTTCTCACGTTAGCGTTAATTGAAAGGTTTGCTATACTCGTTCTTGTTCCGCAGATTTTATTGTTCGGTCGTACATCTCCAAATTTATCACTTACCCTTTTTTCCCTCACGTTTGCGATATTTATGCTTTCTATGGGTTTCAATGGCCCAGCTTACTTTGATTTGGTTGCCAAAGTTATTCCAGTTACCAGGCGTGGAACTATGTATGGTATGGCAGGCGCGATTGGAGGGCTATTAAGCATCTTTGGCGCTTGGATGGCCAAAGATTTTTTGGCAAGATATGAGTTTCCAATTAATTTTTCATTGTGTTTCTTGCTTGGTTTTATTATCCTTACGATTACGGTTTTACCACTTGGTTTTATCGATGAACCTCCTTCTCCTCCTAGTCAACCCAAACGTTTGCGACGATATTTTTGGGACGCTATCTCAATCCTGAAAGAAGATTGGAATTTCAGATATTATATTTATAGCCAAATATTTTTGTCAGCTTTTGGTGTTGTACTCGGTTTTCTCACAGCCTATACAATAGATAAGATGATAGCAACAGAATCTGATGTGCCTGTATTTACTGCAGCGTTGATGATAGGACGAACTATGGGTCAGCCATTTTGGGGATATGTGGCTGACAAACGTGGTAACCGGTTGGTTATCTTAGTCAATACAAAGCTTGCTTGTCTGATGATACTGTGGGTAGTAACAGCAGACTTTATTACAATTTTTTACGGTATTTTTGCGCTTATTGGTTTTCTACATAGCGGCATTGATATTCCAAGTTTCAATATGACGATGGAATTTTCTCAAGTTGGTAATTTACCAACATACACTGCCTTACGTTCATCCGCTGTTGCGCCCTTTCGAGCGTTGCTACCATTTTTGTCCGGCTTAATAATAGAAACGAATAAAGACAGGTACACACACGTTTTTTTAATCTGCATTCTATTGTTGCTTTTAAGTTGTTACAGTTTATGGAAAGTTAAAGAGCCACGCTACCATTCTAAAGGGCAAACATAGCTTTTTATTCAGTTTAAATTTGACTTAACAATCAACAGAAAATTAGTAAAGATAAGGTATAAAAAGATAACTCTGTTTTTGGTAACTTTCAAATTTTGGGTAACGGGATAAAGAACGATCTTTCCTCTTCATATTCGGAAACCATACCACAATCATCATTGCTGCTAGGCAAGCTATGGGAATCCAGTGCATGGCGAGTAGGCTAAATCCAAGGTAAATTAGGAGTTCTCCAAAATAGTTAATGTTTCGACAACGCCTAAACATGCCATCATGGATCAAGCTACAAGGTTTTAACTTTAAGGATGTGTGTTTCTGCATGTCAGCAGTGAAATGAATGAAAACACCAAGTGAGTACATACTGATACATATACTGGAGTACCATACAGGGACTTGAACTCCAATACCGTTACTAAAATATCCTGAGGTGATAATCCATGGGGCAACCCAGTAAAGTGTTAGTCCCAACCACATATACAATCCATACCAGATGCTGCTTTGTTTTTCCCAAGTTTTATCAGGAAACATCTGGCTTTTTAGCACCCAGAGTATCCCATATGTTCCGTGAAGCGCCAGATAGATCCAAGCCGTTTGGTTTTCCCATTGATTGTAGAAATACATCAAAAAAAGTATTATGGGAGCGGTTGCTCCTTTGTGAATGTCAATAAAGTATTTTTGTTTCGCATTCTTTTGTGTCATATGTTGACTCATTGAAGTCTATAGTAGATTCTTTTGGTTTAAACAATTACATTAGTGATTCCTATCTTAATTATAGCAGATAGGTTGAGGGCGAACTCTCAGGTTTTGTTTGAAAAGCGTTCTATATTTAGTGTAAGTAGTTTTAAAATAAATCTATTTATAATATTATGGTGCAGAGGTCATCCGTCAAACAAAAAAATTGCGTATTGTATACTTGCCTTTGTTTTCAAAATACTGTAATTTTCGGATTGAGCTTATGGTTGATGCAATTTGGGGTCTGAAAACTAATGCCATGTTTGATATTTGGTCGGTTGAGCATATACTGTGTGGTTTTTCGGTCGGAAAAATTGTTTTAGAGATCAATCGTCGTATTTTCCATAAGTACTTTGGGCCTAATTTTGACGATGTGCGAAAAAACTATTTCAATCTCATTAGCATTCTATTTTTGGCTTACTTTTGGGAAACAATTGAACATTATTTGGAAACGGGACTGTTGGGGAATATGGTTTCAGATTGGTTTCAAGGAGTTGAGTTTTGGGCAAACCGCTTAGTCGCGGATCCTCTGATGATGACATTTGGTTATTATTTAGCCCAACGATTTCCTAGATTGGTTAATCTAGCTAGAGTTTGCTCAATTATTTGGCTTGTTGTTCACGTTTTCATTTTTCCACACAGTATGTATCTGCATGTATACTTCGCTTCCCTTTCACAATAGAGATAATCAAATTAATAGGCACAAATCTTTTGTTACAATGGGTTGATTAAGCTTGTTATATTATTCAGATTTCTAAATATTTATAACCAGAAATTTATGTTTCATATTTAAGTGACGTCTAATTTTCAGGAGAAAGTAATGTATCCTAACCCTCTCATGCAAAAACTTAATAGTGGCCAAATTTTGCTGGGGGCCTCATTACCAGTTCCATCGCCAATTGTCCTTGGTGTAATTTCTCAGGCCCAACCGGATTTTCTCTGGATTGATACTGAGCACACTCCTTTTTCTACCGAAGTGTTGGATGTCATCCCAATTCTCGCACGTCAAAAAAGGATTGCTCCCATGATAAGAGTGGCATGGAACGACCCCGCTTTGATTAAGAAAGCCTACGATGTTGGGGCTGTGGCTGTGATGGCACCTCAGATCAACACACCGGAGGAAGCAGAACGATCTGTACAATACGCCCGCTACGCGCCAGAAGGGAAACGTGGAGTATCGCCTATGTGGCCTCGTGTAGCTGGGGAAATGTCATTAGAACTGCCAATCAAGAAACTGTGTTAGTTCTTCAAATTGAAAGCCAACAGGCATATGATAATATTGATTCGATCAAGCGAATTCCGGGAATTGATGTGCTACTGGTTGGCCCACTAGATCTTTCTGCTTCTGTAGGGAAAATTACAGAAACTGGTTGTAAAGAAGTTCAAGAGATTATGCGTGATGTGCCTAGTCGTTTAGAAGGTTCGGGTATCGCTTCTGGTACTACACTGATGGATTTGTCTGACATTCAGGAAAAGATCGACTGGGGATATCGATTCCTCAACGTTGGTAACGTCCTGAATTATGGTACGTAAGTATTAAAGAAGAACTTGGATATTCTACGTGCCGATTCAATTGGAGACAAATGATCCGATTTTTCTTGATCTGCGAATTTTCTGTTTATTCTAGCCAGAATGAATAGAGTCTTGCTTGATGTAGGTAAAATTTTAGGCGTATGGGTTTCTCAAACACTAGATCGTGGGGATACTTCCAAGCGACTTTGGTCTTAATGCTATCGTTGCTGAAGGGAGGAGGATGTTCTCCTGGCACCCAAAATCCAGGGTGTGTTTTCATGGTTTCTGCGTCTATAATTTCAGTATATATCTTTCCCTATCTAGCGTCTGCGTTAATGTATAAATCTTCGCCCTTCAGCAGAAATGGTTTGGTAACAATGGTTCCCGATTCATCTCCATCCATGGATACAAACCCATCGGGTCGCAGTTTTGCCAACGACAGTGCACCGCTATCGTTAAAGGCCTTTGGGTCAACGTTTAATCTGAACAGTTCCTTGGCTCGATTGTATGTTTTATAGTCTTCGATGCTACCAGGTAGACGAAGTGAATTGTAATAAATCCAAATCTCTCCATTTTTCCGAACCACCGGCTGACCAGACATAAGCAACTGACTAGTACCGTAATTAATATTATCCTATGGTTCTAAACCAATAAATACGCCACGATCTGCTACCCTCTCCCAGTTGTATAGATCGTGTGAAACGGCTAGTTTTATCTGATTAATGCGTGTAAGGTTTGTATGCGGTGGAGGGATTGCGCCGAAAGGGTTGAATATGGCGGGAAACCCAATATAAATTCCTTGGTATGGTATTACTGCCATGTTATAGACTGCGGCTATATAATCTTGATCATCAATGATAGGTGGTGTTATGTAAGATGGGTTTTTAATCACCTATTGGACGCGTTGTCTGCAGTTTTCCCAATCGACTTCATCAGAACAAAAAATCAGCTTAGGTTCAGTAAAATTTTCGAAATCTTTGCTAGTAGACAGAAAAACTGAGCGTCCCCATTTTGTTGGTTGTTTTACCATTGCAAGATATTGTTTTGTAAATGGATCATAGGTGAACTGGGATTCATCTTGGCCAGGGATCGGTGGTACATCAAGCATTGTCCAATTGAATCCATCATTGGAAACGCTAAGGTGCCGCTCGCTGCTATTAAACAGGCCTTTATAGCGCGGCGGGTTGGGTCAGGATCAGATTCATCACGTATAACGTGGTAGAGCCGTTGATACCCATCACCTTTAGGGGTACAGATTATGTTATTGTCTTTAGAGCCGTTCCATTCATATAGTTCTACAGACGGTTTTTCCCAATGTTCTCCATCTATAAATTTGGCATAATGTATATTCTCCTTCATGTACCACCATTCCCAAATTTTCTTTTCAGTGTTCTATTGCGGAGAGATCCGGCTTTGGTAGCCGGATTTAATAACGGGACCACATTTTCTCGGCTGGTGCAGAGTTTTCTTGATGCCCTTCATTGATTCAATAACATGATCGTCCAAAAATAATTGCTTATACTCTTTTGGATTGATTAGCTCAAAATTCATATAATTTCCTGTTGTGATTCAAGTTCACTTCCGGTTTCCTCAGTTTTGTATCTGCGAAACTTAAATTGATTCTACTACCGTCTTCATTCAGCACTTTTTAACTCCGTGCTTAATTGTTTTATAATACCAATCTTAAACAGTTGAAGATTCCTGTTTTTGATACCTTATTTCCTTTACTGTATAACTGGCTAACAAAATTAAAACAATTAAGGCTAGGAATGAGCCAAGTCGTGCTCCGGGATAAGGATCAAACATGATCGGCTGAACTTGATCTAAGCTAAGAATGGTACCTACAATAATAGGCAACAAACTGAGGTGAAAGCGAAGTACCAGAATGTAAACTGCTAAGCAGAACAAGGCAGTTCCGCCACCTGTCCACCCTAGTTTGGCAAAACTATCTACTTCACTGCTGACCATTGCCACCACCAACACAATCAGACTGATACTTCCTAAAATCCGTCGTCGGGACCAGCTAGCAGTGAAATAATCTAGTCCCACAATTGTTAGGGCTAGCATGACCGTCATTGAGAAAAATCTGGAGATAACGGCGATTGGCGAAGCTAAAAATGGGAAATAGGTGGAAACTCCGGAAAAGTCAGGCCAAAACGGAGCTAAACTTGGACTCAGCTTAGTTAGACAGGTAGTTAAACCAACTACAGCTAGGCCGATCGCAATTCCCAGTAGACTTGCTTGCAGATTACTAAGTGATGTTTCGGGCTGTCTCCATCGTTTTAGTAAGCCAGCGATTAGTGCCAATCCCAAGCTAGCTGATAATCCTTGAATCAGGGTTTGGCCAAGAGCGAATAAAAATTGGTTGGTGAGCGGTTCGGAGGTATTGAAAAAGTATTTCGTCGTTGCCCAACCGTTAGCTAAATCAAAAATGAAGACAACCGAGAGCAAGATGGAGAGCTTGATGAAAATGGGAACCGAAAAGTTTCCTCGACTCCAACTGACAATAGCCAAAACAAATCCAGCTAGAGTTACCAAGATTGGGAGTAGTCCCCAGCTGATTTTGACCATCTCCAATAAACTATTTTTTTCTCTTTCCCACCTTTTCCATTTTTCAGGCACATGGACATAGCGGTAAGCATCGACCACTTCATCACCAGCTAACCGAACTGTAATTCGAGCTTCCCCTATCAGCCCATCAGTGGCCTCCTGTAACAGATAGTTGACATGATCACGAAAAGTAAAGGTCCAGTCTCGACGGTTGGGTCGCTTCTGTAGATCTGCCGAAATTTCCTCCAACTGGCTCGGATTTAGTTGAAAGCGTTGCACCAAAACAGAGTGAGCTAACTCTCGAGCTGTTTCTTCCAATAGAGTAGCACCATCATGGGCCTCCGGTAGTTGATGAACGATTTTATCTAGTTTGCCATCGTATTTGAGATGAATCAGATACTCCTCTGCTCGCTCAGTTAGTTCGATTTCCGGGTCAAATTGGGCATAGCGAATCACCCAGCGAGGCAGATCTAGGTAGTTATCCAGCATTTGCTGATGTACCTCTTTCCCACCTTGTTGCCAAACAAAGCGATCAGTTTGTCCAATCCCACCCTGGTTCAAGCGTGCAGCTTGCCAGGATTTTCCCAAATCGATTTGCTGGTTTTTGAGTGCTTCTTTGGCCTTGACCAGTGCTTCAGATCCATTGATTTCGAAGGCAGGAATCGGATTTTGGAATTGACCGAGAAAATACCATAGGAACAAACCAATCACGCCGACTCCCAGTATCAGCCAACGGGAGCCAGTTTTTATCTCGTTGGTTTGATCTGCCAAATGGTTTGAGTCGGTTGTTGTTTCTGATAGATTTCCTTGGGCAGCAGCTGGTGTAGGACTCCATGCTCGATTGAAGGAAATCTCAGGTGCCGGATGCCAACTTCCCATACGAAACCGGGCATAAATCAAAATCCAGATTGGTACCAGCGCCAGTAGGATTACCATCATTTGGTTAAACCAAATACCGGTTGTGCTAGATACAAAAAGAGGCAAGGCAATTAAGACAACATCATAGACATAATGAAGTACTATTACTGGTAACAGACCATAGACCAAATAAACACTGGCAAAGAGGCAAGACGGTACAAGCAATTCAATCAAGCGGGCATAGGCGGGTTGGGCGGGATAATTGGCATGTCCAGCTCCAAAGACAATAGCTTGTAAAATAAAAGCAGCTACAATCCAGAGCCAGCGGTGACCGAAGTGCTTCCCAAGCAAGGCAGCTCCAGCTAAAGGAACTGCACGGAATAGACATTCCTCCCAGAAACCAGCTTGCAAGGAAATGGCAATCGATGATAGCCAAGGAGAGTAAACGGCTAGGACGTCGGGGTTAAAGAGTGCTTCCGATGGACTCCACCAGCCTAACAGCCGGCTGTTGATGAAATAAAAACCGACCACAAAAGCAAGCATCAAGCCAAGGAGCAAATAACCACCTATCGTTCGTCCAACCACGGCGGTAGACGATGCTACTTCTGGCGACCAAATGCGCCATAGCTGGAGATGGTGGGGGAAAGCCTTTCTGGATAGGCTTTCCGCTCCCATAAAAGACAGTGTCATCAAGACAGTGAAGATGATAAAGGTACCGATGGTTTCAATCAGTTGCTCAAGAATGTGTCTTGATGTCGATAGCGCTGTATCATAGACCATCCAGCTCAAAGGTAGTTGATTCAGTTGTGCCAGTGCCTGTAACCCTGCAACAAAAATCCCCATATAAAGAGCTGGTTTCCAAATTATCCAGCCTTGCCGAAGTAGGAAGAAGGAACCGATCATACAACCACCGAGGATATAGACCAAGACCATGACCATACTGGCAACGAGGGCAATAGTGTTGTTAGCGGAACGCATCTCCTTATACCGGAGATCGAATTCTTCTGGAATCTTAACCCAGTGATTGAGGGCGGTTAAACGGTCTCCTCCGATAACCAACGTCAGCCGATAGTGTCCTTGATTAATTTCTTGATTGATTTTTAGATTTGGACGTTCATAGACAAAGGTATGATCAATACGGCCCCCGGGGCGAGTTTCTTTCGAGCTTTCTATTTGTTGGTAGGCGTTTAAGTCTGTGCTCCACTTATCGGTAGCTGCAGTTTCGGCTATGGCGCGGGCGGCCTCAACTGTCAGAACTGCTCCAGATTCATCTTCAGGTAACTGTTCAGTAAAACCATAGAATTCACCGGCTGGCGTGAATCTCAGGCGAACTTCATGTTTTTCGCCCTCTTGAAAATGTCGAACCACCCAAGTGTAAGGCGAATAGAAATCTCCTTTTAGCATTTGGCGAAAGGCATCGTTGCCACCGGCTTCCAATTCAACATAGTGCTGTGTCATGCTATCCAGTTGAAAAGAAGCAGCCTGTCGGAATTGGGGCGTTCCCCATCCATTTTCTTTAGCAAGTTGGCGAGCTTTATCCATCGCTTGTTGGCGGTTCATCCTGAGATCTAAATTAACCAGTGGGAAGGCTCGACCGAAATAGCGAACTGTAAACAAAATGCCGCTGATCGATAATAATAGGAAAATTAACCAGAAAATTGGCTTTCGTGTCAAAATTTTGTTCCTCACAGATTGAATACGTTCGGCAACCTGAAACAATTTCGCTTATCAGCTAAAAGGGATTCGTTATCGAAATAGCAAATGATTGGTTCTTCGTTCATGCGCTTTTGGTTTATTGTAAATCGATGTGCCTTTGATGTCTGAATAAGAATTGATAATCAGACATTGGCTTTCTACAATCTCATAATATATTGTTTATTCGATTAGGTCAATTTACACAACTAGTAAATGGTCATCGAAAGTATTAGTATCCAAATATAGGGCAGCACTAATTGGTTGTGGTAGCAAAGAGAAAGGTCATAACAAATTTAACTAAACTTAGCTTGGTCGACTCGATTGTAATATATGAATTACGGCCGTCAGTATTAGTTTTTTCTATCATAATCACCAGATTCTGGTGGTATAGGTTAGAGTCTGA
>PAQF01000002.1 GCA_002709695.1 Candidatus Poribacteria bacterium
ATTTAACTATTATTGAAAATCAGCGGTGAGGTTAACATAGGTTAAAAAAAACTAAAGTAAGATTTTGTTGTTAGATACAAAAAAGCGGTGTGCGACTATTGGCCGCACACCGCTAAATAATATACTGTAGAAACAATTACTTCGTTACTGATTATTAATGGATTTGACGTCTCCCCAAACACTTGGTAATTTACCTTTCGGTGCTACACCAAAGGCTGGAGCAATTTCATTAAAGAACGCATTTGCCTTTTTTGCTTTATCCGGGTAAATCTTTACTTTGCCCATAGTTTTGTCATCTAGATGAAGGTTAGCATAATCATGACCTCCAGATTCACCACAACGATATAGGAGGACGTTCCCACCGGCCTTGAGCTTTACCTCAATATCGAAATCAACTTCTACCGGGGAACCCGTCCATCTGGAGTCGTTAAACCACTTTTCCCCATTAATCCAGATTTGTGCGTGGTCATCCTGTGCTGGAGACATAATAGCTTTCATGTCGCCGGGTGCGTCAATAACAATGATTTGATAGGTATCGAAATTGTTTTGGCAAGGTAACCCATATCTGGAAGACATGTTGCGTCCACCAGCTTCAGCTGGTTCAAATTCAACGACTAGGAAGTCACCTACAGCACCTTTCATATGATTCTTTTTGGGGAAATCAATTCCGATCTCTTTGGCCTTCAACAAACCTTCGTAAGTCGATAGCGTAAGCTGGTCGAGTTTCCCTTTTGTCGCTTCATCAATGAGGTCCTTAGGAGCTGAGACTGCAAACCCACCATTTGCCATATAACCACCATCTGGTACCAACCATTTGGTGATCCACTTTGCATCATCACGCTTTTCGTTTAGTGGAGCGGGTTCCGCATTTCCCATCCAATCCTTTTCTTTAATTGGCCCATCCTTAATGACATCTCCGGCAGACACGAATTGCACTGAAGTTAAGAATGTTACAAATACAAACAACGAGCAAATCTTGAATATTTGCATGTACAAAATCCTCCCTGTCAAATTAAAAGTTAATCTTTTAGAACAAACCCTAACCCTGAGCTATAACCCTAGCTTTGGAATCTGGGGTAGAATTCAACTTAGTTTACAGGATTATATCAAAACCCTTAATAAAGTCAACTATTATTTTCATGAAGACGTGCGAAGTAAATTTTTTTTAAAGTATTATAATAGCGTATTGAACTTTGACTGAAAAAATTACGTTAAATTAATGTGAGAGGGATCAAATTAATTTTGATTTAAAACGTGGTTATATACAAGAAATATGGAAAGTATCCCATTTTTTCATGTTTTAAAAAGAGGTGTTATTGCCGTGAATGATAAGAGTGTAAAAAAACTTTGACTTTTCAGTGCACACATGATTTAATTTAGGTATTTAAACAACTACAGTTAAATTATATTGCATTAGTTAAATCTTTGTTGTGATAGGAGAGACTTAGAATATGAGAGAATTTAAGCTTTTTTCGTTATGTTTAGTGGTTATATTTTTGGCAGCTATGCAATTAGCTATAGCTGGACCGCCAAATGTTAAAGGAGGCCCTCTCAAAAAAGGGGACGAGTTGAAAAATAATCCAGCTAAAGTGTTGAATTCAAAGCGTCCGGATGCCCCTTGGATTATGGATTGGTATGGTCCCGATGGTGGGTACATGGATAGTGGTGGATTCGCAAAGACAAAAGGCAAAGACCTGATCAAAGAAGGGTCTGGAGGCAAGTTGACCGAAGTTGAGTTATCAACCATGGCAGGATTGCTGAAAACCAAGTCCGTTATGCTTGATGGTTGGGGAAAACACCTCATGAAAGGGGCAAAGCCGCCAGCAAAAGGTGATTGGCGAGTCGTCAGTTTAGGAAAGGGCCCTGCCGATGCTGGAGGGCGTAACATGTCTTCTAGGTATGGAATGCCCTGTCAAAATAATTTTGATACTTACCAGATTATTGTTGTTAACGCGCCAAGTAAAATGAAAGCCATTATGTCTCCAGCACAGGATGACCACGCACAAATCTGGATTAATGGTGCCAAATGGTTCAATGATGACAGATGGACTGGACATCCGACAGAGGTTGACTTTGATGTTGAAGTTACACTTGAAAAAGGTGCTAACGTTTTGTCCTATCGTTGTGGTGAAGGTGGTGGGCATGATTATGCCAACTTGCACTTTGATGCTGCAACCATGGGTAAAGTACAAATCTACCCCAAAAAAGGGCAATCCAAAGGAGTTTTTCTAGAACAAATAGGTAATTTGGGAACGGCTGTTTCGCCACGCGATAGAGCGTCGAGCATTTGGGGAGATATTAAGTCGGCTAAATAATTTTCCTCACCAAATATCTGTGACTTTTTAGCGGTGCACAACTGTCAGTTGTGTACCGCTATTTTTTTAGTTTACCCCAGAGAACCTAAGAAAATAAAAAGGTGAAGTAATCGGAATTCCTGTGTAACGCTCAAGAGGTCAAGATGTTATCGAGATTCGGCTAGATCACTGAAATTAACCCCTAATTTCCGATATTTTGAGACATTCTGTTAAACGGATTTCTGTATAATTCTCTGATGCAATTGACAGGCAGATTTAGGATATGATAATCTCCAGTTAGAGCTTGGTCGTGTTAGTTAATCCTAAAACAATGGTGGTGCTTAGTAAAGTGGTACGGATGATTTCGATATTCTGGTCTAACTTCGTATTTATCTATTCTTTCGCTGTGGGCCAAACTAATGCTGATTTACAACACCTGAAGCATGTTGCGCATCTTGACCATGGAATTAGACTTATGTTTCAGGGCAGTATTCCTGGAGCTCTAGATGAACTAGAAAGGTCGCTAGCAATCGAGCCCGATCACTACGAAATTCACCATTATCTTGCTATGGCGTACGAGGAAGGTGGAAGATGGAATAGTGTTATCCTGGCAACCGCTAAATCACTTGAGTTAAAACCAAATAATGTAGAAGCTTTATATTTGCGTGGAAAGGCTTTCTTCAATCTTGGTAAATGGGAAGAGGCATCCAAAGCACTACAAAAAGCTATTGATTACGCACCGAGACACGCGCGTGCCTTAAAAACATTGGGGAAAACTCAAATCCAACGCCGTCAATTCGTTGAAGCTTCCTCTATATTATCAAAAGCATCTGAGTTGAATCCTCTATCAACAATTACTTGGTATTACTTGGGTATGGCTAATCTTAACCAAGGAAATTATAAAGAAGCTATATTACACTTTGAGAAATCGATTCAGTTGGCTCCTACTTTCCCGCAGTCACATCATGGTTTAGGAACAGCGTATCTGCGCATTGGCGAACGTGGAAAAGGCCAAGAAGAAATGCTTCAATTTCAACAACTACAGAAAGATGCCACTGAACATGAACGGTTGTCCCGTTTAACACAAGCAGAACCAGAAAATATCGAGGCTTTGGATGAATTAGCCAAGTTATCTATGAAGAGGGAAAACTATCCGCTAGCTGTAAAGACGTTTCAGCGATGTATCGAACTTGATCCACGAGATATTTCCCATTATCTTGGTCTTAGTCATGCCTTCATGAGTCTCGGTCACCCCATTCCATCCAAAGACACATTATTGCATGCAATTGAACTGAGTCCAAACCAATCAATTTTGTACAATACGTTGGGGTCTGCCTATGTCATGATGGGTGATATCTCCAAAGCGATACAATCATTTCAAAAAGCGGTTGGATTAGACCCAGAGATTCCTTTTTATCATCTCAATCTTGCTAGAGTATATGAAAAAACAGGCCATATCAAAAAGGCCGCTGAACATTATCAAGCCTACGAAAGCTTGGTAGAACAACCATAACAATGAAAAAACTCATTATATACTTTCTCTCGCTGGTTTCGCTATTGTCTACTACTAATGTTTTTAGTAACCCTAAAAACATGATACAGGTTTCGGCTGGTTGGTTCACTATGGGGAGCGACAATCGAGCTGCAGACCAAAAACCATCTCATAGAGTGTACCTTGATACATTCGAAATAGGGGAATATGAGGTTACCAACCAGGAATACTATGAATTCTGGAAAATTACAGGAACGCATACACCTGAGAATTTTCCTCCTGCTCACGGGGTTGGTTTATGGCCGGATCGTGCTTTAGAATATCCACTTTATCCTGTGGTAGGAGTTTCCTGGTATGATGCAATGGCTTATGCTCAGTGGGCCGGTGGACGCCTCCCAACAGAAGCAGAGTGGGAAAAAGCTGCAGCTGGACCTACTGGCCGGTTATGGCCTTGGGGAAATGCACTCAAACCATATGCTAATATATGGAATGGAAGTGACGGCTATGATGATATGATTGCTCCCGTCGGACACTATCCTAAAGGAAAAAGCTACTATGGTGCCATGGACATGGCAGGAAATGTCTGGGAGTGGACATCAGATTGGTATAGTGATGTCTATTATGCTTATACTGCCAATAAAAACCCAAAAGGCCCTAAAGTTGGAAGTTGGCGTGTTATTCGTGGTGGGTCTTGGATTGATAATATCAATCGGTGTTCTACCACTTTTAGGCTTCAGCTTTACCCTATTTCAAGGGTGTCCTTTGTTGGTTTCCGTCTTGCTCGATCTGTGGATTCAGGTGAGTAAATCTGAGGATAAGACAAAATGATAGAAATAGACGATATCTCAAGAAAGATTAAAAAGGCCATCAAGAGGAAATGGGTTAGTGTTGTTATTGGTGTACTGTTGTGTACTCGGCTGTTAGAAAGAAGATAAAAAAGCAGCTACCTACAAAATAATGAAGGTTGGTTTTTCTCTTTGGTAGCATTGATCTACGTAGGGCTTGTTACTATATCCCACGGCTAGGAATTGGCTCTTAGCTTTGCATCCAGTTTCCGGTACGTAGCGAATGTTACCGCATTCTAAGTCTGGCCACTTAAGTTTTCAGGCTGACTTCATCTTGTGTGAGATAATTTAATAGAGGTTTTACAATGAAAAAACCACTTAGTATCGTAGCATTGTCCAGCTTGTTGGTATGGTTCGCAGTTGATCTGATATATGCTGAAGAGATTACATGGCAGAAAGATGGTGCAAAGATGGTTTTAATCCCATCTGGAACCTTTGAAATGGGCGACCACATGGGTAACATGGTGAATGCTACTCCAGTTCATAAAGTAGAGTTAAGCGCCTTCTATATGGATATTCATGAAGTCACTGTGGGACAATTTAAGCAGTTTGTACGAGGTAGTGGATACAACTACAATCGGTGGGATGATATCATTAAATATTCGCCTACTGATGATCATCCTATAGTTTTTGTAACTTGGTATGATGCCATGGCCTACTCTCAGTGGGCTGGGAAGAGGTTGCCGACAGAAGCTGAGTGGGAATACGCCGCCCGTGGCAACTTGGGGGGGAAATTGTATCCTTGGGGAGATAACGTAAGCCGTGATAATGCCAATTATTTGAATCCTGACAGTAAACATAAATGGTATAAGCAGGCAGCCCCAGTAGGGAGTTTTGCTGCCAACGGTTTTGGGTTACTGGATGTTGCCGGGAATGTATGGGAGTGGTGTCTGGATTCCTATGATAACAGATTTTACCGTAAGAGGATCCTAAGGAAAGATCCTATATCTGCTCGTTTGAATATAGAAGGACTCACGGAAAATTACGCAAGAATAACATCAAATCGTATTCTGCGAGGCGGGTCTTGGCATAGTGCAGTTGGGAACATGCGCGTTGCCTACCGCTACAACAGTATTCCTCGAGCTAACACAAGCTACGTCGGTTTTCGCTGTGTTGCAAATGTAGATTAAAACTGCTTAACTCCAGTTCCAATATGTCTTACTGCTTGTATCTTAATGATAGGCGTGTTCCTTTTAGTTTTGTATATGTAGTTGGTACTTGCTTCCTCTGGAGAACTAATTCAGCAAAACAGCAAAACTTCCCATCATTTTGTCAAACAATAACAGCACAATTGTACACAGACATTTGCTTAATTTCATATTAAGTTTTGTTAACAAATCACTGAATTCATCTGAAAAAAGAATATGAGGTTAGATAAAAAAACTGCAAATATCATCAACATACTTGCTTTCTCGTTATTATGTTGTCTGCTAATTGGATGTAATCCAGTTTCAGATAATCCTACAGAGAGAGACTTAAAGAAACAAATTACGTGGCAGAAGGATGGAGCTGAAATGTCCTTAATTCCCGCTGGAAGCTTCGATATGGGGGATGAGAACATAACTTATGCTAATCCTGTGCATTTGGTGACATTAGATACCTTTTACATGGATGTTCGAGAAGTAACGGTAAAACAGTTCAAAAGATTTGTACAGGAAAGTGGGTATATATACAACCATTGGGATGATGTGTCCAAATACTCCCCCACAGACCAACACCCAATGATTTATGTTGATTGGTATCAGGCAATGGAGTATGCAAAGTGGGCTGGGAAGCGCTTACCAACTGAAGCAGAATGGGAATATGCAGCCCGTGGTGGATTGGTCAAGAAGCAATACCCATGGGGGAATAAAATCAGTCATGACAATGCCAATTACGCCGGCGTTGACGGAAAGGACATATGGGATCAAGAAACAGCACCGGTGGCGAGCTTCCCTCCAAATGGCTATGGTTTGTACGACATGGCAGGTAATGTCCATGAATGGTGTCTAGACGTATTTGACCATACTTTTTACAGTCAACGTGCCAGGAAAAATCCCATTGCTGGTCATCCAAGTATTGAGGAAATTGTAACTAACTATAACGAAGATGCCTCCTCTGCCCGAGTATTACGTAGTGGCGGTTGGACTTATAGTAAATGTTACGTAAGTGTTGCTTACCGCGACTATGCCAATACAGACCATAGATTCAATACTGGTGGTTTTCGTTGTGTCTTAGGATTAACTAACTCTTTTTCACCAAATGGAAACTAAACCAAATGGGGTGGAATTATCTTGCCAGAGATGGGAATCACCTTAGCCGTGGGGCATTGGCCGTTACTTGCTTTGATAGGTACGTTGTCAATGCGGGAAAATATTCTTGCTGAAGAATACAGACGTAAATGTATTACTTATATTATAGAAACATGCTAACGATTACAGACAAAAACGTCACGCATAAAATCCCATGCTGGCAAATGTAACAACCGAATTCGCTTCCGATTCGACGCTTTGATCATACTTTAATAATTTACTAGAAGAAGGTTGCAAAACTTCCAATAAAACATAGATTGGACAAACACCATCGACCCGATTCTGGTTTCGTGTCACTTGAATACGATTGAGAAAACGGTCGATGTCGAGATTCTCAATGTACCTTAATAGTTCCAAGTCATCATACTGAATCCGTTTGAGAAGAGACTCATCAATTGGCAAAGAATCACCAAATCGATTACCTACATGGCTACCATCAACGCTGGCAATCAAACACACTTTTCTATCAATTTGGTTAATAGCAGAACGTAATTTCCCGATAAATTGCTGGACTTCATCCAATTGCCTTGGATTCTTGCCTTCAATCAGCTCCTGATCGAAACTACCACAAATAATAGGTACAATTTCATAGTTTTTCTCGAAAACAGCCTGCATAAATACAACCTGTAATTCAATAGAATGCTCATGTTTATGAGCAAATTCATCCTCTAATAGATTAAAGGTATAATCGTTCTGTAGCAACTCTAAGAATTCATGATTAGTTCTCGTTATTCCTAAAGGTGTTTCAAAATCCTTTTTGGTGACAGTGAACACGCCTTGGAATCCCGCATGCTTTACACCCAAAATGATGTATAAATCAGCATCTGATTGCTCTAAAATTTCTTTGTAAGCGTGGGCAAAACATGATCCTCCACGACGAAGATCAATATGCGGAATAACCGCACCAACTAGTTTCTGACTTGAAGGAATAGCTTTATTTGGCACACCAGGCCCACCTGAATCAGAAAAATGACCGAGCAACTGCTCTTTGAGTTGGTTGGCATCTTCCGGGTATGATGTACCTGCCAGTGACGATGGTCGAACCTGCAACATCCGAAAATCGTCCTGTACTTTTTGACGGTGTTGATAAAACGCCTCGTTTTCCAACAAAAAGTATGAATCCAACTCCCGAACAAAATTCTGAATTACCTCAAGTGGGAGATCTTGTGAAGTTTGTTGGCGGAACTTATTTTGAATATCTGTGAAAGAATGAGTTCCATCAAAACAACGTAAGACAGGCAGTAACTCCACAGGGACAAATACGGGGTCAGCCGTATAATGAAACGGATCCCTCAGAAACAAAAACTGGCGACCTTCTGCTTTTATTGGTGAAATATCTACATAACGAAGTTTAGGGTAATTCATAGTAAGAGGAGAACTCGCAGCCCAAACTAATCTGATTACTCAATCATAATTCAAGTAATGAAATATTGGCCTCTATTTAGCAGTATAAGATTGGGAAAACTCTGATTTACATATTAGTATTATACTATAGAAACAGGTTTAAACAGATGAAAGTTTCCTAACCAAACACAACAATTTAGATTAACCTAGCGCATGCTATAATGCTGGTAAACATGTCATTTCGAAGTTCAACACAAAAAAGCAAACCAATTAAGGAAATACAATAAGCCCCCGCGAGTATACACGGAACTACCACCCAAAAGGATAATCCAATGAATAAGGTTCTAGTGACAGGCGCTACTGGTCGGCTTGGTGCTAATGTCATTCACAGGTTATTAGCAAAAAATTACGATGTCAAGGCTCTTGTCATACAAAATGATCCCAAACAATCTAAACTCGATAGTCTCGATATCGAGATCATACTCGGTGACCTGCGTAGTCAGGAGTTATGTTCAAAGCTTGTTGTGGGTATTGACGCCGTTATCCACACGGCAAATCTACTTGGTCCCAGTAACGGAATGTCCGAAGATACATTCTTTAACATTAATGTCAATGGTACATTCAATCTTTTGAATGCCGTTGCTCAATATGCTAATTCCATTAAACGTTTCGTACACATCAGTTCGGATGCGGTCTATCCAATGGGAAACCACTTAATAGACAACGCCTATATTCCCGTTGATGAACTTCATCCCAAAAAAACTAGTGGGTTATATGCCTTAACTAAGATAATTAATGAAGAAGCAGTTAAGAATTATTACATCTCGTACGGACTAAATATAACAATGATTCGTCCAGCTGGCATGTTCGCAGGAAACGAAATTCTGCCACGATGGTCAGTAGGGTTTGTAACAGGGTTGTTGCGGTCTGCAATGAATCAACCCCATAGTGGTTTGTTTCATCCAGATCTCCAAAAGTATGTTAGTCATCTTGAGTCAGTTGGTACGCCAGATCAACTCTGTGTTCCTTATGATAATGAAGGACATCCTTGGCTTTACTCACCTGCTGATGTCCGAGATGTTGCAGATGCATGCCTCTGTGTGCTAGAACACCCAGCTGCAGTAGGTGAAGTTTTCAATGTCGCGCTATCACGCCCTTTCAGCTTTAAGGAAGTAGCTGATTATCTTGTTGAACATACCTATTTAAATACAGATATGGTTGAAATCGAATTACCCGTTCGCTGGGTTTACTGGTCGGACACACGCAAAATAAAGTCACTACTTGGATATCAACCATCGGGTAGTGTCAATCATGTTTTTGAGGCTGCGCTTGCGCATGAAAGAGGCGAATTAATAGATGTAATTCCAGCTTGACCAGTCTAAATATATTTCAATTTTCTCACAACTTTCAGAAATACACTAGACCTATCAAAGCTCCTAAAAACAGCCCACTCCAAATTTCCATTACATAATAAATCCATTTACCTATGACTCGATATTTCTTTTCAGTTGCTTTGCTTTCCAGTTCAATTATTGGTTATGAGATTGTTTTAGTACGACTGTTTTCCATTTCACAGTGGCATCACTTTGCACACATGGTTATTAGCTTAGCCATGCTTGGATTTGGGTTCAGTGGAACTGTAATTTCACTTACTCAGACGTGGTTAAAAAGACACTTTCATAATACCTATACAGTGTGTGGATCAATCTATTCAATTAGCGCAATGGGATGCTTTATACTGCACCAGCACATACCATTTAATCCCTTGATGTTGAACTGGCAACCAAGACAGTTTTTACTTGCTGGGATAATTTATCTAATTTTATCTTTCCCCTTTTTCTTTGGAGCAACTTGTATTGGCACAGTTTTACTCCAATTCCCTCACAAAGTTGACCGTCTTTACTTTTTTGATCTTTTTGGTTCAGGTATAGGGGCACTCGGAAGTGTTTTTATGATGTACTTTATTCCGCCAGCACAAAATTTAATTCTGGTGACCACACTTGGATTCTGTAGTGTAATCATCGCCAATTTAGACGGGAAAAGGATGAAAAACCGGAAAAAAACTATATGTTATTTCGCATTCGCATCGCTTTTTACAATTTACTTTCTACTGAATCCCGTTTCCATAGTAGTTTCCCCGTATAAAAGACTAAGTAGCACGTTAAACTTCCCAGATGCAAAAATACAAAGTACTACGCGATATAGCCCTCTAGGACTATTACAGGTAGTAGAAAGTGCATCAATTCGTGCAGTCCCGGGTTTAAGCTTGAATTCACAACATTCAATTCCACCACAACTTGGACTATTTACAGATGCGGATGCAATGACCACCATTACCAAATTTGATGGTGATTTATCCAAACTTGCTTATCTGGATGATACCATGTCAGCGTTAGCTTACCATCTCATAGAAAACCCAAATGTTTTAATCGTTGGAGCTGGAGGAGGTACAGATGTTCTTAATGCTCTTTATCATCAATCTAATACCATTGGCGCTGTCGAAATGAATCCTCAAATCATAGATCTAATCCGACAAGAGTATGCCGATTTCTCTGGTCAAATCTATGCCGAAAATTCAACAGTTCAAATTCATATCGCAGAAATCCGTGCTTTCATAAACACCTCAGCGAAAAAGTATGATCTGATTCAAATGACCATGCTTGATTCTGCGAGTGCTTCTGGAACAGGAACTCACAACCTAAGTGAAAACTACCTGTATACGGTGGAAGCTCTCTCTCTCTTGTTTCAGCGCCTCGCACCTGGCGGAGTAATTTCAATAACGAGATGGCTGAAAACCCCGCCACGAGATATGATCCGACTGTTTGCTATGGCCGTCCAAGCCTTAGAAAAAATGGGAAACCGAACTGCCAAAGACCAACTGGTTTTAGTCCGTGGTTGGCAAACAGGGACACTCCTGATTAGAAACGGTAAATTCGACATTAAAGACTGTGCCACAATCCAGCGTTTTTGCCATCAAAGATCTTTTGATACTGTTTATTACCCGAGTATATCTGAGTCAGAAGCGAACCTTTACAACCAATTGATAGAACCAACATATTTTCGTGATACACAATCAATTCTATTTGGTGATCGCCAACAATTTTTTGATCAATCTCCCTTTAATATCTATCCAGCAACAGATAACCGTCCATATTTTTTTCAGTCTCTACGCTTAAGCTCTCTGATTCATATGATGCGCACGAACTATAGGAACAGCTTATCTTTTGTTGAATGGGGATATCCTCTTTTAATTGCGACACTGATTCAAGCAATTTTAGCTGGGCTAGGTATGATTTTGCTACCATTATTTTTATGGAGGAATCGTTCAAAGACTTCTGTAAAACCAACGCATCGCTCTTCTCCATATCCAATTTTATTCTATTTTCTATGCCTAGGAGCAGGATTCATGTTGGTTGAGATAGCGTTCATCCAAAAATTTCTCTTGTTGCTAGGTCAACCGATATATACTGTTGCCACTGTGTTCTGTGGTTTTCTCACCTTCTCCGGACTTGGGAGCCTATTTTCAACTAAGTTTAAAAACAGCCGTTTGTTGCGACATAGGAACCCAATCCTCTTTTCAATAGGCATAGTGTCTTTAATTACATGCTTGTATTTACAATTTTTACCTTTCATTTTTTCTCGATTAACAATCGAGTCAGACATCATCAAAATCATCTTTTCCGTATGTTTAATTGGACCACTTGCTTTTTTCATGGGTATACCGTTTCCTCTTGGCATTGATCTGTTGCGAAGATGCTACCCTGTCTTTATTAGTTGGGCTTGGGGAATCAATGGATATACATCGGTCGTTAGTGCAATTCTAGCCACTTTTTTGGCCATCACCTTCGGTTTCAATGTTGTCATCCTCTTAGCCGCGACAATTTATTTGCTTGGTGCATGGATCTCTTATTACTACTGGGTCCCTGAATAAACTATAATTAATAGATCACACAAACCTTTATGAGGAGTATTAAAATGCTTGGTGTCGCCATTCAAGGAGCAGGTAATGTATCAACAGAACATATTAAAGCCTATCAAAACAACCCAAATACCCAAGTAGTTGCCATAGGCAGTCGGACTTTAGAAAGTGCAGAAAGAAAGGCCAAACAACTCAATCTAGACTGTGAACTTTTTGATAATTACCTAAGACTCTTGGAGAACCCAAAGGTGGATGTTGTTTCTATTTGTACGCCTC
Source organism: Candidatus Poribacteria bacterium (assembly GCA_002709695.1). GTDB lineage: Bacteria > Poribacteria > WGA-4E > WGA-4E > UBA9662 > UBA9662. The sequence goes on from PAQF01000002.1 coordinate 12,462, forward strand.
CTGACCGTCATGCTGAAGAAAGTATCGCAGCAGCAAAAGCAGGCAAGCATCTATTGATAGAAAAACCCGTTGCAATAAACAAGACAGAACTACAGGCAATGTACGAAACGATATCACAAGCAAAAATAAAAACTGTTATTAGCTTTGTCTTACGCTGGAACCCGTTAATCCTATCAATTAAAGAGATCGTTGCCAAAGGTTGGGTTGGGAAACCTCTACTTGTGCAAGCAGATTACTGGCATGGTCCTACTAATATTAATCCAAAAAGATTCCATAAAAAGAATTGGGTTCCAATGAACATTGGTGCGATAGTGCACGGTGGGTGTCACGCCATGGATGCTGCACGATATGTTCTAGGTAACGCTAAAATTGTGCAGGTAAGTGGTACGATGCCTACTTATTCAGTACCATCACACATTATTAAACCACTAACGATGGCATCGGTAAAATTCGAAAACGGTGCAATTGGAAAAATATCAGGTTCAACCACATTCTTCATGCCGTACGTGTTCAATATCGAAGTATTTGGAGATGAAGGTGTCATTCGTAACAACCAATTTTATTCAAAACAGGTGCCGGGACAACGTAATTTCGGGTCGTTTCCAACCATCTTGCCCGATAGCGGAGATGTTTCACATCATCCCTTCCAAGATACAATTGATCACCTAATCGATTGCATCTTGACTGATACGGAATCTCACAATAGCCTGAGTGTAGCAGCGAACACTCACCTTGCTTGTTTCGAGGCAGAGGAGTCTGCCATGAATAATTCCTCTGTCATTTCAATTACCGAATTTCAATAATGAATGGATGGGAAGAAAAATTTGGTTTTCTGCAAGGTTGTGCGAACTTACCGTCTTTACTTCAAATACATTGTAATTTAATAAAGGGAAAGCGTCTGATCAGGCACAATGAAACAGCAAACGGGAGGACACGTGTACAATTGTATAATCTAGTTTTCTGGATAAGAACATATCTGTCTTTGATTGTGTACACCACAAGTTGGTAGCAGGATAGATTGAATTTTACTTAGCTCAGTAGAGAACCTGCGCTTAGCTTATACCGCATCTCCAACAAAAACTTTGGATAGATCATTTTGGGCCACTGAATGTAATGGATATAGGAGTCAAAGTGTTAATGGTTCAGCTCTGTACTTTTCCAACGCATCCATGTTTAAATCAACACCCAACCCAGGTTTCTCAGGTAAATGAAGAAGACCGTTTTGCATTTGCAACCCATCGGTAGCCAGCTCAATTCTCAAAGGGGAATCAGTTAAATTCGCCGGCAAATATTCAATAAACGGACAATGGGGAACGGCAGCTGCTAGGTGTGCTGAAGCAGCAATACCTATCCCAGAGTTCCAGCAGTGTGGAACAATAAGTCTTCCTCTGTCTTCCGCCAGGTGGCAAACACGTAGAGCCTCAGTAAGTCCACCAACGCGACCAACATCAGGTTGTGCAACTTGAATCTTTCCTCTATCTAGTAAGTCAACGAACTCAAATCGAGTGGTTAGCCATTCACCAGCGGCAATACGCATTGGTGCCTCACGAGCAAGTACAGCATATCCCTCCAGATTATCCGTTCGCAAGGGGGTTTCCACAAAAAAGATGTCCAGTGGCTCCCATTTTTTCAAAACTCGTAGAGCACTACCTGCATCGTGCCAAAGATATTGTACATCCACCATCAATATGAAACTAGCTCCTACTGCTTCTCGACAGGCAATAATAATTTCTGTCATCTCTTCGTCCGTACCCTGCAAACCAGCGTGTCGATAAGGGCCGTCCAAAGTACACTCTAGCTTGGCCGCACGAAAACCATGTGATTTGGCCTTAAGCAGCCAATTAACTAAACTTTGTTTGTAATTCGCAACCGTTTTTCCATCAGGTTGAAGAGAAGCGTAAGGCACAATATAATCGGTATGAGCACCTCCAAGCAACTTGTAGCAGGGTAAACCAAGAGCTTTTCCCTTGATATCCCACAGTGCCATATCTATTGCACCTATTGCACAAATCCCTGCTCCTCGTCTTGTGCTCATGCAGGTGCCAACATACATCTTTTCCCAAATCGCCGAGGTATCAAACGGATCTTGTCCAATTAGTAACTCTTTAAGGCCAAGTGCCATTGTATGGCTACCAGGAGACTCAATAACGGCCTTTGCAATCCAAGGGCCAACATCAGTTTCTCCGATGCCTGTGATACCTTGATCTGTGTGGACAAGGACCACAACATTGTCTTGTGAAGAAGATGTTGCGTCCTGTCTCAAACCGGGAGCGACTAATACATGACATTCAATATCGGTAATTTTCATATCTTATCAGTACTGGAAGTCTGTTTTCTGCGTCAAAGAAAAAAACAGCCCAAATTACTGCGTTTAATCAATGCCAAACTTGACACAAATTTCTGCCAACAAGGGTTGTATCAATTTTTTTCAGAAAACATGTAAAAACAGGAAACATAATTCAATTAATGAATAAAGCGTATTGGTAAGGAGAAGCATGGAACTGCGCTTGTACTTTAGAACCCCATTGTTATTCGTGAAGTAGGAGATAAAGACCACTTCACGATTTCTAAGCGTGTTTTTTTGTTGATTCCCTTATAAGAGTAGAATGTAATAAACTTACTGTCTTTGAGTTGCTGTGTACTACCGAATCCTGTATTGACATTTTGTTTTTCTGGTGTTCGTCTACTCAAAATCAATCGATCGTATCGAAAATTGAAATCAAAACCGAATGGTCGCTCTCTGCCCAAGATTGCCCATAAGCCAAGTGGTTGTTTGAAGTCCATAACAGTAAATGTCATCAACAATCCTCCATGATGCAATCTGATTAGCTCCGGATACATTACACCATAATCAGTTCCTAACTCTTTTTCCTTACGCCAGTTCCGTCCGAGATCTCTCGAGCGAAAAATAACTAATTTTTCTGATTGGTTTAAATCTGTTGCAAGTAGTTGACTATTTTTAACTGGAAACAGATCTGAGGTTACAGAGACCAATAACAGTAAATCTCGATTAGTAGGTTGCCAAAACACCCCTTGATCTAAAAACGGATAATTTACTCTATTTGGATCTATTCCTTCAAAATTACACTGTGTAGTGACGTCCCAAGTTTTACCCTCATTGGAAGATTCCCACAAATAATTAATGCCGTTTGGCATAGTGACACCAAGAATCAAATTTCCATTGGTTAGTTCCAGCACATTTCGGCTAGTTGAGACCCATTTTTGTCGTACCCTTTCAGGAAGAGAACCCGCAATTCGTTTTCTTTCACCAATCAATTCCATTAACTCTCGGCTAGTTCCTATTCCTCTTTTTCTTCTATTACTACGTGTGCTTTCTAAAGCTAACTCATCAGGGTTTGAGAGCTCTTCCANGTCAACTTGNGTAGGCTTCGTTCTTTCTGCTAGTGTATTTCTTCCTCTGATGTTATNCATTAACTCTCGGCTGGTTCCTATTCCTCTTTTTCTTCTATTACTACGTGTGCTTTCTAAAGCTAACTCATCAGGGTTTGAGAGCTCTTCCAAGTCAACTTGAGTAGGCTTCGTTCTGTCTACTAACGTTTTTTTGCTCTTACTGTTTTTATTTGTTGCGGTAGGCAGCAGCTCGTTTCTCAAATTAATTTTATCTTGAGTGGTTCGGGAATTAGGCCCAACGTTTTTAGGGACTTCCGTTACTATCTGGGGGGAAATTTCGGCATTGATCTGAATTTGTTCAATTGTTTTGAGATTGTTGGTAGATCTATATAAATAACTGTGTGTATAACCTAATGCATTCCGAATATCCTCGGCTAGTAAACGCGTTGTTATTAGAATTGTACCTCGCTTGGTAATTGAAGTCTGGGGCCTACCTCCTAAAATGGGCAGAGTTTGACGCTCAGACCAAGTTTCCCCTTGATCCAACGAAGTGTAAAGAATAACTTCTTCTTCTAACTTACCATTTTCGAATTGATAACCGTGCGTCGCAAACAAAAACAAATGGTCGCCGTGGATATGTGAGCGAGAAAAGATAGTGGCCGGTTTATCATCTCCAAGTATTCCAATAGTCATTCTCTTGGCACTTAGTTGGTCTTCATAGAAATTCTGCGGACTGTCAACCGAAATAAAATCATGTTGATCAGTGTATACAAGCTGCAAAAAAACAAAAAGTAGCAGGAAACATACACCAAACAGCTTTAGAAAATTGTATTGCCAAAACAAGCAATCTTTTTGCATTTTAATAACCACAAATACCAAAGTTCAAAAAATGCTACATAAAGAAACCTAAGTAACAGGGTTCAAAAATGTAGCTTATATCACCATGACCAAAAAACTAGCACAACTCAGCCATCTCTTTTGCAAAATACGTTAAGATAATATCTGCTCCAGATCGTTTGATTGCAGTCAACATCTCAACCATAGCAGCTTGCCCGTCCAACCAACCCAATTTAGCTGCTGATTTTATCATGGCATATTCGCCGCTGACATTGTAGGCCGCCACCGGTACATTAATCTTGGATTTAATCTCTGCAATCACGTCTAGATAAATAATAGCCGGCTTAACCATTACCATATCTGCCCCCTGATCGACATCCAGCAAAATTTCGCGAATTGCTTCACGTCGGTTGGCGGGATCCATCTGATAGGTCTTTTTGTCACCTGAGCGAGGTTCAGAATTCAAGGCATCTCGAAACGGTCCATAGAAGGCGGAAGCATACTTAGCTGAATAGGCTAGAATGCCTACGTGTGTATAATCATGTTGGTCTAACCCTTGCCGGATAGCACCAACTCGAGCATCCATCATATCTGATGGGGCGATAATATCTGCTCCTGCAGCCGCTTGGGACACAGCCATGTTAACCAGGATTTCCAGTGTCTCATCATTCAAGATTACACTGTCCTGTACTAGACCATCGTGGCCATCAATGGAATAGGGATCCATTGCTACATCGGTAATAACCGTTATCTCTGGCACCTTGCTTTTGATCTGACTTATGGTTCTCTGTAAAAGTCCCTCTGGGTTAATGGACTCCGAAGCTGCTTTATCTTTTAGTGAGGCTGGTAAGGATGGAAACAAGGCAACTGCCGGAATCCCCAACTGATAGGCTTTTTGGCACTCTTTGATGACCAAATCAGGACTTAGGCGAAAACAATCGGGCATTGATTCAATTGGAATCTGCTTTTCTTGGCCGTCAACTACAAACAGTGGTAATATAAAGTCTGATGGGTGGAGACGGTTTTCTCTGACCATTGATCGAATGGATGCAGTTTGGCGGTTGCGTCGTGGACGCTGATCGATTCGGAAAGTTTTCACAGCTTACAGATGCTCCTGAATTTTTGTTGCCATTACAGCTAGTTCTTCCTGATCAGCGCGTCGCGACAATGCAAAATTGAAATCGCTCATGCTATTAGTAGGAATCAAGTGTACATGCGTATGTGGAACTTCATATCCAGCTACAACCACGCCGATTCTTCGGCAATGAGTAGCTTTCTTGATAGCAGCACCAACTTTTTTAGAGAATACCATTAAACCGGACAACAAGTTATCCTCAAGGTCAAAAATATAGTCAATTTCCTGCTTAGTAATAACCAACGTATGTCCTGGGTGGGTGGGATTTATGTCCAGAAAAGCTAAGTACTGATCATCTTCCAGAACTTTGTGGCACGGTATATCACCGTTGACAATTTGGGTAAAGATTGAAACCATCATCCTTCTTCAACTTCAGCTTGTTGACTTATAAATTCTTGCAGTTTTTCGGGGCCGTTTCCTCTAGTAAAGGCACTTAAAAGATCAATAGGTACTGGAAACACTAATGTCGAATTTTTCTCGGCAGATACCTCAATCATTGCTTGGAGAAAACGAAGTTGTATAGCCGTTGGATCAGCACTCAGTTCCTTTGCTGCATTAGCCAGAGCTTCTGACGACTCCAGTTCGCCAGCAGCATGTACTATCTTTGCACGACGTTCCCTTTCTGCTTCTGCTTCTTTGGCCATAGCTCGTTTCATTTCCGGCGGCAAATCGACATGCTTAATCTCCATAGCAATGACTTCAATGCCCCAGTCTTGACAGTGTTTAGAAATAATTTCTTGTAGATCTTTATTCAATGCATCTCGTTCGGAGAGAAGATCATCCAACTCTGCTCGTCCGAGAACACTACGCAGGGTTGTCTGAGCCATTTCGGAAATGGCGAAACCAAATTCTTCAACTTCGATAACAGCTTTATCGGGATCAGTTACACGAAATGTCAATACGGCATTGACTTGAACCGAAACATTGTCCTTTGTCATCACGTCCTGTGGCTTGACATCATCCACTATGGTCCGAAGACTGATACGCTCTATTCGTTCAATCCAAAACGGGATTAAGAGAACCAACCCCGGTCCTCTGACACCACTTAGTCGTCCAAGACGAAAGACAACAGCGCGTTGATACTCTTTGACAATACGAATAGTTGTTGCAAGAAAAACAATTGCCACCACTGCTGCAATACCATACCAAATATTTGGCATACATTTTCTCCTTACTTAAGGTAAATAGCTACTTGGCTCCTGATACCGAGCAATCTTCTATTACAACTTTACTTTGAATTAGTTCCCGCACTACAGATTTATCCAGTCCAAAACGAACATAAATCCCACGAAAGCTCTCTAATCGAGATGGTTTTGAAAACGGACTCAGTAAAATCCCGTGTTGATCAATATAATAACTTCGGAATTCATTCCATAATCGGTTTTGTTTAAAAAAAAACGAGGAAATAGCGATCCGGTCATCATGAACTTCGTAACGAAACGGGAAAAAATATTGCCGGAGCGACCCGAAAAGAAAGAAGGTAGAAAGAAGAGTAAGCCCCAACGAACCAAACAAAAATTGGATACATATCACCAAGAAAAAGAGGAAGAGAACTAGTAAAACTGATTTTCTGGGGTTATCAAGCAAAGGGTGGACAACCCAAACATATTGCGGGAGGTTCCGAGTAGGCATTAGGGACTAGGATAAATCCAGTTAACCAAGGCATTCGCCCTGTTCTTATCAGTTTGAGTTGTTATCCTTAGTTGAATTAGCATTGCTGTTCTCAGTTGGATTGGCGTTGCTATCCTCAGTTGTATCTATCTGATTGGTTTCAACCGTTGGTGTCTTATCATCTAAAGGTTGTCCCGTTGACTCAACAGTTTTATCTTCTATTGGGGTTAGCTGACCACCTGTTGTATCCCCGTAGAATCTCATCAGCACAAAAGATATACTGAGGAATATCACTGCTAACCATGTTGTTGCTTTACTCAGGAAAGTTGCTGCTCCATGGCCTCCTAAGACCGATTGTAAACCATCACCACCAAACGCACCAGATGCTAAACCTCCATCTTTGCTATCCTGTAACAAGATAATAATCACTAACAAGAAACTGACAATAACAAATACAGCAACGATAAACCCTAAAATAATTCCCCCCACTCTAATTCCTCCTTGCAGCCGTAATTATACCGGCGAACGACTCAGCTTCCAAGCTCGCACCACCTACCAAGGCACCATCAATATCTGGTTGAGACAACAACTCACGAGCATTTTCAGGTTTGACGCTACCACCATATTGAATGCGTATTTGATTAGCTACTTCTTCAGAATACGTTTCCGTTAGCAATTGGCGTACATGTTCATGTACCTTCTGTGCTTGATCTGGTGTCGCTACTTCACCGGTTCCAATTGCCCAAACAGGTTCATAAGCAATAACCGATTTTAACAGTTGATCAGCGGATATCCCTTCAATTGCACCTAAGACATGATCTTGGATGACTACCTCAGTTTTTCCAGCTTGACGTTCTATTAAATGTTCTCCTACACAGATGATAGGTATCAGGTGTGCATCCAACGCAGCTTTCACCTTTTTATTGACTATTTCGTTATTTTCTCCAAAGTACTGTCGACGCTCCGAATGGCCAACAATTACGTAATCACAACCTGCATCCTGGAGCAATCCTGCGGAAACCTCACCCGTAAAAGCTCCACTTTCTTCCCAATACAAGTCTTGAGCTGACAGACCAATTCGAGTTTTTCTAAGGGCAACAGCTACCGCAGATAAAGCAGTAAACACGGGAGCAACTACAATCTCAACTTCGTCCTCGTCAACTACCAAAGACTGAAGTTCATCGACAAAATCAACCGCCAGATTGATTGTTTTGTTAAGTTTCCAGTTTCCCGCAATAATTGGTTTTCTCATGCTAACGTAATTTCCTTGCGTTATAGTAAGCGAGATGCTAATTCAACAAGTCGGTTAGAATAACCGGTTTCATTATCATACCAAGATAGAACCTTGATGAGATTACCTTCAATTGCATGAGTAAATGGGGCATCAAAAATCGACGACAGTTTGTTCCCATTGAAATCAATAGATACTAACGGGGCTTCAGAGTACCCAAGGATACCACTCAACTCACTTTCAGCTGCCTCTCTGACCGCAGCATTGACGGCCTCTACATCAGCATTTTTCTGAAGATCAACTGTAAGGTCGACAACAGAAACATTGACAGTTGGTACTCGGATCGCCATGCCATCTAGTTTTCCTTCCAACTCAGGAAGTACTCGAGAAACCGCAACTGCTGCTCCAGTGGTTGTTGGAATCATTGAGAGTGCCGCCGCTCTAGCACGCCGCATATCTTTATGCGGAAAATCGTGAACACGCTGATCGCCAGTATAAGCGTGGATTGTAGTCATTAGACCACTGTTAATACCAAAATTATCCATTAAAATCTTAGCCAATGGTGCGAGACAGTTTGTAGTACAAGAAGCGTTAGAAATAATATGGTGTTTCTCTGAATCGTATTTATCGTCATTAACTCCAATGACGATAGTAATATCCTCGCCTTTAGCTGGTGCTGAAATGAGCACCTTCTTTGCCCCACCTAATGAAATATGTTTTTCGGTGTCAGCTCGTTCAGTAAAAAAACCAGTTGATTCGATAACAACATCAACTCCTAGTTCTCCCCAAGGCAGATCGGCAGGGTCTCGTTCAGACAATACTGTTAACTCGTTACCATTGATTAAAAGCCCAGACTCTGTTGCTGTAATCTCGTCATCAAGAATACCATGTACCGAATCGTACTTGAGTAGATGAGCAAGTGTCTTCGGATCAGTCAAATCGTTAACAGCTACAATATCAAGATGAAGGTCCGGATTACCTAATGTAGCTCTGAAAGCATTTCGACCAATACGACCGAAACCGTTAATTCCTACTCTAGTTGACATTCAATAATATACCCCCATAAAAAATCATAACTAGTAATTATCGCACAAACACCATAGATTCGTCAAGTTTCAACATTGAAACTGTCTGGGGGATCAAATTCGTGACAAGATCAAAAGCGCAAAGCAAGAGCCCTTATTGGCATCTAGCCTTGAATTAGATAGACTCAAGAATACAATTGCATTTTTAAAATACCAGAAAAAACACTAATTCACTACTAAATAAGCCATAAGAAAATGTAGCTAAAAGAACAAGATTATTTGGCAGCCTTTTTGGCGCGTCTAAATTTCTCTCTACTGAATTGTGCCCACTCTTTCAATTTGCGATTGCGAAAATCGGGCCTTTTCCACTCTGATTTCGATAGACGCATCGCTTCATCTTCTGTAATAGGCATCTCGCCCAAAATTTTGATAGCCGTTGCACGTTTTTGTAAATCCTTTGTTTTGTTAATTGTTTCCCAAGTGCTAACTAAATTTTTATGGTTTTCGATCACAAGTATACCAATCAAGTCACTAACAATATCCCAACGTATTCCACCTTTTTCAGCGTCGTATTGAATCGGAGTCAGATTACGTGTAAACGGATTTGGGACTACACATTTTTCACCAAGTTCGTCGTAGAGCGACGGGATCACACTAGCTCGATTCAAACCCCCCGGCCATTTCGGACCTTCCGGGTCACTATTTGGTAAAACCCACAATTTTTGAGCAGTATCGGATAGAGTAAAGGCAACAAATGCTTTCGCAGCTTCCAAATTCTCAGCTCCTTTTAAGATAGCAATTGAGTCGGGGCTAACCACCGCAGCATCAGGAGGAATGACGAATTTGATTTTTTCTTTACCGGCAACTGCAATCTGCGCATAGGCATAGAAATCTATAGCCATACCATAAATGACTTGTCCTTTTACAACATTCTTTGGAATTGCATTTGAACCAGCGGAAAAACTTCTGACATTTGCGCCTAATTGGGTAATAAGAGCGAAGCCTTTTTGCCATCCATAACCCTGAAGAATAATTTCGTAAATCATATGCGCACTCCCACTCTCCCTAGGGTCAGCGGCACCAATTTTGCCAAGTAATTCCGGTTGTGTTAGGTCCTGCCAGGTTTTCACCTCAGGTAGTTTGAGTCGCTGGCGTAAAAACTCATTATGCATTATACCAAAACTAGATAGTGCTGCGCCATACCAGCGATATTGGGAATCATAAATGGGAATTCCATAAATCTCTTTAGGTATACGATTTAATTTTTCTTCGGATAGTTTAAACGAGTGTAATAAATCCATCTCAGCAAGTTTCATGTAATTATCTGTTCCACCGCCAAAGAAGAGATCTATACCAATTCCCTCTGGAACACGCTTGAATTCTGACTCAATAAAACGAAAATCGGATGAACTGCCTCCTTGATCAATCCAATCGAGCTTAATATCATGCCCCGTTTTAGACTTGTACCATGATTTGAAGTTACGATCGAATTCTTTCTCAATGCCTTCCCAATGTGGTGACATAATAACAAGTTTGTTTTCAGCAGCCCAGCTAAACTGCAAAACCGAAACAAGACAAAATATTAAACCAATGAAACTAGATAATTTAAGTTGCAACTCTACTCTCCCCTAAAAACGAAAATGACTTCTACGAAAACATAATGTTAAACATAAGAACCAAACATTTGAATCAGAAACGTAACATTGGAGTAATACTGGGCATTTTCCATATCAGAATCAAAACAACAACTAAGAGGATCATATACCAAATTATACGACCCCATCCAGCTCGGTACTGTTTTTTTGCATAGGAGGCTAGTTTCATTTCGCTTCCAAAACCTACAATTTTAACTAAGGATTTTGTTCGAGATATTATGTTGTTTCAACGGGAAAATCCGACTTTATTCTTTTCGCTTGTAGTATAGATATGCCGTAGCCGAAGACTTCTTCGACTGTAAACTCAATCTCACTGAAACTAATTTTCTCTCCTTGTTCCGGCAAGCGGCCGAGCAATTTCAGTATGAATCCACCAATTGTATCGCAACGATCCTTAGGAATATCGGTGCCAAGTTCTTGATTGATGCTATTGATGGATGCACGTGCGTCAACTATCCATGCATCAGGACTAATAATCTCAATATGCATCGAATTCTTTTTGAAATTACAAGTAATGTCCCCAATAATCACCTCAAGTACATCTTCAAAAGTAATGAACCCTACACAACCACCATGTTCATCAATAACAATGGCAACGGGATCCTCGGATTTGCGAAGCTCCTCTAGTAAATCACTTGCCAACTTTGTTTCGGGGATATAATACGGATGTCGAACATGAGAGGTCAAATCATCAGAAGGGTTTGGCGCATACAAGATCTCTAGGATGCTAACAATACCAGTCAAACGATCGATTCGTTCTTCATAGACTGGAAGATATCGACAACTTGATTTTTGTACTAGTCCTTTCAATTCCTCTGTTGATGTTGTGATGTGAACGGCCATTAATTCAGAAAGGGGGACCATTACTTCGCGAGCCGTGGTTGTTGATAAAGAAAAAATACCTCGTAACATGTGGGCCTCATTTTCAGGAAGAACATCAATCCACTGAAAAAGAAACTCCTGAATTTGGTTTCGCGAGGGGCCTACTGATCTATTGCTTGTGCGATTGAAAAATCTTCCTCTTTTTTTGGGTATTCGAGGAATCATGATATCTGTATTGTTTTTTGTTGTATCTCGCGGTATTTGACGTGGTTTAGATTTCACTTTAGCTTCTCCTAATTTCCCTAGAGATCATTCTCTTCTATTCCCCAATGTATTGCGTCCGAAAACGCTTTCATCAACGAAGGGTCACTTTCGATGATACTCCCGGTTACAATAAAATCAGCTCCTGCCTTGACCTTTTCGATCGCAATCGATGGAGTTCTAATACCTCCTCCAACAATCACCGGAATCTCAAGAATACCCTTAATTTCTGATATCATCTTGGAAGGTACAGCAAGTTCAGCTCCACTTCCGGCCTCAAGATAAATGAGATCCATGCCCATATATTCAGCTGCTAATGCATGTGCCCAAGCAATATCTAATTTATCTCGTGGTATAGGCGCTGAACCACTCATAAAACTTACAGAAGTTGAGGTGCCACCTTCAATCAACATATAACCGGTTGGAATTGTGTCAAGGCCGATGTCTCGAATGAGTGGGGCTGCTCTCACCTGTTCACCAATCAAATAATGCGGATTTCGTCCACTAATTAGGCTAAGATATAGAATGGCATCGGCATTTTGAGAAAGCTGCAAGGCGGAACCGGGGAATAGGATAATGGGTAAGCTAGTCGCCTTTTTCAGAGATTTCGCGATCGGATCGAGATCTACAGTCAAAAAACTACCACCAAGTAGAATTGCATCGACCCCCGACTCTTCTGCGGACTCGCCCAAACGGGCACAACTAGAAATCGTATGTTGATCCGGGTCAATCAACACAAAGTAGCCAGCTCTGTGTTTCATCAAAATCGATTGGAGATAATGTTGGGTTGTGTTAAGTTTGATCATAATCTTTTTAATAGTTTCAACTAAAGCCTCAGGTTCGGTTTTGCAAACAATACCGATTAAATCCAACCAGCTAATACAAGATGTCTTAATTCAAGCAAAAGGCGTGGCTGATGACGCAGAACTGTTTTAAAAATGGTCACCATGTCGATAGTTTTATTTGGAGTTTTGGTCAAGACTGCAGCACAGCGATCGAACAACTCGTCACTAAATTTGAGCACGCTGTCACGAATTTGGCAGATATGCTTGAAATTTTTACCGATATCTTTATCCCAAAGAACTTGGTACATACGTAGTATCTCAGCCGAAACATCACCAACTCGAATCCCTTCAATAGCAGCTTCTGCCGCGAACATACCTGAAAACATAGCGTTAGCAATACCACCTCCTGATATAGGGTCACTGTGATGTGCAGCATCACCAATCAACATAATTCCATCAGCAACTAAGTCAGGCAGACTGTCCCCCACTGGGACACAACCTGCCACTTGAGCCAAAACCTTTCCACGCGGGAATCTGCTTTTGACAAACTCATTCAGGTAGTCGATTGCCAGTTTTCCTCCTTTGCCGGATATTGTTCCGCCAATACCAACACCGACATTGGCAATATCATCCCCTTTCGGAAAAACCCAGATATAACCCCGCGGTGCAATTTCACGTCCTAAGTAAAAATCGCAAAGATCTGGTTCAATCTCGATACCAGACATTAAATACTGAGCGCAAATATCCACATCACGTAGATCATGAGTAGTATCAATACCTGCCCATCGGCCAACTTGTGATTCAACACCATCAGCTGCAATTACAATCTTGGTTTTGGACGTATACTCACGACGATTATAACGGAAGTTTACCCCATTAACAAAATTGTTCTTGTCCTTTGTAATTCCGACCACAGGTGCTTTAACAATAATATCGGCACCTGCCCCAGCAGCTGTCTCCGACAAAACTCGATCAAAGACTTTTCGTTCAAGTACATACCCAGCATGCGGTTGATCTATCTTTACTGGTGTTCCATTTGGTGAGAAAATGCGAGCTCCATGAATCTCTCGTGAAACCCAAGCAGGATCAGGTTGAATAAATTCGTGCAGCGCCGGTGCACCAATTCCCTCCGCTCAGCGAACCGGCGCACCAATCTCCTGACGCTTTTCCAACAGCAAGGTTCGCAAACCGCTTTCAGCACAAATTTTCGCCGCAATGGAGCCACCAGGACCAGCTCCGACGACGATCACATCATATTCTGAGTGTATCATTTTAGTTTAAAATAACCCCCTTCCTTCGTATTCTGGATAGTAGATTTTTTCGTTTCTCTCCATTGCCAGTGCCCCAACTGGGCATCCTTTTATACACTTAGCACAATCAATACATTTCGGTTGATCTATGACCAAATGAAGGTCCATCAGCGTAATAATATTCTCCGGGCAGACAGCAATGCAAGCCCCACAATAGCTACAAAGTTCATCATATATATGAATCATAATATCAATACCTTATCAAAAGATTCAGGACAATGAGCCCAGATAAAAGGCAAAAAGCCCCACGAAAATATCTAGTTTCATCCACTGCTGAATCTTAGCACAGCTCTCTTTTGACATATCACACCACAACTTAGCTAGCAAGAAGATCAAAACTAAATCCACACCAACAACCACCACTATTAAATATAACCATGAATACATACCTAGTACATATGGTATCAAACTGAAAAGAATTAAGGTCAACATAAATGCAGAGGCAACCACTGCCGCAATATGTTCTCCCCAACGCACTGGGATTGTTCCTGTCTCTTGAGCAACGTCACCCTCAATATCTTCGATATCCTTGATAATTTCACGTGCCGTCGTGAATAAAAAAGCAAAAGCTGCGGGAACCATAGTTCCTTTAATCGATTTCACTGTAACACCACCAGCAATGAAGGTCAGACCTGTTAGAATTCCTATCGCTACGTTACCTATTAATGGTATCTTTTTTAGCCAAACAGCGTAGAGAAGGAGTGTCATCGAAACTATGGTGACAATGATAATTGCGTATATGTCTCCAGTTGAAACACCAAGTGATAAACCTATTAATAGCAAAACTAATGAAAGACCAAGTGCATGTTGACGCTGAACATATCCCGAAGGGATTGGACGCGTCGGTTTGTTGATAGCATCAATTTGGTAATCACAAAAGTCGTTAATCGTGTTGCCAGCAGATAAAACCAAAAAGGCTGATACTGCTACGATCAATGTACTAGATACAAAAGATCCACTCGCGAAGATTGCGCCCAAAAACACAGAGCCAAAGGCAATAAGGCCGTTCAGAGGACGCAACAATTCGAAATATGCAATAGCTGTACGGAAATAAAACATCATGGATATTTTATTCCGAACCTAGCTGCATAATACCACCGAACGAGAAAAATTGTACTAACGAACAGTATCGCATACATTGGAAGGTGAATGCAAACAATGAGTGAAAGAACTAAAATTCCAATGCGCGTAGACAGAATAATCGTTTTAATTTCTCTTTTAAAATTCATGTAAACAAAAAATGGTAAGCAAATCATGGTTGTGATCAGTGCAGTTGAATTATGCATCCAAAGAGAAGCAAGAATTGCGCAAACAAGCAGAGCTAAGCTAAATTGGCACGAGTACCGTACCCCAAGTAAAATTCCAGTTGTGAGATCGTTGCTGCTACGATCTCCACTTAGGTCTGGTAATGTAGTATTAACAAAGGCAGCTGCTACACAAAATACATAAGGTATTGAACTTTGAAGAGCTACTAACGAAATAGACAAAACCGATACCCAACCAATGAGAAAAGCGACACAACCATACCCAATTGCATTAGCTATTAAATCAATGATTGGTTTTCCTTTGAGTCGAATTGGTCGAACCGAGTACATTAATCCTAGAACAATCGATATAGCGATTAGAACAAGATAGGGAATGTTGTTCCGAAACAGTAAAATCGACCAAATAATCGCGCCTAGAATCAGTATTGTTGCCTCTAACTTAAGAATTGGGATTCTGACATAACCTCGTTCAATCAGATAAAGTTTCCCATTTACCTCATCCGTTTCTCGGTCAGCAATTTGGTTAACAATATAACAACCTCCTGACAACATGGAATATAAGCATATAGTTGACAAAATACACCAATTGAAACCCGGCCGAGCGGATGCATCAAACTGACCGGCATGATAATAACCGACTAATACAAGTGTCCATACCGGAATAAGTAGTGTGGGGCGTAGGACAATCAAATAATCAAAAATTAGGAGCAAATTCTAGCCACCTATTTTATTTTCTAACTCCTCAATACGATTACATAATTCGGAGATTTCTTGAAGAACTAGAGGTAATTTTTGATTTAAGGCTTGGATTTTCAACTGCTGCTTGTGACTCCTTGCCGGAAATCCAGAAACCATTCCAGTTTGATCGGGAAGATTCTTGGTGACTGCCGACTTAGCTAGAACAATATTATCGCTACCAATTTTCAGATGTCCAACAACTCCGGATTGGCCTGCTAGTGTGACCCTATCCCCTATCTTAACACTCCCAGATATTCCTGTAAGCGCAGCAATCCGACAGTTCTCTCCAATCTCAACATTATGAGCCACCTGGACAAGATTGTCAATTTTTGTGCCACGTCGAATAAGTGTTGCTTGGTTGTTGATAGTTGCTCGATCAATTGTAGAATTAGCGCCAATTTCCACCTCATCTTCAATAATAACGGTTCCAAGTTGAGGGATTTTATGGTGAGTTTCATCTACCGTTGCGTAACCAAAGCCATCGCTGCCAACGACCACTCCACTATGAAGAATCACAGAATTTCCAATTTTTACCCTTTCTCGGATCGTAACATTTGGATAAATGTGAGTTCGACTCCCAATTTTTGCTGAATTGCCAATAAAAGCTGATGCTCCAATTACTGTATTGTCTCCAATTGTAACGTTATCTTCAACAACAGCATAGCTTTGAATATCAACTCTATTACCCAAACTGACATTATTTCCAATCTTTGCCTTGGATGAAATTTTTGGCTTGAGACTCTGTTCCTCTTCAGAGAAAATCTTGAGCACTGTTACAAAAGCATGGTAAGGGTTCTCTACACGAATCAACGGCTTACCCTCATTAACTGGTACGTCTTTTCCCACAATTATTGCTGAAGCATGAGTGCTTTTCATGGAAGAACGATACTTTGGATTAGCCAAGAAAGTGATTTCGTTCTCTAATGCTTCTTCAATACCAGAAACGCCACAGATTTCAATTTCTCCATTACCAACTAGTTCTCCTGAAATAGCTTCACTAATTTCAATTAATTTCAGCAACACAACCCTTTTATCCCTTAGTCTCTTATCCTTAGTTTGTTTTACCTCTTTTTGTTGAGTTCTCGCATTATTCTCAAAATGAGGCAACTACTCATTCGATTTTTCTTTATTTTGTTTGTCCTTTTTATATTTTTGGTTGAGCTGCTGGATTAAACTATCAGTCAAATCATACTTAGATTCAACAAACATTGCTGCTTGTTTATCAAGGATCAGACTGTATTTTTCTTGCTTGCCAATTTCGATAATCAAGTCCTTTACTTCCTGTAGAATGGGTTCTAACAATTCCTTCTGCTTTTCCATCAAGGATTCTTGACCCACTTGCAACTTTTGACGGTACTCATCCTGTTTACGCACAATATCTGCTTTAGCAGATCTAACAGCATCCTCATCAAGAAAGAGCTCCTGTTTAGTCAATCGCTCTTCCATGGTAACAATTTCATCTTCAAGTTTTTTTAATCGACCAGCCAGACGATCCTGCAAGGTCTTTAGCTCAGTATCAGCTTCAATAGCCTTATTGTAATTCTCAACAACTTTTTGTGTGTTGATAACTCCTAGTTTAAAATCTTGTGCATTTACGATAGAGCACAAACTAAGGATACTAAATAAAACTATAAAAGATCGTTCAAAACACTTTGTCAGCGTTTGCTGATTTTCCTTCATAACATTCATAGACTAAAGCTCCCACATAATTTAATATTAAAATATTATCCCTTCTAATCTAAAACCCTGGACCGACTGAAAAATGAAATTTCCCACTTCTATCATTAACCCGCAGATCGCGGTCCAACGGGAAACCGTACTCAAGTCTCACCAGCATACCACCACCAAGATCAAACCGAATACCAGCACCTACCCCTTTTTTAAAATCCAGATCACTGCGAGACAAGTTGGAGAAACTCTGTTGCCAAACATTTCCAATATCAAAGAAAAAAACTCCAGTCAACTGTGGAGAAACAGGGATGCGATACTCGAAATTAGCATAAATCTGCTTATTTCCCCCGTTGGGATTATATCCCCGGGGACCATCAGTAGGCACAATTTCAAAATCCTCGTATCCACGGACAGTATCAATACCTCCAATCCAAAAGCGTTCGAAGTAAAGTGGGTCTATTCTGTAAGCATCATAGTAGCTACCACTGCTTCTTGCGGATGACCTGCTATCAAGAATACCTCCACTCAAATGTGAGGCAAAGACAAAGTTTCCCCATGTTTTTAAAAACCAACTAAAATCTAAAGTGTATTTACGGAAATTATTATCAGCTCCAAGGAAACCACCGGAATATTCGTATGAGATTGTACCATAAGCGCCGGAAATCGGATGATACAACGACGTTCTATAATCTCGTGTATCTCGAGATAATATTAAGGTCAAACTGCGGGTGAACCTATCGAGATAATTTTCCAGTTCAACTCCTCCACCCTGGGTTGTTTTTCTGTGTTTCACATTTGCATCTTCATTACGGAAACGTATTGAGGCGTCAACATCTTCGAAGATTGGGCGACCGAGGGTCAACGAAACTCCTTTTCGACTATCGATGTATCGGACATGGCGGTAAGAGATATCAGTCAACCCACTAGAATAGCTGGTTAGTCCGCGATAATAACGCCGAGTATAAGTATTATTATATATCCTCATATTGGCACGGGTGGGTGATCCAAATATCCAAGGTGTACCTAACCGAAGTTCGGCTGTACGCCTATACCATGTTCCTACTTCACCCTTAAGATGAATGTTATAAGCTTGGCCCATCAGATTGTTTTCACCAACCTCAGCGATGCCAAAAAGTCCCCCTTCGCTTCCGTAACCACCACCAAGTGAGAACATCCCAGTTCGAGGTGATTCATCCAAATTAACATTGAGATTTCGTCTTTGCCCTTCTGTATTACTAGGAACAAATTCAACGTTTCGGAGGAAACCCATCTGGAATAAACGTTGGCGGGCCTTGCGCAAAGCTTTCATATCCAAGAACTCACCTGTTTTAATCTTTAATTGATCAAGTTCTCTGCGAATGACTTTCTTCTTAGTTTTCACTAAACCATTGATTTTGATCTGATCAATAACAATTACACTTCCTTCATCAATGTCAATCAGAAAATCAACGAGACCTTCCGGCTCATTGTAGGATGGAACCGGATTCAACGTCATCAAAACGTAGCCTTCTTCATTGTAAAGTTGCTTAATTGCCAAAATAGATTTTTCAAATTCACCACGATTAAAGATTTCACCTTCTGCAGGGTTGAGCATACTTTGAATCTTCTCTTGATCAAAAGCGGGTTTTTCTGAGTAATTGACCTGCATATTATATTCATTGACGATATATTGCGGGCCTTCATCAATTTCGATGTTAATGATTATACCAATTTCATCCTTGGTAAAATGTTTTTCGTGTTTGATTAGCTTAGCCTGCGCGTACCCACTGTCTTGATAGAAAGTCAGGATGCGACTGAGGTCTTCTTCAAAAGTTGCTTCATCAAAGCGCTTATCCACACGAGTCTTAATCTTTTTTCGTAATTTCTCCGATGATATCCCGTTATTACCATAAAGATTGACCTCTTGTATTTTGATCCGTGCTCCTTCACTGATCTCAAAGGTAATCGAAACGGCATCG
The DNA here is from genome assembly GCA_002709695.1 of Candidatus Poribacteria bacterium. GTDB lineage: Bacteria > Poribacteria > WGA-4E > WGA-4E > UBA9662 > UBA9662. The sequence continues at coordinate 32,117 of PAQF01000002.1, forward strand.
GTTTCAGGTTCTGGATCCGTATGAACCTTTACGCTAGCCAGATAATATCCTTCTTTTTTGTAAAGTTGGAGAATTGCCTGTTCACTACGCCAACTGAGACGCGGGTTATAGATCTCACCTGATTTTAATGTGATTGCCTCCTTGATTTTGCCAAACTTGATTTTTTCGTTACCAATGATATTTATTCGACCCTCAATCTTTGGGCTTTCCTTAACATTAAATATTACATTCAATCCTCCATTTTCCGCAGTTCCTACATCGACAAAAATGTCAGAAAAAAGCCCAGTATCTTTGTATAGGTTCTTAATATCTTTCGATAGTTGATCCGGATCTATTTCTTGACCGATTTTTGTTTGTACGATTGAGCGAAGTACATCTTCAGGAACCTTAGCTAAACCTTGAAAGGATATTCTTTTTACACTTAGGGGATTCTCACTCTTTTGGGAATCTTCAATGTTCGGAGTTTCTTGAGAATAACCGAAGAGGCTAGCAAAAAACAAAATGAAAGTAATTGTGATTTTCCGCATTCTATTCCTAATAAATTGGGGTGCCAATAACCTGAGTAAGTTGATGGAATTTATCCATAAGAATTTGTGTAATTGTACCTGGTATCCCCTCACCAATTACACGTTTGTCAATCATAACAACCGGGATAACTTCCGCGGCTGTTCCGGTCAAAAAACATTCGTCTGCCATATACAAATCATGTCGTGTAAAGACTTTTTCTTCAACTGTATAATCTCGCTCACGCGCGAGATCAATAACAGCATTGCGTGTAATCCCTTCCAGAATGCCGACATGCGTGGGTGGAGTTACAATAATATCGTCTTTAACAAAAAACACATTGTCGCCGGTACACTCAACTACTTGCCCTGCAGTATTTAGCATGAGTGCCTCAACGACACCAGCCAGTTTGCCCTCAATTTTGGCCAGAATATTGTTAAGATAATTTAGTGATTTTATACGTGGATTCACAGCTTCTGCATAATTCCGTGTGGCTGCAACGGTGACAATTTCAAGCCCATTTTTATAGAATTCTGAAGGATAAAGTTCAATGGCATCAGCAATAATGATAGTCGAAGGTTTGGTACATTTATCGGGGTCAAGTCCAAGATCTCCTTCTCCACGCGTGACAATTAGACGAATGTATGCATCCCGGAGATTATTTTCGCGAAGTGTAGCTAATACTGCAACTTCCATTTCTTCAATAGAGAGAGAAATGTTTAACAATATAGCCTTAGCTGACTCATACAATCTCTTGAGATGTTCATCTAATTTGAATACGCGGCCATTGTATGATCTGATTCCTTCAAATACACCATCGCCGTAAAGCAAGCCGTGATCGAAAACCGAAATCTTAGCATCATTCTTAGCAAAAAATTGACCATCAATATAGACCTTCATAGGTTAGAGGTCTCCTTTATAATATATACTCACTTTATTTCTATGTTTCGACAATCTGGTTTTGATCTGTTATTCTGCCGTCAACGATATGAACGATGCGGTCTGTCCTTTGTGCCAGACCATGATCATGCGTTACCAGAATCAACGTTCGATCCAAACGATCATTAAGATCCCACAACAGATCTAAGATATCAGCGCTTGTTTTTCTATCCAAATTGCCGGTAGGCTCATCTGCCAAAATCACTTTCGGTTGGTTAATCAACGCACGTCCAATAGCAATGCGTTGACGCTCCCCTCCCGAAAGTTCACTTGGATAATGATTGGATCGGTCAACTAGACCAACATAATCTAGAATCTCGTTAGCGGAGCTATAAGTTTCCGAAACATTCTTTCTTGCGATCAAACCACCAATTGCGATATTTTCGAGTGCCGTAAACTCAGGTAATAGATGGTGGGACTGAAAAATAAAGCCAACTTCTAAATTTCGAAACTGATCCAACTTCCGATCACTATATGCGTGGATATTTCGGTCCTCGAAGAAAACACTTCCACTAGTTGGTCTGTCTAATCCGCCAATTAGGTGCAAAAGTGTACTTTTTCCAACGCCCGATTTACCAAGGATAGCCAGAATCTCCCCTTGTTGAACTTCTATATCCACTCCCTTTAGAACTTCTATTGGAGTTGTAATATCATCGGAAGTGGCATCCACATACGTTTTATGTAGATTCTCCACACGAATGAGATTACTCATAACGCAGAGCCTCGACTGGATTTAATTTTGACGCTTGCCATGCAGGATAAAGTGTTGCTAACAAACAAATGAAAAAGGAGGAGAAATTGATAACCCCGACAAAAAACCAGTCAATTTTAACCGCCAGTCGATTAAGTTGGTAGACTTCACTGTTAATTTGAATCGGCTGTACAAGGCAATAAAGAACAAACGCTATTATTCCTAACCAGAGCAGGCTAATGGCGAACTTTAAGCTCCTAGATCTACGAATTGTCTGATGTAGTGCGATTGCAACTTGCAAGAAAATGGGGACAAAAATCAACAAAGCAAACCACCGTGAAGGACGAACAACTTCTAGGGCAAGAAGGACACAGATTCCAATGCCAAGTGCACTACCTAAAACAATGCCGAGAAAACCAATAATGCAACCTTGCAAAACAAATATAATCAGAATTTTCATTTTCGAAGAGCCCATTGATCTAAGAATGCCAATTTCACGCGTTTTTTCCATCACCATCATTATCAATGTACTAGCAATATTAAAAGAGGCTACAAGAATGATCAAGGCTTCAATAATGACTGTAACCAATTTTTCCAACTGGATAGCTTCAAAAAGGGCCGCGTGTGACTCGACCCAAGTACTGGTTCTTGGAACAGAATAGAGTCCTGAATTGGAAAATTTTATCTCCCGACGAATTTTATTAGCTATTGTGCTGGCAATCTCTGGAGTAGTTGTTCGTACCTGGATCAGATTTATATGATTCTTCTGGTTGTAAAGATCTTGCGCTATTTCGAGTGAGATGAAGCCAAATGCATTGTCATAAGCGAACATTCCAGATTCGTAGAGACCAATAACAACAAAATTACTCACATCAGCAAAAAAAGTACTCGGATTAGCTGGGTTGGGTTCCATCTTAGAGATAAGTCGCAAAACGTCACCTCTGTTTATATCAAGTCGACTAGCCACACTAGAACCCAAGACAATGCCACCTTTGATTGTCTCACGCTGAGAACTCCGGTGACGTACGTCCTCCAGAAGGGCAGAATCGTGGAAATCGAAAGATCCATCCACAAACCCTGAAAACCCAGTTACGTCATTTTCTAAAATGGGGTCAATACCTTTAATGTAAATCGTACCTTCAATTCGTTTTGATCTCTTCGGCTGAATTGCTAACTGGCTATAAATCACAGGAGACGCTGAGACAACACCGGCAATTCCTTGTATTTTATCAATTTGCTCCTGATAATTATTAAAATACCCTTTTGTCGATCTCACATTGACATGTGCTTGGTTAATAAGGAACTTATCTTTCAAACTCTGTTCAAAACCGTTCATCACTGATATTACCAAAATAACTGTGGCAATACCAATTGCAACGCCGCCAACTGAAATAAGGCTAATGATCGAAATAAAGGATTGCTTGCGTCTTGACCTTAAATACCTAGAAGAAACTAACCATTCAAATGAGTAAAGGATTCTAGTTAAACCCATTAACGCTCTGGTCTCATCTGCGGAAAAAGGATCACATCACGGATCGAACCTTGGTCAGTCAAGAGCATCGTCAAACGATCGATACCAATACCTAACCCACCTGTAGGAGGCATACCATATTCCAATGCGCGGAGATAGTCCTCATCCATCATAAACGCCTCCTCATCTCCTAACTCTCGTTTGCTAGCTTGCTCCATAAATCGTTTCCGTTGATCAATTGGATCGTTTAATTCGCTGAAGGCGTTACCGATCTCCATCCCATTAATAAAAAGCTCAAAGCGTTCGACAAACTGCTCATCGCCACTTTTTTTCTTAGCTAAAGGTGACACTTCGATCGGATAGTCAAAAATAAAAGTCGGCTGAATTAATTTAGGTTCGACTAAAACCTCAAATAAATCGGCGATTAAATTTCCACGGGCGCTATCGTTTTCTACATCTTCCCCCAAGCCCTTCAGAATACCAACAAGTTCAAAATCACTTTTCCCCTCAATGTCGATCCCTGCTACTTCGTTGATAGAATCAACCATAGTCATACGTTTCCATGGAGGCATATATGAAATTAGTGTGCCTTGGCAACCGATCTCAACCTCGTCAAAAACAGTTTTGGCAATATGGGAAATCATATTTTCTGTCAAGTCCATCATATCCCTATAGTCGGCGTAAGCCTGATATAGTTCAATCATAGTGAACTCAGGATTATGGTCACGGTCCATACCTTCGTTGCGAAAGTCCTTAGCAAATTCGTAAACTCTGTCTAAACCTCCAACAATTAATCGTTTCAAATATAGTTCATTCGCTATTCGTAAAAAAAGTGGAATATCAAGTACGTTGTGATATGTAGTGAATGGTCGAGCGTTAGCACCACCGTAGATTGGTTGAAGGATGGGCGTTTCAACCTCAAGATAATCCAAATTATTCAGAAAGTCACGCATTGTCTGAATAATCTTTGATCGGTTAATAAAAACTTCCTTGACTTCTTGATTCATTATTAAGTCAGCGTAGCGCTGGCGATAGCGTGTTTCTTTGTCTTGCAAACCATGGAATTTCTCAGGTAATGGTCGGTACGATTTTGACAAGAGTACTACGTCACGAGCGGAAACTGTAATCTCTCCCGTTCGAGTTCGAAAAACGTTACCACACACGCCAATAAAATCGCCAATATCAAGTTTTTTGTAAATCTCGTACGTTTCAACTCCAATGTTATTTTTTTGCACATAAATCTGGATTTGGCCCCGACCATCTTGGAGATGTGCGAAACCGCTATTGCCATGATCTCTACGTGTCATAATACGTCCAGAAATAATAACGGATTGTGTCTCATCCGTTTCATTTCCTACCTCGGAAAATTTCTCGAGAATTTCGGCTGAAGTATGGTCAGGAGAATATTTATGCGGGTATAGTTCCACGCCAAGTTGAGACAACTCGTCAATTTTCGCTTGGCGTTGTCGCATAACATCACTAATATTTTCCAATTTAAAATCCTTTTAAAACCCTAGTTTTTCTGTTTAAGTTTAAGATAAGCTTCAATAAACACATTCAAATCTCCATCTAAGACAGCATCAACATTTCCTGTTTCAACCTCAGTTCGAGCGTCTTTGACTAATCGGTATGGGTGCATGACATAAGATCTAATCTGGCTTCCAAAATTTATGTCTGGTCGAACACCCTGAAGTTGTTCCATCTCCTTGCGTTGCTCTGCTTGATAATGTTCGTAAAGTCGAGATCTCAAAACTTTCATAGCCAATTCACGGTTTTTATGTTGAGACCTCTCATTTTGGCATTGCGCAACAATACCGGTCGGTTCATGTGTAATACGCACGGCAGAATCGGTAGTATTAACATGTTGTCCACCAGCGCCTCCAGCACGATAGAAATCAATTCGTATATCGCTTGGATTAATTTCTACCCCAATGTTATCATCAATTTCAGGAGTAACGGAGAGCGAAGCAAAAGAGGTATGACGGCGATTATTAAAATCAAAAGGTGAGATTCTGACAAGTCGGTGAATGCCTGCTTCAGCCTGAAGATAGCCAAATGCGGGGTCGCCACTGACAAGAATGGTAACACTCTTAATTCCTGCCTCTTCAGCAGGAGTTAATTCAAGAGTTTCAGTTTTGTAGTTTTGCCGCTCACACCAACGCAAATACATTCGCATTAGCATACGTGCCCAATCTTGGGATTCTGTTCCACCAGCTCCAGGACGAATATTGATAATTGCATTACTATGGTCATGCTCGCCAGCAAGCATGATCTTCAATTCCAGGTGATCTATTTGATTAGTAACCTGATGTAAATTATCTTTGATCTCGTCGGCTAAACCTTCCTCATCTTCTTCGAGTGCCAATTCAATTAAGACTTGTAGATCCTCAAGGAGGCGACCGATTTTATTGTACTCTTCAATTTCATCTTGCAACCGTGAGATTTGCTGTGTTACTCTTTGAGCGACTTGAGAGTCATTCCAAAAATCGGTATCTGTTGCCTGTTTCTCGAGGCGTTCTAGATCTTCTCCCTTTTTATCTAAGTCAAAGATAACCTCGTATTTCAATCAAACGACTCGAAGTTGCTTCAATTTCAGTCTGTAGATCTGTCAGCATTTTTATCTTCTCCCTCAATTTTCGAATTCGCTGATGGCCTGTTTTCAGCAACCCGTACTTTGTTGCCTCCATCCTTCTTAGCTTCGTAAAGTGCTACATCTGCCTTGCTAATTAGGTCTAACGCATTCTCATTTTCTTGGCACACTGTGGCTACACCAAAACTCATTGTAATATCAACCTTGCTTCCTAGAATCTGTAGTAAATCTTCTTCCACCGTAACTCTGATGCGCTCGGCTAATTGGAATACCCCCTCAGCATTACAGTTGTTTAGCACAATTAGAAATTCATCACCACCATAACGCCCAACGAAATCAACTGGTCTGGTAAGATTTAGTAATTTCTGTGAAATTTGACAAAGAACTTCGTCTCCAGCAAGATGGCCGTACGTATCATTTGTGTGCTTAAAATCATCAAGATCCATCATAGCAATACTTACACAATTCCCCCTATTTCCAAGAAGGCCAAGTCGTCTTTGCAATTCACTAATAATTTCGTTGTGATTGAGGAGGCCTGTCATTAGATCGTGGCGGGCTGTGTACCGAAGTTCCTTTTGAGTATTCATCAACTCCATCTGAAGATCAAGAATTTTTTTTGCAACTTTTAGGCGCACCTCCAGTTCATATCCATAAACAGGCATTCGCAGGCAATCGTCAATACCTTCCATAAGCATCAAATCAACTAATTGGTCTTCATCCACCAACGCCAACATATATAAAGGAAAATCTGTTTTTTTTCGACGAATTTCTCGGTGAACTGCTACTAATTCAACTTTTTGGTTGGAGTCAAACAACACAATGGCAGGTAACTCCGTTTCAATCAAGGCACGACGAACTGTACTCAAATCAGTTGCAACGATAACTTCATCATCTTGAGACAACAACGTCTTTTTCAGTAAAGCGTGTGACGACTCATCAGCTATTATGAGTAGCGTCTTCAACCAGATCTTCCTCTGTTTCTATACTGATATAAGAGATTTGCGATCAAACCCAAGCTTATAATAAAGCAGGTAATTGGGAACCAATCACCATAGAGAGTATAGATTGTTCTCTTTTTATCATTTTCCAGTGTAATACTGTTTATGAGAAAACCATCCTGATTTTCAGGTAATATCTGTGTTTCCAAGACTCGGCCAAATCCGTCAATTATACATGAAATCCCACCATTTGCGCAACGAAAAACGGGCACACGATTTTCTACAGCGCGAAAGGGTGACATTGAAAGGTGCTGAATAGGGGCTGAAGTTCCTTCGAACCATGCATCGTTGGTTAAAATACCCATCATGACCGCACCTTTTTTAACAAATTGTCGAACGAGGTTAGGAAAGGATGATTCATAACAAATAGCCACACCCATTTTTAGGTTTGATGTCGAAGGAATTGGAAAAACATCGTACGATTTACCTGCTTCCCAACCAGATTCCTGGATCAGATCCGGGAAAAAACTGGCTATTGGAGTATATTCTCCAAAAGGGACAAGGTGCATCTTAGAATACGTGCCTGTCCGATTGCCGTCTGGGTTCAGCAAAAACACACTATTGTAGGCCTTACCTGCAGTATAGTGAGGTGTACCTGCTAACAAATTAAGTTGTTTATCTTTCAGAAGTTGTTTCAATACCATTTGATACACATTTTTCTGATTATAAAAAATAGCCTTAGGAATTGCTGTTTCAGGAAGAGCAACGAAGCTTAAATCAGAATGTTTGTCACTCACTATCTTTATTAGGTTGAGATATCTGCGAAAGATAGTATCAAAATTTTTTTGTTTCCATTTATCAATTTGGCGGACATTACCGGGTATAATACCAATCTTGATTTTCGAGACATTTGAAAGTTCAGTTGGAAGCATAACTATCCAACCAAAAACAAACACAAGAAATACAATCGTTAATGGCGCAACAATATGCTTGATCTGAGCACGAAGTCTTGCTCCAACGAGGATAAGTTCTGCTATTATTGTGTTAAACAAAATAATCACGAAACTTACACCATGGACACCAAATATTGATGATATTTGAATTGCAGCTAGATTCTCCCACTGGGTATAACCTAGGCTTCCCCATGGGAACCCGGTCATCAACCAGCTCGCGATCCATTCAAATGCTGTCCAAACAGTCGCTGATACGAATATTGTGAGCGAAGTTGAACAATTCAGTTGATTCAACACCACCGAAAAGATGGCAGGGTAAATCGCAAGATATAGAGACAGGAGCAGGTAAAGGATAATAGTTACAAAAACATCGCTGATAGCCCAACCTGTATTTGCATACGGATATAGCAAAGCGATCCAGTATATTGTTCCTAAGAAATGTATAGAACCACTCAGATAACCTAAAAAAAACACTGATTTGATTTTTTTAGCTTTTTTAACTGCGATAATCAAGGGAACAATAGATATCCACGTTAGCGGGTACCAACCAACACCCGCATTACCTAAAATAAGCAAAAATCCAGACGTAATACTAAGGAGAAGACCTTTTCTCATACAACCTCAATTCAATTTTAACTGTTAGTTATGTTTAAACAACGAAACAGCTACTGCTTACTCAATGAACATATACCAAAAGCGATTAGCATATAAAGGCTCAAAAAATTGGGATAATTTCATAACACCGATATTGCTGAAGTGTTACTCAACGTCTACATACCCATTACATTTGACATGGACAATATCAATTAAATGTAAACTTTACGAAAACCTAGGACGTTTTGAGCAGTCGGCAATTGGATTCCAAAACAATTATGTTCAAAAATTATACGGAGATCCTAAGAATGAGGCAACAAAAGAAACTTATCCCCTTAATGATTTCCTTGATTATCAGTTTCTTCATGAATACTGAGATCTTTGCTGGTGCAGGTCGAACGGGGGCGCAAATTCTAAATTTGGGAGGAGGAACCCGTGCAGCTTCGCTTGGTGATGCATTTTCTGCTATTGAAGGAGATGTAATCAGTACTTTTTGGAATCCAAGTGGGCTAAGTGGGTTGAAGGAAACACAAACAATCCTTTCTTATACCGACTACAAGGACCTGTTTGGTGATGCGAGTGAAGGTTTATACTACGCACTTTTCGCAGGAGCCTCACATTTTGAAGATGCTGGAACAATTGGGGTTAGCCTTCAAGTTCAAGGCCAAGGAACAATTCAGGTAACCACGGATTCACCTGAAGTGCTTCGTGAAGAACACCTTGGTACAAATTGGGCACTCTCACTGTCTTACGCTGACCAGCTTTCAGAGGGGTTAGCTGCAGGGATCAGCGGGAAAATCATACGTCAGAGACTTGCACAATATGGTGGACGTGCCTATGCCATCGATTTTGGTATACAGTACAACTTTCCGAGTGCTCCGCTTCCAATTCGTGTTGCCGCGACAATACAGAATTGGGGAACTCGAATTAAGTTCAAGGATGAAAACCAGAGTGATCCACTACCTCGTGTCTTTAGGTCGGGGGCAGCGATAACGTTACTTAATGTCGAATATCACAAGTTGCGATTTGTAGCCGATTTGACAGCGGAAATTGATAAACTAAGAGAAGACGACGAAAAAGGTGTCGAAGTATTTCTTGAGCAAAACCCTAACATGACACGTAGCCAACTGATGTCAGAACGCGGTGTTGGACTACACGCCTTAGAGTGGAGACATTTGCATAAAAGCTTTGGCGTTGAATATTCACTGGGCAAATTGATTTTCCTTCGTGCTGGTTATAAAAAAGAGCCGGGGATAAATCTTCCTGGGTTTTCCGACCATTTAACGTACGGACTGGGTTTTCGTGTTTACTTCGGCCAGCTCGACTACGCTCAAATCCCCGGTGGAGGACCATATAACAAACGTTTAAATGTCGTCGCGTTGAAATTTATCTTTTAGTGAGAAGGAATCTAAATGAAATACATTACTTGGATTGCTATCATATCATCAATGAATTTTTCCTTAAGTGTGTTTGCAGCACCCAATCTCTACGACCACCTGATAAACCAATCATCACCTCCCCTAATCAGTGCAGTTAAAAATCAGAAACCAGCCTTGTTTGCTCGGCCAAAAAGTATAGAGCCCGAAGTGCCCAAAAACCCGAATCTCGCGTTTGTATACTCGTTGCTTATTCCAGGTTACGGTCAGATTTACAGTAAAGCAAAACGAGGCTATGGGATGATCGTTGCTGAGATGGCTTTACTGACTAGTTATTATATAATTCATGGTAACGCAAAAAATGATCGTGATCACTACCGTGATCAGGTCCGGACGTATGTTCGTTTCGACGGAGGTTGTGGTGGTAATCTAGAATCCTTCTCTTTTGTTCATAGTACTTCTGGTGAGCGCATTGAAGTTCCGTGTGCTTTTGACAAATGGGATCCTGTGGAAGACTTTGAACACGCAACAGAATTCTCAAATTGGCGAAATATTTACAACGCTGACACAGTAAAAATCGAAGAAAAATATCGTTTAATTAATGGTCTTAACAAAACACAAATCCTTGAGCAACTACAGAGAATTGACGTGCAACAATTGAGAACCCTTGAAAGAGTTGGACTATGGTACTGGGAAGATTTAGAACTTCACAAAGATGAAACAAAAGGGCAAGGTAAAAATGGTCCGCCATCTAGACAACGGCAAACTGCGTTTGATCTTAGGAATAATGCCAACGAAAAATTTGAACGTGCAAAAGTTTTCCTTGGATTAGTTATGTTTAATCACGTTGTCAGTGCTGTCGACGCCCGGATTGCAACCAAGAATTACAATAAGAAGAATAAATCCCAATCACGAACACGACTTGACTGGAAACTGAAGGTTTCACCGCTGGCTATTGAAAACCGAGTTCTACTCCGAAAACATTTTTAAACACACCCAATTTAGAATATCGCTACGCCAGCTAAGGAGGCAAGAAGTAGGGAAAAAGGAAAGTCCAGAATTTTTTGTTACTGGTTTTGCTTTTGACTCTTTTTATGACTTTGTTGAGGATGCTGGAATACTAAATCCTTTACTTATACACGCTGGTTCCGAATACTGAGAATAAACCGGCATCTCTTGGTTATAACGAATCGCCTGCAAGATGTTCAGAATGAACTCTTGAGCTCTTAAATTATTAGCAGAAGAATCAAACATCAATACACTGTTACCTTCAAGTTCATTAACTGCATTCTTGATCGTTGGATACTGAACTGGAGGTAAATCCTGAAGTGTTAAAAGATGTTGAGTAGAACCATAGTTAGTAGTTACTGAAGCCGTCATCTGGGTCATGTCAAAGTTTAAGACACCATGATCTCCTACAATTACTATATTTCTCTCGTTCCTCCCCAGCACATATTTTCCCACCAGCACTGTTATAGGGATACCAATCTGTGTCGTGAATTGAATTTCTGCATAGGTTTCACCTATACGTTCCTTGGGTATTTCGAAATGGTTTTGGATCATATCAAGGTACTCTTGACATCTGGCGACTCTAACAGTTCCATTAAAATTGCTGTCTGTAACTTGGCCTAGATAATTCTCCAGCATTAGCAATGGTGCTATTGCATGTAACCCCAGATCCTGAATCATACCGCCCCCTTTTTTAACATCTATCAGGTGACTTCCACGGTGGTCTAATCTACCGAATTCATCTGATCCTTCAAGGATATTCGATTGAATATATCTAGGAGAACCAATCAATTCCTCAATCCTTCCCCAAAACCAAAGAGGGTCTTCATATGAGTTACAGTAGAGATGACCAAAATCTCCGAGCGACCCAAAAACAGATTCCTTTATGTTTCCAGATAAGAATGCCAAAAGTACAGCATTCCATGTCTGGCAGGATTCTAACATACAGATTCCTAATGTATTATTTCGTACTTCTGAGGAGAGATCGAAAAACTGCAGATGATCAATACAGTATGGTTTCTGAATGATGACACGATAACCGTTTTTTGCCAGATCTATTGCATCTGGAGTGTGAAGTAGGTTAGCATGCCCCAAAAATACTATTGGATTAAACTTAGTGTAATTTGACAACAGCGAACTCAATTTTTGTCCATCTTTTCTGGTCAGGTGTTCCACCTCAGTTAAATGTTCTGTTCTACGTCTTTTCACTATATCAACTGTTGCAATAACATTGGCAAAATTTTCCTTCTCCAACAAACTAAGCACACGAGAAAGTACGCGAACATAGTAATCCCCTGTACCAACAACGATTATGTTATTCTGGTTCACTTTCCCTTAGGCCTCCTAATTTCTAAAACCACTGTTTTTTTATGATAACTAATTTTCAATTTTTACTTGACAAAACATAAGAAACGAGAACAGCGTGGTATGTCTTTGGGGAGAAATCTATTTATCATCGTAACCATTTTCGGATTTTCACCAAACTTTCGGATTTGAACCAGGCATAATTTAGTCACTCTTCGGGGTTCGACTCTTTTATAGGAAAATTAGTCTTTAACGGCTTTTAACACGTAGCATATATAGTGGAAACACGTTAACTAAAAAAGGCAAGGCGACCAAAACCACGTCTCTAGGCAATTCGTCAGTTGGCAGAATCCAAATTTTTTTAGAACAGTTCGAAAAAAATTGGCTTGACTAACACAATTTCATTACTGCATCCACTAAAGCTGTAATATAGCCAGTTGCGTGTGCTCGTCCGGAATAATTTGAGTCACTGATCATGTCTGGAACATGATCGTCGATTATGAAACCAGAGAACCCAACTTCTTTCAGCGTGCGCATTGCATCAATTACATCAACATTACCTTCACCAATAAAGCATTCTTGAAAACATGGAACATGTCCCTGAACATCCCGAAAATGGACATAAAAAATCTTATCCATACGACCAAAGTGACGTATAGATTCAACCACTCCAGGCCCCATTTCAGAGAAACAACCCATGCAAAAATCAAGACCACTGTTTGGGCTTGGCACAGCATCCAATGCTTGTTGAAACCCTCCGGGTTCATAAAACAACCGAGCAACACCACCAAGCATAGGAATAGGGGGATCATCTGGGTGCAGTGCTAGCTTGACTCCTGATTCCTCAGCGACAGGAACAACCGCTTCCATGAAACGAATATAGTTCTCCCACATTTCCGAATGACTAATTGTGTTCCCTTTCAACATATCGAGCTTTCTAACTCCAGCTGTTAACGGTTGTACATCAATCAAATCTGCATCGAATGCAGTAACCGCTGCTCCCCCGCGTCCGCTTACCGGTGGGGTTCGCCAAACTCCATTCGGCATCCAATGATAACCTAGAATAGGAATACCAGCTTTACCCATGTTAGTAATTGTTTTTTGATAATTTTCAATTTGCTGATCACAGCCAGGCAAACCTAACATAACTTTGTCATAAAAATGAATAGGAACGTTTTCTAATGCTTCCAAACGTAAGCCACGGTCTTCTGCTTTGTCTTTGAGAGATTTCAGGTGGGAATACTGCCAATATCCTTTTTCACTAGGAATTGCTGGTGTATTGAGTTGTACCCCTGATACTCCTAGTTGCTCAGCAAAAGTTAACCTCTCATCCGTCAACTCACTAAATTGCCCTATTGCGACATGCATTCTGTTTCTAACCTCCTATATAGGACTTATGGATTAATTCCGAGACACCATCATACTTTTAAGCATCATAGCCTTCTCAGAAAACCGTGTGCCCTAATACTCATTTGCCAAATTGAAATACTCGTGATAGACTATGGACGTATCCTAGCATATCCTTTAAAGATATCAAAGGCAAGGCGCAAAATCATTCTAAATTACATGAGGATCGAGGAAGATGGGATGCTGTGGCTGTTCCGTAGGCGAATTAGATTAAGAATGCTCATTAGGTATCAATTCTTTCAGAGTCCTGCTTGATGGATCCTTGTACCACCTGCCAAAAGTTGCTGATTTTTCAATTAAGATTGAGTGAAATCGTTGCCTTCGTTAATTGGAGAGTGAGCCATATCTCTTGAGAAAACCGATGTGTCGTTTGTGACCGAAGGTTAGCATCTATGCTTCGGAAACCTTGGTAATTGAAAAGCCTTATTTGTCTGGTATTTATCTAGTAATTTTACTAAGTAAAAAATGGTGTAGTTATAGGGTCTCAGAGATACTGCAGAAAAAATGCCCTGACACAACACGAAACGATTAACTACTTGTCCTTTTACGCCTAATGGCGAACTTTGATTAATCAAAGTTGGATTTAAAGAAAGGAGGCATCTCTGTGACAGGAGGAGAAATTTTCGTTGAATGCTTAAAAGCGCAAGGAGTTAAGACCATTTTCGGAATGCCTGGGGGGCATCTGAATCCTGTTTACGAATCACTTTACGAAAGTCGTGAACAGATTAGTCACTACGTGGTTCGCCACGAAGGTGGTGCGGCCTTTATGGCCGACGGGTATGCTAGGTCAACGGGCGACATTGGTGTTTGCTTAACCATTCCTGGCCCCGGTAGTACGAATGCCTCGACAGGTTTAGGAGAAGCCTATACTGCCAATTCACCAGTGCTACTAGTGACTGGACAAAACTCGTCACATCTAGACCAAAAAGACCCTAGCAAAAGTTTTCATGGGCTTGATCAAAAAACGTTCTTATCTCCAATTACCAAGCATATTGAGATAGTAAAAACTGTAGATCAAATTCCTGGAGCGGTAAATCGCACTTTTGGTGCAATGCGTTCAGGACGGCCCAAACCTGCGCTGATTGAGCTGGCAACAGATGCACTAACTGCCGAAGCTGATCTGGCAATTCCGATTCGAAATAATGGACTTCAGCCTGTTGCCGATGCAGGGAGTTTAGAAAAAGCCTTAGACCTAATTCAGCAGTCTAAACGTCCGTTCATTCTAGCTGGTAGTGGTGTCAATCATAGCCGAGCTTCTACCGAGTTGGAACAGTTAGCAAAACTCCTTAATGCCCCTGTTGCTACAACGGCCATGGGCAAAGGGTGTATCTCCGAAGATTCACCCTTTGCCCTAGGTGTGTTCCGAAGTGCCGTTACCCGGAAAGCTATCGAACACTCTGATTTAATAATCGCACTAGGAACACGCTTCGTCTACCGAGAAACTGGAAATTGGACAATGAAAATTAAACAACCGTTACTTCAAGTTGATGCTGATCCAACTGAAATCAGCAAAGAGTATACAGCGCAAGTTGGTATCTGTGCTGATGTCCAAATTTGCTTAAAACAATTGAATCAAGGGCTTCATGATCAACCACGACAAGATGGGTGGGGAAAAAGGACGAATCAACTGCGTCAACAGTTTGAGTCGAATGGACGCCCTCAATTAATCGAAGATCTGCGGGAGACTATGCCTAGAGATGCCATTTTAGCCGTTGATGTCCATGTTGATGGTTATTCGGCATTACCCCATTTTTGGGTTTACCACCCTGGTACATTTATATACTCACCGATTTCAGTGAGTATGGGGCTCGCCTTGCCATCTGCTATAGGAGCTCAAATCGCATATCCAGATCGCAAAGTGGTCGCGATTGCTGGAGATGGAGGTTTTCTTATGACTAGCCCAGATCTAGCTACAGCGGTCAAATATAATCTACCGATTGTGATCATCGTAGTCAACGATAATAAATTGACTTCTATCGAAGGAGGGCAGCTTAAGCAATTTGGGGCAACCTTGGGTATTAATTTGCTTAACCCTGACTTTGTGAAGTTTGCCGAATCATTTGGTGCGATTGGGTTTCGAGTGGAAGGCTTGTCCAATTTCCAATCTACACTGGAAAAAGCATTGGACATGAAAAAAACATCACTGATTGAGGTTGTAAAACAATAAGTTTAGAATCGTAGCACTTGCAAGAAGTTCAATAGCAAACAGATCATTTAACGCAATCTTGATTCTAGTTTAGGATTGAAATTATCTTTTTTAATCTGGAGGAGGTGTGAATGTTTAAAGCTGCAATTCTAGGATGCCGTGGTCGCGCACGTGCGCACGCCAAAGCATATCAGCATATTCCGGTTGCTACCCTGGCGTCAATCTGTGACATGAATGAAGAAAGGTTGCATGAATTCGGTGATATGTTTGAAATCGGGCAGCGTTATACTGATATACACGAAATGCTGGAAAAGGAAAAGCCTGACCTTCTTCATATTGTCACGGCCCCAGTCCTTCGAGGGACAATGCAACTCATCCGTTACTCATTAATGGATACTGCTTCCGAGCATAAAGTTCCGGGGGTAATCATCGAAAAACCGATTGCAGTAACGGGGGAAGATTGGCGTCAAATTCGCGATTTGGCTAAGAGAAGCGAAACAAAATTTGCTGTTAACACCCAACTCCATTTCCATCCAAAAAATTTGGAACTTAAGCGAGATGTTACCCAAGGAAAAATAGGCGAAATTAAGCTGATCGAAGCCAGTTCACGCAACCCACCTGTTGACCAAGCTCCACATACGTTGCAGCTTGTGTCCTCTTACATAGACAATTCAAAACCAGTGAAAGTGATGGGACAGGTGGCCGGTAAGAATCAACTTAATTCCGATCAGCCTTCACCTGATAATGCTATTGCGCGAATTGAATATGCCAATGGTGTACAGGCTTCTGTAGCTTTTGGGCCGGAGATGGCTGCTCGTGTTTTACCAGAAACTTCTAACAATCGTCACAAACGCGTCTGCGTTTTTGGCACTAAGGGATTTGTCCATTGGCGCTTCGAAAACTGGGAAAAGTTTACGTGTGACAATGGGTACGAAAGTGGGGGGTTGAATTATGGAGAGGAGGATGCTATAGCGCAAATTGGTTTAACCGAAGCAATGTTTGATTGGCTTGAAGACCAAAAAAAGGTTCATCCAACTAACCTTAAACAATCGCTGGCCGAATTCAACCTGCTACTTGGTATTTATCAAAGCGGATTAATTCGTCATCCCATTCTTTTGCCTTTCGATCCACCCGAAAACTTCATCCAATACATGAAGGATACCCTATAAATTACTATTTAACATTTAAGTTTTTTTACTGTTGTGATCTACTCTTTATACAGTACTCCTTGGTTCCAAACTCAAAATTGTGGANAAATAATGCCCATTACTCAGGATCAAGCGGAACTATTTATTATTTAATCAATATCAAATAACGTGCAACATAAGAGAAGTAGGTTCCCAATTAGGAACCCTTAGTTAATTTTTACCAAGTACAATACCCACCGTCAATAATCATATCATGCCCAGTCATGAAATCTGAGACTTCTGAAGCCAGATAAACTACAGCTCCTTGTAAGTCGGTTACTTCACCCAAACGTCCCATTGGGGTTCTCTCTAACCAATAGGGGAGTTTGTCACGACCAACTGGTTGTTGAATAAACTGATTTACAAGTTCAGTGCGCATATACCCTGGACTTATACTGTTCACACGTACACCACGTGAGGCCCATTCTGCAGCCAAACTGCGTGTTAGTTGTAGCACACCTGCCTTGGAAGCGTTGTAAGCTGCTTGGTTTTGAGGCGTATTAGCAATATGAGCCGACATAGATGCAGTATTAATAATTTTGCCATAGCCCATTCTGAGCATTACTTGACCTTCAGCTTGTGCACATAAAAAGACGCCTTTTAGATTTACATCTAACATTCTATCCCATTCCATCTCCGGCATAGTTTCACTGTCAAACCAACCAGCAATTCCAGCATTATTAACAGAGATGGTCAAGGTTTCCCAATGCCCCAAAATCGTTTTTACCATTTGCTCCACTTGATCTACCTGCGTGATATCAGCAGCTATTGCCATCGCCTCAAAACCTTTGGTTTCCAATTCGCCAGCAACAGTTTCCGCTCTGTGACTAACTATGTCTACCACTGCTACCTTGGCACCAGCTTCCCCTAAAGCGTGGGCGAAGGCTCGGCCTATTCCTTGACCACCTCCGGTGACCAAGGCAACTCGATTATTTAAACGGAAACGTTCTAGAATAGAAGTTGCGTTTTCCAATTGATCGTCCATTACTTATCTCCAATACAATGTTTTTTTATACCTTGAGCCTATAACTGTTGCATATTACAACTATGTTTTGTTTGACAATGAGCATCATTAGCTCCATGGATGATAGAATTGTAAACTTTACTAGCTTCACCTTCAAGTTCTTTCCCTGTTGAATATCTTCAATAATAAGTCAAAGCCAAGCGCAGGAAATAGTGTATTATTGTTTCTTTGCTATATTAACATTCCAAAAAAAGTGTTTTTAAACTACAAGAGTAGTTTAGTAGGTGTTCTGCCGGCAGAGATATTGACAAAACCTAGAAGCAAGTAACGGGACATTTTCTATTCCTAAATAATTTCCAAATTTTATCTTAACTTCCATAAACTTAGGTTAAATAACAGTCTGTTTTTGATAAATTATTAATCTTAAAAAGGATGGAGCGCACTTTTTTTTTTGCTGGAGTAGGGGAAGAGCCAAAAAAAAGTGGCTAGTATTGATGCTACTAAGTTGTGAAAGATAGAATTACCATCATTGGTACCTAATCCAATTTTTTGACAGAACATTTGATTCATACAATGGTAAAATTAATGTCATCAATAAAGTTATTGTCGCATTGCAAAACCATCCATAGAATGGGTTATTAAACAGTTTGCTAAATAGTGAAGAATCAATACCAATCCAAGTAACAGCTAATTTCTCCAACTAGTCGAGTACAAACGTAGAGTTGCTTTCATATTCGCATCTCAATTAGACTAAATCAAACAATTACAAACGAGGATCTGTGATGGCTCAAAATGTTACATCTCCCCACGAATTTTTTGGGTTCCAACTAGGAACTGACCGTAAGATTGCCCACTGGAATCAGATTGTTGATTACTTTCGATTGTTGCATAAGGAAAGCCAAAAACTAAAAGTAGTTGAAATGGGACCTTCCACCGAAGGTAATCCGTTTTTGTTAGTAATTATATCATCACCGCGAAACCTAGATAATCTCCATCATTTTCGGGACCTAAATGCAAAAATTAGTGACCCACGTGGACTATCTGAAACAGAAGTCTCTCGTTTAGCAAATGAAGGAAAGGCAGTTATTTGTCAATCTATGGGACTTCATGCTTCTGAAATTGGCAGTACACAGATGGCTCCAGAATTAGCTTATGATCTAATAACATCTTCAACTGAAGAAACCAAACGTATTCTGGATAACACGATTTTCTTGTCTTTTCCTTGTCTTAATCCGGATGGTCAGATTATGGTAACTGATTGGTATAACAAATATCTTGACACTGAGTATGAAGGTTGTCAGCTTCCGTGTTTATATCACAAATACGCAGGACATGATAACAATAGAGACGCTTTTATGACCAACCTGATAGAATCAAAATATGTTGCTCAAACACTGTTTCTTGAGTGGCATCCTCAGGTTTTTCAAGACCACCATGAGATGGGGAGTTATGGAGCGCGCTTGTACGTTGCCCCCTACTGTGAACCTATCCATCCACATGCCGATCCATTAATTTGGAGAGAGATTAGCTGGTACGGTGCCCACATGGCTTATAAGTTGGAAGAATCTGGTATTACTGGTGTACTTAATGCTGCGCTCTTTCCAGCTTGGAGTCACCTTGGGTTCCATTGGCTCGGCAATTATCACAATATTGCCAGCTTGCTAACAGAATCGGCACACACAAACTTGGCAACTCCACTATACATCCATCCTCATCAATTAAAAGGACAAGGTGGTGCACTCAGAGGATTTCCTCATTACAAATTACAAACCAATTTCCCTCACCCGTGGGAGGGAGGGTGGTGGCGACTCCGCCACATAGTTGAGCAACAAAAAATCTCCGCTTTGGGGTTGCTCGATCTGGCAGCTAGACACAAAGATACCATTTTATGGAATTTTTACCTGAAAGCTAAACGACAAATCGAACGGGGTAATGAAACCGAATTAACTACTTACTTAATACGGCATACGCAGCATGATTCTTTAACTGTTACTAAGCTTATCGATAAACTGCTAGGGCAGGGTATCGAGATACATCAAGCCTCAAAGGACTTTATATCCGATGGAATAACTTACCCGAGCAAGACCTATGTCTTATTCCTAGATCAACCTAAAATGGGAGTAATCAAAACATTGTTAGATCGTACCATTTTCCCAGATGATGCAAGAACAAGAAGAATGGACAAAATTCCAGATCGGCCTTATGATACAGCGACTGATACTATAGCCGAGTTTATGGGGGTAGAAGTAGAATACACTGGAGGAGTAAAACGGGACACGACGACTTTTAAACTGATTACAAGAACTGAAAACATTACCAGCCAGCTATTAGTCGATCAATCAAAAATCGGTTACATCTTGGATAGTAGGCTCAACGATAGCTTTCGTTGTATTAACCAACTTCTAAAACAGGATGTTAGGGTGACACGTTACAGCCAAGAAATTAATGTTGACGGTATCTCTTTTCCTCCAGGTGCATTTAAGGTTGAGGCTCAACCTATTGATCTTATCAAAGCCGCAGCTCAGAATTCCGAGATATCTTTACATAGTCTGGAAAAAAACATACCAACATTACAGATTCCAGTCAAGCAATTGCGCATAGGCGTCTACCGAAGATTCCGAGGTGGAAATATAGATGAAGGTTGGACACGATTAGTATTAGAGCAATTTGGTTTTCCACATCAAGCATTAAAAGACCCGGAAATTAAAGATGGGAATCTGCGACGAAATTTAGATGTGATAATCTTACCGAGTGACTCTGCATCCATGATCATTGGTCCTGAAGAAGGTGATAATTCTCAAGATGCCGACATTCCACCGGAATACCGTAGTGGTATTGCTAAACAGGGAGTTAAAGCGATTAGGCAATTTGTTTTAGATGGAGGGGTTTTAATTGCGCTCAATCATGCAAGTGAATTTGCTATCGAACAACTTGGCTTGGAAGTTCAGGATATATTGCACGGAAAATCGGCCGACGAGTTTTTCTGTCCTGGGTCGACTTTGAGAGCACACGTTAACGTGTGTCACCAACTAGGTTACGGTATGCCTGCTGGGGGAATGATATTCACTTGGGACAGCCCCGCATTCGAGGTTTTACCTTCCCGATTTAACCACAAATATGAGGTTGTTGTTGCGTATCCAGAGAAAAATCTTCTACAAAGTGGTTGGCTTAATGGAGAGGAACTGCTATCAAAGAAGGCTGCTTTGGTTTCTGTGAAATATGGGGATGGGACGGTTATCCTGTTTGGGTTTCGTCCCCAACATCGGGCCCAAACCCATGGAACGTTCAAGTTGCTTTTTAACGCTTTGGTCTAAGATAATGGCACAATCTACTTTGTACATTTATTAATTTTTATCTTCCATTTACTAAACATTGAATTTTTCATTAAGGTAATATAGAATGAATTGAATTTTTTTATTACTTGGCTCGCCCTATACGAAGACAGGCTTCGAAAAACTTCTACTAGTTAACCACCTAATTAACCAAAGAAGTCTCACAAGGTTAACATCTGTTAACCTTGTGAATTTGCGGTATTTCTGCTCAGGGTAGACTGTCTTACAATTGAGTGCTAAATATCAAAGATACTCCAGTGTACATATAATGTGGTGTAGGATGAAGGTACCCTCAATGGTAAACTCTAAATATTGGCAGCAATATTATATGGAATTAAGTCATTCCCCAATTAGTAGATTGTCACTCAATGTTGCTATCATCGTTGTCATGTTGCAACTAGGTTGTAGTAACGACCAGGAAGAACACATTGGTGAATTGACAGCCAAAATTTTGGTGCAGCAAACACAAATCCAAAACCTGAGAGCAAACGTTGAATCTTTCAAGAATCAAATTAAACAAACACAGAGTGAAATCGTAACTCACAAAGAATCTGCCGAACAGTTAAGAACACTAATTACCGTTTTAGAAAAAGAAAATGTACCTGCACTAATTGAAATTATTACAGACCAGGGTCTAGTCATTAAAAACCTTGAAAATCAGATTGATTTGTTGGAAAATCAATTGCCAGCTGAAGTGTCGATAAACGCTCCGGAAAATATGCAATATATTCCGGCTGGAGAATACAATATAGGAGATCCTTTTCAGGAAGGTGATAAAGATGAACAGCCAGTTAAAAGTGTTTTTATTGATGCGTTTTATATGGATACTCATGAAGTAACAGTTGGTCAATACAAGGATTTTCTCTCAGGAACAAATCATACAAAGCCCAATTGGGCCAAAATTCGCCAGTATTCGCCGACTGATCAACATCCAATCCTCTATATTACTTGGCATGATGCTATGGCATACGCAAAATGGGAGGAAAAAAGGTTACCTACTGAAGCTGAGTGGGAATATGCAGCTCGAGGGGGGGTAACTGATCGGCGTTATCCGTGGGGAAATGATATCAATACAAAATACGCAAATTATAAACGTCAAATTGGAAAAACAGTAAAAGTTGGCTCGTATCCTTCTAATAATTATGGGTTACATGATATCTCTGGAAACGTAGCTGAATGGTGTCTAGATGGATATGATCAAAACTTTTATATTCGATTACCCAGAAAAAACCCATTTGCGGATGGTAACATACAAGATGTTATTCAACGAATGGATAAAATCCGAACTTTCCGCATCATTCGGGGAGGTTCGTGGCATGGTGACGAAAACGATCTCCGAATAGCGAACCGGAACTATCGAGCACCATCCGATGCAAACCGCTACTTCGGTTTTAGGTGTGTGAAGTCCCTGAAATCCATTGAGAACATTCGTTGGAACCAAAACTAAAAATATGTTGGTAAAATGGTCAAGCCTTATCTCTCACACATGGATAGGATTTGCAACATGTCCCACATTGGAGTGGTACTTCTTAAGGTAAATTCGCATACGCTCAATTCTAATTATTGCCAACAAAATTAGCTAAATATGGAAGAAAAAATTACGGGAATTCTGCTTGCTGCGGGGCTGTCAACTCGGATGGGAACTCCCAAACAACTCTTACCTTTTGGTAACAGCACCATGATTGAAACTGTAATTGACAACCTGTTGCAATCAAAATTAGGTGAAGTAATTGTTGTTATCGGTCACCAAGCAGATCTGATTCGATCAACAATCAAGTCCGAACCCGTACAAATTGTTTTCAATCCCAATTTTTGTGATGGGATGCTTAGTTCCGTGCAGTGTGGTCTTCGTTCAGTTTTAAAATCGTCGTCGGCATTTGCGATTACTTTAGTGGATCAGCCACTTATCACACCTGATTTAATTGATATTGTAATCGCTGCTCACTACGAAAATAATTATGGTATCACTATTCCCAGATTTAATGATCAGCGAGGACATCCTGCCATTTTCGATTGTCAATACACTGAGGAGATATTGGAACTTGACCAACACAGCGGAGGAGTGAGATCGATATTGCAAACACACGTCGATGACATCTACTATATACAGGTAGACTCCGACCGGATCTTACAAGATATAGACGAAAAGGAAGATTATAAGCGTGCTATTGAATCAATAAGCAGGTGAGGTTTTAGGACGATGGCTTAAGTTTAGTGGGAGAACAGCCATTATTGTAGATAGAAAACCAATACCTAGCCATTGCTTAAGTTCGGTCAAACTCTCTGTTTTAAAAACGTCTTGCATAAATGGCAAGTAAATGACCGAAAGTTGTAAGATAGTGCAGAAAGCCGTGACTGTTAACCAGCGTGGATTTGAGAGGCGATTCTTGAGTGATTCCCACTGCCCACGATGGCATTGGGTACTAGAAGCTAACAGAGTTAAAACTAGTGTTGTGCAAGCAACAGTCTGTGAAAGTTGCAAACTTAAAGTTGTTTTGAAAGACACAACAAAAGCAACATTTGTCATGAGAGCAATTATTACTCCACGCATTAGAATGTCCCATGATTGTTCGGGGGGTAGGAAAGGTGGTACTTGCTGAGGTCTATTGTATTGTAAATTGCCAATTTTTATTTCCTTTCCTAAACCAATTGAGGACATGGTACCGATAACTAATTGGATCCATACAATATGTCGAACATCCAATAACAAGGGCGTTTCAAGGCTACTATCGTACAGGTATATTCCAAAACCAATTAGCAACGTAATCATTTGGGCAATTGAACAGGAAAGAATCCACCGAACAGATCCTCTTAAACTCTCATAAGCACTTCGAGCGTAAAGCACCAAATCAAGAAAAGTGCTGAACCCTCCTTTTAATATTAGACATCCTGCATTGTGTTGTGTTATTTGATCAGCTTGATCAACTGCTGCAAAACTTACACCAGAAACTCGCATTGCCTGCAAATCATCTGCGGACACCCCCCAAAAACCGATGGAGTGTCCGCGTCGCTTCAGAGTTCGCACAATATTCAATTTTTGATCCGCGGCTGGCCGTGAATATACAAGCAATAAATCGACGACAGATTCAAAGTCTTTGTCGTCCAATCCACTTAATTCTTCCTTTGAGATTGCAGATTGTCGGTCTTGTATTAAGCCGAGGTCAATCCCAAATTCTGTAGATTTCTCAAGATCCCAATCCGTCATAGCTACCACCTTGAATCCTGAATCCAAGCAAGATTTGACCGATTTCTTCAATTCGGTATCTTCAATCGAGTTAAAAATAATAAGTCCAATGTAAGTTAAGCCATTTTGTAATTCATCTTGCAGAGGTTGATCAACAAAATTTTTTCGTGCTACAGAAACAACAATGGTACTATTTGCTTCCAATGATTCGATAACTTCTCGAATTATCCCTTTGTCATCTTTTGTAAAAACATCCTGATTACCATGGATTTCCATATGAGTTGACGCTCTTAGTATCGATTCTGTGTTGCCAAATGCTACTTGGAGAAAACTCTGGTCCTCTTGAGTAAAAAGAAATGATTGAAACTGGACTTCCGCACCCATGGGAATTCTCTGATGATTTGCAAACGAAGATTTGTAGCGGCTTAGACCAATTTGCTCAACGAGATTTGATAACGAACTATCAAGATGGGGGGCACCGGATCCACTTTGATAATTCTGATCGATCTCAACGCACAAACTCGCCATGAGCAATAACCAGGGAAAAGTAGGTATATGCTGCAAATCATAGTAGACGGGTTGCGCAATTTGGTTTTGAGCGTTGATTGACGAGGCCACTCGTTGTAACGAATTCTGAACCCAGCCTTCCCACATTGTTCGATCAACAAACTGACCATCAACAAACACAGAAGACAAAGTGAAATTCTGATTGCTTGAGATTCCAACTTCATTAACACATATTGAATCCATGGAACTTAACCGCTCCAACCTCCATGGTTCGCGAACCAAGACATTTTTTTCAGAAATATCATAAATATTATCACCCATGATACGCCGAGTAGTTAAGCAAATACCTTCCGGAATAGAAGCAATTATCAAAGTCGCAGCAACAATCAGATACATTGCCCATTCCATAGGTTGTTGAAACATTAAAATTCCAAGAAGGACGACAGCTAAAACCACACCAAAAGTTCGAAACTGCTTATAATAACCCTCAACCTCAGTTTCAGCTTCAGATTCCATCTCGATTTCACGCGGTATTTTGTGATTCGAATCATTAATGACTAGTTGGTTTCCGGTAGCGACTGCTATGGCATATCCTTGTCCCCTTATTACATACGTGCCACCGAAAACCACATTTGTCCAATCTTCAAGGCGCAGGGTTTGATTTTGAAGGTCACTGGATATTTTCTCGGACAAAGCCGCTTGTCCAAACAGGTAACTTTCGTCTACAACTAGATTGTCGGCATCTACTAGGCGTGCATCAGCAGAAATATAGTCACCTTCAATCAAAATCAGTATATCGCCAGGAACAACTGCCGTTGGTGGAATTCTAGTTTCATTGCCGTCTCGGATAACAGAAACACTTACTTCACATCGATTGCGAATAGTTTCAATCCGTAATGCCAACTTTGTTTCTTCTATAAAGCGCCACAGAATTTGAAACATAAGAATCCCACCAATTACGATAGCAATAGTAACAGCATCACCGGAAGAATCCAGTTGGAGTGATTTTCTGAATTGACCAGAATTTCTAAAAACCAAAAGAATTACTGTTATCATCAACAAGGCAAAAACAGTGAGATTCCGAAATTGAGCGAAGAAATTACGGATCCACAGTAAACGATTCGGTTGATCTATTAAGTTTTCGCCATACTGATCAATTCTTATTTTCGCTTCCTCCTTGCTCAAACCACGTTCAAGGTCAGTGGCCAACTCACGAAGGATATAAGGAATATTCTGTTTATACCAATCAGACATTATTAATACGAATTCTCAGTATGTTATGAAACTGTTTTACCTGTTGAATCAGAAACTGTTGCACCTGCCGAATCAATTTCCAAAACCTTGGCTATTGCATTCAACCCATTTTTAGCAAAAGAACCTACCATGGCATTAGCGACCTGATCTTCCATATCAGTGCAGTAAGCAGCAATGCTAGGTCCTGCACCGCTCAAGGCGACACTCAAAGCTCCAGCTTGCACCGCAGAGTTGCACACATCCTCAAATCCAGGAACCAATTTTGCACGATATGGTTGATGAAGCAGGTCTTGCATAGCCACATTTAGCAGATCAAGCTTACCAGAAGCAATAGCCGCGACTAAGAGCGATGACCTGCCTATATTATAGATTGTAGACTGACGATCCAAATTCTGTGGGAGGACTTTCCGTGCTGTCTTGGTTGATAGTGCATAGTTGGGAATAGCAACGACCACACGAAGATTCTCTGGAGGAACTAGTTTAATGGTCTTAACATTTTCCTTATCAATTACGGAAACTGTTAGCCCTCCCAACAACGAGGCTGTGACGTTGTCTGGATGTCCTTCCCGTTCAATAGCAAAATCCAGAATTTGATCTGATGAAAATGGGTTTCCGCAAATTGCGTTTGCACACAATAGACCACCAAGTATTGCAGTCCCACTACCCCCTAAACCACGGACTGCTGGAATGCCATTTGAAATTGTTAGCTTGATACCCTTTGGTTGATAACCGGCTTTTTGAAATACATAGTTTGCAGATTCGAATGCAATGTTATCGACGCTGGCAGGAATCTTATCTCGATCCACACCGTGAACATCAACTATAACGTCAGAATCGATTTCCTCAAGCGAAACTGTACTGTAGAGTTTAAGCGCTAGCCCAAGCACATCGAAGCCAGGCCCAAGATTCGTTGTACTCGCGGGAATACAGGCTATAGCCTTTCGTAACATTTAAATCTAATCGCTCCTAATCCCCGAAATTGCGTTGTCAATTCGGCTAAGGGCTTCTTGGATATTATCAACGGAACTCGCATATGACATCCGAATATACCCTTCTCCAAACATACCAAACGATGAACCTGGCAAAAGAGCCACCCCAGCTTCAGTCAGCAGATAATCCGAGAAGTCAACACAAGTCATGGGGATACCTGTTACATTGGGGAAAGTATAAAACGCTCCGGAAGGCATTATACAGCTTATTCCATCAATATTATTCAATCCTTTAACCAAAAAATCCCGCCGAGTTTTAAACTCAAGCCGCATTTGGCTGACAAAGTCCTGTGAGTTTTGAATTGCTTCGATTCCGGCAATTTGCGTGAATGTTGCTGTGCATGAGTTAGAATTAACCATTAACTTAGCAAATTGATCAGCCAGAAGTTTAGTGGAAACACTATATCCAAGACGCCAACCCGTCATGGCATATGATTTGGAGTGACCGTCAAGTAAAATCGTCCGATCCTGCATCCCATCGATTGATAGAATGCTTTGATGAGCACCATCATAAACCAGTTGTGAATAAATTTCATCACTCAATACATAGAAATTATGCTTAGTAGCCAGCTCAGCAATCATTTCTAAATCACTTTGCGTGAGTATACCTCCAGTTGGATTCTGGGGTGAATTGATGATTAACAACCGAGTTCGGTCTGAAACCCTCGTTTCCAGATCCTCAATGCGAAACCGAAAGTTAACCGATTCCTTTAATGGTAGTGGTACCGGCTTAGCTCCAGCAAAATTAATGACTGATTCATAAATGGGAAACCCCGGATCTGGATAGATAACCTCATCACCGTCATCTGAGCAAGCTAGAACAGTAAAGAAGATTATCGGTTTTGCACCGGGAGTTACAGTAACCTGGTCAGGTTGTACTGTAACCCCTCTTGTCTGTGAAATCCAATCTGCGACTACCTCGCGAAACGCAGGTAACCCTGCTGGAGAACTATAGCCTGTTTGTCCGTCTTTCATTGCCCGAAATGCAGCTTGACAAACGTTAATCGGTGTTTGGAAGTCCGGCTGGCCAATTTCCAAATGAACGATGTCTTTCCCTTGTGCTTCCAACATCTTTGCTTTAGCCAAAACCTCAAAAGCAGATTCAGTACTTAACTGGTCCATCCGCTTCGCTAAATTCAACATATTCAACCTGAACGTGCTATTTGCTGTACTTTTTCACAAAACCGTTTTGACCAGTTATCCAAACATCGCTTTCGAACTGTCCGATGTCCTGAACGTATAATTTTCCACTGCTTTGGTCGATCCATGTCTGACCAGAATCTTCAGTTTGTAAGACGACATTCACGCCAAATTCGCCACCAACTGCCCAACCTGTATTTTTACTAATGAAGACAACACTTCGAAGCTTCTCTGGGGAATTGCTCTTCTGGCGTTCCCAACTCTCTCCACCATTTGATGTACGCAAAATTACACCATTTTCTCCAACAACCCAACCAATCGAGGCATCAACAAAAAAGACATCCGACAAAATGTCCTCACCTGAAACTGGCAAATCAACCCAATTCTTGCCTGCGTCCGTAGTTTTCTGTATCAGGGTTTTTTGCCCACCGGTAGAAGGACTCAAACTAGCACCAACTACCCAACCAGTTGAGGCATCAATAAACTGTACGGCGTTAAAAACATTGGTATCATCATCACCTACGCCACCAGCTTCTTGGCCACCACGAAGTATTTTCCAAGTCCCGCCGCCATTGGTCGTGTGAACAATCGTTTCACCCATTCCGACAGCATATCCAACCGAGTTGGAAGTAAAATGTACATCAGATAAACCAATATCATTGATTTCAACCTTGCTTGTCTGTACATCCCAACTTTTTCCACCGTCTACGGTATTCATTACTAAACCCTTATCTCCAACGACCCATCCGTGTTTTTTGTCAAAGAAGTAAACAGCTTGTAATCTTTCTGGTACTGTAGCATCCGAAGCCTGCCAAGTCTTGCCAGCATCAGTTGTATATCCAATAAAGCCTTTATTGTCCAATTCAAAAGGGGATTCACCAACAACCCACCCATCGGTTGCACTAACAAAGCAAAATGCAAAATAATCGCGTTCACGATCGTATTCTTGTAATACTTCCCAACTACCTGCTATAACATTGTTCGATAAGAGCAAAAGCAAAACTGAAAACATAAACCCAGTACCGAACATACTGTTTTTAATCATCTGATTCCTCCCAATTCCAGTTAGATGGCCTAGTATAGCACTGGCCGAAAACACTGTCAAGCACAAACACTTAGTGCATTTAAGCCATCAACATAACGGAATTGAAAAGGGCTATTTAACTTTTTTATGGTATTCAAAGTGCAGTCAGAAAAAATGTTAAAAATTACAGGTCAAGTACATGGCTTTAGTCATAAGAGATCCCCGCATGATATTGAGACTTTATGTCTACCAAAAAAGGGCGATTACTATGGCGTTTCTGCACAAATGGGATTATCCATTTTATATGTTAAAGTGTGAAGTTTATTTTCGCGTTAATGGTGGTGAGTGAAGATGGGGATTGTATCGTTGCGCTGGTAGCTTTACTGCACAAGGAGTCTTCGCAGTTGCGCTAAATTCTGCAAATAGGTGCCTAATTTGGGAGGAACAGCTGAATGGAATTTAACCACTGGAACGAAAAAGTCTGAGCAATATTTTGTCTGTCTGCTATTCTAAATTGCTAATTTTATTAACTTTAGTATCTTACGTAAATCGATTGCTTTTAGTAAAGCCACGAACTCGCTGCTAACAATTAGGACAAGAGAAAGGCTGGTGGCTTATATTCTACTTGTCGCTCATCGTACGTTGGGGTGTTATGTAGTGATAAGTTTCCTTTGCAACTATCAAGGCAAGCTAATTACTTTAAGATAACATCTCGAGATGTTGGACAGTTTTATAACTAATGCATTGAAGAATTGCCAAATTATATTAGTAGCCGAACTCAAACCTAACCATAAAATTACCATCCATATCTTTCCGGCCCCCACGTTTTTTTGACTAGCTCTTGTTTTACCATGATCATCGTTTTGCTAGGAACATCTTCATTGAGAATAACTCCAGGGCCAACAACACTATATGATCCTATTTTTGTTCCGGGCATAATCATGGCATTAACACCAGTTCGGCAATAATCACCCATGTACGTTGCATTTGCCCCAACTGTAGGGACTTCGTAACGGCCATTAATCTGGTGGGCTGTGTCGCGGTCATCAAATCTAAGCGTACCACAAACAGTTGCTGCTCCGATATCAGTCGCAGTCCCAAAAACACCTGACATCTCACAGTAATGGTATAAATAAACTTTGTCAAACATAACACCTGACATTTCTGCCCCGTGCCCAATGACACAATGATTGCCAACTGTACTATTTCCTATGTCACAATAGTCACTAATTCGGCAGTGGTTACCAACTAAAACGTGTCCACCTAATATCGCACCGTTGGTAATATTGTTGTTCGCTCCAGCAATGAGTCCGTTTTTGATTACCACTCGTGGGCCAATCACTGAATTTTTGCCTAGTACAATTTTACCTTGAATTTCAGCTGCGTCTGAAATCGAAGCACTACAGTCAATTTGATGATCTTCAACTTTACTCATCAAATAATCAATTACCAATCGATTAGCCTCAAGAATGTGCCAAGGTTTATCTACATCGACAAAAAACTGATTGGTCTCAACAGCCAGTACTTGTTGTCCATCATCTATCATTATTTGAAACGAACTACTGATTTCAGCTTCAGGAGGCGGCATGCCACCAACTGGCACTCGTGTCGCTATCCCAGGATTTCTCAATAAATAGCTTGTCATGTCAGATCTCACTGCATACACACCGCAAAGACGATATGCACTTCCGCGCGGATGTCCTTCAGTACCAGACAATAAATCACCATCTATGCCACCGCATATCCAATTGCTTGGATCCTCATGACCAATGCTTTGCAACATTGCTGCAGCAACAGCACCACTTTCCTCAAAGCGCTGGACTAAGTCTCGAAAATTCTCCACGGGAGTTACGACATCACCGTAGACAATCAAATAGCGTTTATTGATAACTTTTTCTGCTGCACTCAAAGCCGATATGGCAGTACCTTGATCCGAGGCCTGAGTGACAAATTCTATGCCAGGTAAATCAGCCACCGCCCCTCGAACTTGCTGAGCATGATGACCCACGACAACAATAATTTGGTTGACTCCAATATCAATTAAACTCTTTGCCAGCCGGCGAACAATAGGGACATTCGCAATGGGAATCGTACATTTCTGTCGATATTCACCATAGGGCCAAGCTTTCCGACCAAGTCCCGCAGCAAGTATGATCGCACTATACACTTTAGGGCACCCCTTAATTTTAAACTTTCTAAAATTAGGATCTACAGCCTTGCACAGGGAAACTTGCGATCCTAATCGAAGCTCCGTATTCTAGCAAATCGTTCGAATAAAAGTCAATCACTTAGCCGACCGTCTGGATTTTATTTGGTTTGACTACCCTGAAACTTGGTTGGTATAATTGTTACTTAATTACAATGTATATAAAAAAACTTCTGTATATTATGCTACGTAACTTTCAGGCTTCCTTCAAAATATTGCTTTTTGCCTTAGTACTAACTAGTTGCCAGCAGCCCAGACCAACTGTTACGCTAGAAACTGAAAAAGGGAACATCATAATAGAACTTTACCCAGAGGTCGCGCCAAAAACAGTTGAAAACTTTGCTGTGCTCATCGGTCAGAAATTCTACGATAACCTCAAGTTTCATCGATATGTTCCTGGGTTTGTAATCCAAGGGGGTTGTCCAAAAGGGGATGGAACTGGAGGGCCTGGATGGGACATCTTTGGGGAGTTTCAGGACCCGGCATTGCTTAAATTAATGCCTAAGCATGAAAAAGGGGTCGTTTCAATGGCTAGATCAAGAAACCCTGACTCGGCAGGTAGCCAATTCTATATTTGCTTGGGAGACGCCCCATACCTTGACGGCAAATATACATCATTTGGGCGTGTTGTCACTGGGATTGAAATTATTGATCAACTCCGACAAAATGACAGAATGATAAAAGTCACAATAGACAATTATAAAACTAATTGATCAACAAAAAAGTATATGCTGAGTAACCCAATATCCAAAAATGAAGGTCACCGTTTTCTATGGAAGAGTGGAAACAATTAGTTCGAGATACTATTAATACACCGGAAAAACTGCATTCAATTTTTCCAAACTCTAATCTTGAAGAATTACAACGTGTTCACAAGGAATTTCCAATCCGTATTAATCCATACTACCTGAGTTTGATTGAAGAACCAAATGATCCTATTTGGAAACAAGTTGTCCCAGATAGTAAGGAGTTAATTTCTACAGGTTTTGAGGATCCGTTGGCGGAAGAACACGATAGTGAGGTTCCAAATGTTACGCATCGTTATCCGGACCGTGTTTTATTCTATGTTAATTACATGTGCCCAATCTACTGTCGTTTTTGCACACGTAAGCGCAAAGTAGGTGATCCATATTCAATTCCGGATCAAAACTTTGAGATTGGTCTGGAATATATTCGAAAACACTCTGAAATTCGTGATGTCATTATTTCAGGCGGCGATCCGTTGATGTTAACCGATAAGAAAATTGAGTACATTGTTAGTAGGTTGCGCGAGACTGAACACATTGAAATTATTCGAATTGGCTCACGAGTGCCTGTGACATTGCCACAGCGTATTACTCCAAATCTTTGTGAAATTCTCAAGAAAAACCATCCATTTTACATCAATACACACTTTAATCACCCAATTGAGATAACAAGAGAAACGAAGAAGGCTTGCGAGATGCTTGTAGATTCTGGAATTCCCGTTGGAAACCAGACCGTATTGCTTCGAGGTGTTAACGATGATCCTGAAGTTATGCGAGAGTTAATGAGAAAACTACTGTCAATCCGAGTAAAACCGTATTATATTTACCAAGCTGATCTTGTTTATGGTACTGACCATTTTCGTACTTCGATTGAATCGGGATTGGAAGTCATTAATGGCCTCCGCGGTCACATTTCAGGATTGGGTGTCCCTCATTATGTTATTGATGCTCCTAATGGTGGCGGTAAGATTGCAATCATTCCAAACGCAATTGAATCGTTAAATGAGGAGGAAATTATCCTGAAAAATTACGAGGGAAACACCTATAGCTATCCAAGCCAGCCCTTCTTTGACGAAGATTGGTAGAAAGCCATTTCCTTCTTAGGCTTTAGTCAATCTAAATTGGGCTTAGTTTACAGTATTTAAAGTACGAAATTTGTAAGTGATAGTAATTTGCAAAGTTTAAACGTTAGTCGATGCCCTCATTCATGTTTTCAAGACACGCCCCACTCTAAGTGAGAACATGATAGTTTACATATGCTTTTTTCGTATTCCCTAGGAAAACTGAACTACAAAAAATGGATTTGATAAAAATCAAAGGAATTCATTTCCACGGATATCATGGTGTTTACTCTGCAGAGCGAGAAATCGGTCAAAAATATGAGGTTGATCTTGAATTGAGTTTTGATCTTTCCACCGCTGGTAAAAGCGATGTATTAGCAGAAACCATCGATTATTCAAAGATAGTAGATATAGTTCTGAAGACTGGGACTAAACAGTCATTTCACCTTTTTGAAGCGTTGGCAGAGTCAATTGCTACACAAATTCTAGGCCAGACAGCAGCTCTTAAAATACAAGTCGCAGTGAAAAAATTGTCACCGCCGATTGACTCTCCAATTAATTATGCTGGTGTTAAGATCAAGCGAAAGAGAAATAAAATTACCAAGAGTAAACAGAAAAATGATGTAACCCATACAAGTAAGCTCTGAAACTCCTTTTATGCTGAATTTTTTCAACGTAACCCAATTAGGTTTCTTCTCTATGCTCCTAGATGATGCATCAACTAGATAAGTTTTACAAGCTAGTATACTACCTCGTAAGCGTTAATTTGGTCTTCCTCTCCACACCGCCTTTTGCTAACAATATCCAGACGGAATTATATCAGGGCCTTCATCGTGGGTTACACATTTATCGCTACGATTGGCTTGACGAAAAGTGTGTGTTATATATCGCTGAGATAGATAGAAAAGAAGTAACCCTCACGTTTGAAGTGGCTATTGCAAATGATCAAGTGCTTGGAAAGGAATCTGTACGGAGCCTTGTAAAAAAACGAAATCAGCGTGGTGAAGGAAGGGTAATAGTTGCAGTTAACGGAGGGTTTGGTGTCTTGGGTGATATCAGAGGCTACGGTGGAGTTCTTGAAAATTTGCACATTCAGAACTATGAGCTAATTACACAACCAACCGATTCAGTATCTTGTTTTGGGGTTACAAACACAGGAGCTTTTCTGATTGATGATGTGAAAATGCAGGCACAAGCAGAGTTAGGTAACCACATTCTATCAATTGATGCAATTAACCAACGGCGTGAAGATGGTCATCAGCTCGTTTTTTTTACACCGCGTATGGGTAATATGACTCACACAAGTCATCGTGGTTTTGAGATTGTCGTATCTAACTTAAATTTACCAGTGACTAGCAACTACCAGAGTAGCTTCAAGATTCAACACTTTGGTAAAAAGGGAAACAATTTAATACCTCCAAACGGTGGAGTTCTCTCATTTCGGTCCACAAAAAGCAAGCGATTGTTCAACCAACTTGCAGAAGGGCAAAATGGGGAAATCCGGATTTCACTTGAACCACCTAAATGGGGAAATATAAAATATGCTATTGGTGGACGACTCAGATTGATCAGAAATGGTAAAATNCACCCGGAAATCATTCGATTTTATAATGCNGAAAAGNCACATATTCCTGGNAAACGATCACCATCATTCATNTTGAGTTATGAACCCCGAACNGCTCTTGGNTTCAATAAAGAAAAATTGTTTTTGATTGTCGTTGATGGGCGTCAGCCNAATTACAGCACGGGGCTTTCACTGTATCGGTTGGCTGAAATCTTAATTCGGTTTGGTGCCATGGAGGCAATCAACCTTGATGGNGGATCTTCAAGTACTTTTATTGTTGATGACCAGTTAGTAAACTACCCATCTGGGCACCAAGAACGTAATGTATTAAATGCAATTTTTATAACCACGGACACAAGAAATGATCAAAAATACAATTAAATTTCAAGTTTGGTTTGTTTGTTTAATACTTTTGCCAACCTATGTGCTTACTGGTACAGAAAAAACTGCGGAAATAACTTTAAATGCTACACAGGATACTTCGATCATTATACAACCTAAATCCCAAATGAAAAACCAATCGAAAAATTACAGCGCTGGAGGAAATCCGTCATTAGTATGTTCAAACATTGGGAGTGTGTTCTTTGTAGCCTTCGACACTTTTAACACTTTTGAAGAACTTCAGATCTTGAACCCTAAACAGATAGTATCAGTTGAAATTAGCCTTTACTGTCTAAATTCTGCATTTAAAACACCTCAGCAAATTATTGTTCGACGTGTTCTCCTACCTTGGAAAGAAGGAAAACAAAAGTTTACCTTGGCGGAGAAAAACGACCTCACTTTTAATAGTTGCCTCCACCAAAATTTAACTTGGAACACTCCCCCAGCACAAGCGATGTTGAAGGGGATAAACGGTGATCGTCCGAGTGATTATAACGGATCAGAGGATGTCTCTCATCGTGTTGATGCTGTGTCAAAAATCGAAGGTCCAAAACAGAGATATGTCTGGAAAGGAAATTTCGTCACATCAGCATTCCAGTTTTGGCTGGCAAATCCGGATTATAATTACGGCCACTTGTTTGCACTGCGTGACGGATCAGAGACAGTGAAATTTGCTTCGAGAGAACATCCTAATCCAGAATTCCGCCCAACACTCACAATTTTTTATAAAAAGAATTAGGATAAACAAATGCTTGATTGGGAAGATCTGCGACGCTTTTTTCCGGTCACACAAAAATATATTTACTTGAACCATGCAGGTGTTTCGCCATTATCAACACAAGTTCAATCAAGCATGGAAGCCTTTTTAAAAGAGGCAACAGAAAATGGTTACACTAACCCCGAAATGTGGACGGAGACGATAGAGTCATGTCGACAATCCGCAGCAAGACTCATCAATGCCAATCCCGATGAGATAGCATTCGTCAAGAACACCACACAAGGCATTATTCTGACAGCCAATGGTATAAACTGGCAGGTCGGGGATAATGTTGTCACGACGAACGTCGAATTTCCTTCAAACATATACCCATGGTGGAACTTAGAACGACATGGAGTTGAAACTCGGCTAGTTCAAGAAATGAATAAACGAATCTTAGTTGAAGACATTATAGCCAAAATCGATTCACGTACACGGATTGTTACAATCAGCCATGTTGAGTTTGCATCAGGTTACCGAAACGATATCACTACTATAGGAGAAATATGTAGAGACAAAGGCATCTTATTTTTTGTCGATGCTATTCAAGCACTTGGGGCTTTTGAAGTTGACGTAAAAAAGCAGCATATTGACTTTCTCTCAGCCGATGGACATAAATGGTTGTTAGGCCCAGAGGGTGCTGCTATATACTATTGTGCGAAAAACAAGCTCAATCAACTAACTAACACCAATATTGGTTGGGCTAGTGTTGTTGATGATTTAAGCTTTTCAGAGTACAACCTAACGCAGAAACCCTCTGCAAGACGATTTGAAGAAGGGTCCTACAACACCGTTGGTATATTCGGTTTGAATGCCGCAATCACATTATTGTTGGAAATTGGTATTCCAAATATTGAACGCCGAATCCTAGACTTAACACAATGCTTAATTAAAAATTTATATGATCAAGGTTATGAGATTCTTAGTCCTGTGGAAAATGAATTGGAACGTTCAGGAATCGTAATTTTTCGAAGCCGGAAATTTTCTTCGGACATGTTGTTTGAAATATTTTACCAATCAGGAGTATCGTGTGCAAAACGTGGGGGAGGTATTCGACTATCACCACATTTCTATAATTCGGAAGCCGAAATTGACATAGTGGCTGATATTCTATCCACAGTTGCTGATTAGCTATATTTTCATGTCAAGTGAAACAAGAATTGCAACTCGGTTACTAAACTGTTGACCTATGTCATCTTTAGGAAAAACATCTACATAACTAGAAATCACCATTTTATCAGACAGTGTCTTTGGTTTGGCAAAATGTGGTATATCAACGTTTTCAATGTAATCGTCTGGATATTTATTGAATTCTTCGTTTTGGTCAAAAATTTTCTTGATTTTAAATGCATACTTGGCAGTCTCTGAAAATATTGATCTTGGCGAAGAGACAGGAGAGCTACTATCCCTATGTACTTGAATTTCGATTCTCTTAACTTGGTCAATCTGCTTTCGAAGACTAGCGAGGCATTCCACAACGCGGGAGATTTGTGACCTGAATTCTTCAGTCAAATTGGAATTCTTAGTGTCAAAAAAATTATTGTCGTCAATGCTGATAAACATAATCTTCAATTGGCCCAATCCTGATCCTAGATGAGGTAAATTCACACTGTTGAGTCTACTCTCAAATATCATATCCGGTTCAGTATTAGCATATCCTTCAAGTTTCCTAATCATCTGACGGCGAG
Organism: Candidatus Poribacteria bacterium; assembly: GCA_002709695.1. Classification (GTDB taxonomy): domain Bacteria; phylum Poribacteria; class WGA-4E; order WGA-4E; family UBA9662; genus UBA9662. The sequence goes on from PAQF01000002.1 coordinate 70,023, forward strand.
ATCCCCATTTTTCCCTCTCGACTCGATGGGAGTTAAATCTGTGGCTAGGTTGCCACATGGAAACAATACTTTGCAAAGTAAAAGGATCACGTTGCACCTGATCGAGTAATGAAATTACTAGCAAAAAGATAAAACACATCAAAATAGCTACTAGACTGTTTAGGGTGATGATCCAACTAGTCTCATCATCTTCCTCTAATTTCTCTGTCAGGTTCAAGGCTGTTATTTGTTTTATATTAAGATTCATTTTTCACATCAATCAAAACTAGGATAACAACACGGCGATTTCTGTCTTGCATATCTAGTGTCTCAAGGTCACGTCTTTTCCGATAAACATTTAGTTGTGCATTTTCTACTTTGAGCAAATAGATTACTTCTTCATTTCTGCCCATCGGTCCGCGATCCACGAGCATCCACAATTTCCCAGGGCGAATTGCCATTAGTTTACTTACTTTATCTAATCTAATGTTTTTTTCTTCAAACAAACTTTCAATTCGCTTGATTTTTTTGTGGTCAGTATTATTTTGACCTCCTTCATCTTGAGACGTTAAATTGTATTCTATATCATATATAAGCTCTGAAATTTTTGCGTCAAAACTAAAAATGTAACGGACATTTTCATCAACAAAAGGATATTGATCTCCATAACCGGCAATGATAGTTTTTCTACTTAGCCCTGCTGGAAAACCCCATTCTTTCATAATATGCTTGACATCGTTAGCACGAGCTATATCAAGTTCTCTCTTAGAAGTATAAGAACCTACTGCGTTACTGCTGAAATTGCTAGCACTATGTACTTGGATCTCAATTCTTTTGATACGATCAGTCTGTTTTATACGGAACTGCTCTTGCGTTTGCTTTGTTCGGGTAGGATCAGGTATTGTGAGATGTTTAGCAAAAGTAAATAGCTGTTTCTCAAATCCATCTACAACTTTGGAACTACCAGGCTTAAATAGTTTTCTTCCACCATCTCCATTAAATGTGATTTGAATCTGACCTAAATCTGATTCAAGGTTTGGGATATTAACGCCATTCAATATTCTATTAAAAATGACGTTTCTATTGACATTAGCAAACTCATTAAGATTATAAAGCATAGCACGTAGTGCCTTAATGCTTTCTTTGGTTTTCTGAGTGGTCTCCTTTGAAGGTTGAGGTGTTGAATCAGTACCAGATAGGGAAAATGGGTTTCGTTCTACTTGATCAGAAAGTAAAACCAGCAGCATAAGGAAAAAACAGCAAAAAATGGAGATTAATCCGCTTAGATTGATGAACCAATCCCAATTGTCATCTGTTTCCGATTGCTTTATCAGTGTCAACGGCACAGCTTACACCTTAAATTGTGAAGGTAGAGATTATCATCTGAGTGGGAGAAACACCTGAAGTTTGTCACGTATGATTTCGGTTGGTACGTCATTGATAAGCAGGATAATACCTTCCATAATAACGTTCATCAAAACAACTCTTTGAGTTGCACGGTTCTCAATTTTTACTGCCACAGGGGTAAAAAGAAAATTGCTGAGGAGAACTCCATAGAAAACACTTAACAACGCCATTCCCATACCGGTTCCTAGCGAAGTCATCAACTCTGGATTATTACTGTCCAAACTTCGCATCATCATAACAAGACCTATTAATGTACCAAGTACACCAAAAGCAGGAGCAATCTTGGCCATGTTACGAATGACTTTGGCTTCCGAAATATCATTGCGATACGTATTATCGATACGTTCTGTCATTGAACGCTGAACTTCATCAACAGGATGCTTATTAATAACCATTCGCAAACCATCGCGGAGAAAGGCTTCACCAATCTCATCCGCTTCATCAGGATTAGTTCGACTTTCCTCTTCCATCGTGCCAGCTGAAAGTGTCTCAATTTCCTGAATATAATTTTCTACAGAGATCTCATTTCGACTTAGTGCTTTCATATAACTTCTAAAAGCTCCTAAAACCTTATTATGAGGGTAAGCTATGAAGGTAGTACACACAATACCACCTAAAACAATTAGAAGCGCTTTTAGATCAAAGAACCAAGCAAACCTGTCAAATTGGAAGGCGATTGACCACAGTATTGCAATACCTAATAGCAGAAAGCCTACAACAATTCCAATGAGAGTCGATTTCACGAGTGGGTTCTCCTTTCTTTGAGAATTTTAAACCGAATACACCTAAATAATTTTCAAACTTAGTTAAAATAAATACGAGGATTTCACTATGATGAACATAACGTTTCATCAATGATAAAAGATGCATTTTTTTGAAATCTCTCAGCATATTACTTGTCGCCTTGTACTTAAGGGTGTTTTGACATTCAAATCTCTTGGATTTTACTTTAATTCCTGAATCTGAAAAGGGTTGCATTTACATGAAACGCTGTTAACTTTGACGAAAACATCAACTAAATATTATTATATTAGACGTAAACTAAACACAAACGCGAGTCCAATGATTATGCAGGAAAAAAACTCTAATGCTCACCCTGACCTAGCGAGAGACCTAAACTTTTATCCGATCGTCAATGAGATCCCAAAGACACTCAGCAACAAACAGATTCAATGCTACAATGAAAAAGGGTATATTTTTCCGATTGATGTCTTTTCTGAAACTGAAATTTCAAGGCATCGCAAACACTTCGATAAAATTATTAATACAGAAATCCAAAACGGGCGTGGAGGATATTCTATTAACGGTAGGCACCGCCATGATCCTCACATATATGATCTAATAATTAACAGCAGAATTCTTGATTGTGTTGAGGATTTGTTGGGTGAAAATATCATCTGTTGGGGAACACACTATTTTTGCAAATTACCAGGTGACTCCAAACGTGTTAGTTTCCATCAAGATGCATCATATTGGCCTTTGACTCCTAGTAAAACAGTTACAGTGTGGCTCGCCATTGATGATACAGATGTTGAAAATTCAGCTATGAAGTTTATTCCAGAATCACACTTGTATGGACAGATTAACTACCAACATAGTTCTCCAGAGGAGAAAAATGTGCTAAATCAAACCGTTGACTCACCAGAAGATTATGGTCCTCCCCCAATCTATGTTGAATTGACAGCAGGTCAAATCTCGCTACACTCTGATTTGATATTGCATGGGTCTGATCCCAACTTATCCGATCGTAGACGGTGCGGATTAACCATGCGATTTGCTCCGCCGGAGGTCAAGGCTTATCATGGTTGGAACCAAAACTCTGTTATCTGTCGAGGCATTGACTCTACGAATCACTGGATTGACAACCCACATCCAAGCGAAAACGAGTAAATTATAATGCTACGAAAGCTCCGAATCATCTTGGAAATGATCAAATTCGAGCATACAATCTTTGCGCTACCTTTTGCAGTTATGAGTATGTTTCTAGCTTCCAGAGGGATTCCCCAACTGGACAAGATTGGTTGGATTCTTGTAGCAATGGTAGGTGCTAGAAGTTGTGCCATGTCCTTCAATCGGATTGTAGATGCAGACATTGACGCGATCAATCCAAGAACAGCGAAGCGTGCAATTCCAAGCGGACATCTTAAAAAATGGGAAACCTGGATATTTACCATAATCTCAGCTAGCCTACTTGTATTTTCAGCTTTTAAGCTAAACCTGCTTGCGTTTCGTTTGTCACCAGTAGCGCTAATTGTTATTATGCTTTATTCATATACAAAGCGTTTCACTTCGCTTTCACATCTTTGGCTTGGTATATCACTGGCAATTTCACCGATTGGGGCTTGGATAGCAGTTACAGGTCAATTTGCTGTTTTACCACTCCTGCTTGGTTTGGCAGTGATGTTTTGGACTGCAGGATTTGACATCATATATGCTTGCCAAGACTTCGATTTTGACAAGCGAAAAGGGTTGCACTCAATTCCCGCTAAACTTGGTATTCAAGTTTCTCTCTGGATCTCGTCTGGTATGCACATACTTGCCGTCTTCATTTTAATAGGTATTAGCGTAACAAGTGAACTTGGATCAATCTATCTAATTGGAGTGGGAATCGTGGTGGCAATTTTAGTTTACGAACACATAATTGTGAAACCAGACGATCTATCGCGTGTAAATCTGGCATTTTTCACTTTAAATGGGATGGTTAGCTTAGTTCTGATGGTTTTGTCGATTGTAGATCTATTGATAACTTAGCTTATTCTGTTGATTCTACGAACTTAAGCACAAACGCAATCGGTGTCTGAATTGTATAGGAACAATAACATCCAGCGCTACTTTCTGGTGACAGTACAATCCCACCAGCCGAAATTGTGCTGAGTGAACAACCAGGTCGTAGACCTGTCCATTTATGCCGTTTGTTTTGTTGAAGATCCCACATACCGTGATAGCTATCCCGATAAAATAAAGCCGTTGCAGAAGCTGACATCGTGTTGCACCCACTTCTATCCGGAATTTTTTCGGACAAAATCTTTCCTGTTTTTAGGTCAAAAACTTTCGGTTCTGCGTATATTTTATTTCCAACAATCAGTGGATGATACATAGCACCACCGTGGTGATTCCGTCTCCAGCCGTATTCTTGGTTCCAGATTTGGTCCCCATTTTCAGCCTCAAAGGCAAATAGATGGTATTTATTTGACGTAATGAGATTAACCAGTACCTCATCTGCATAGCTAAGGAAAAAGATCCAGCTACCCCCTTTGAAAGCATAAGGTTGTTCCCAAATCTTCCTCCCTGTTTTAGCATCTAGTGCAACCATAATACGATCTGCAACCAATTCGTGACCAAAACGACCTGAAGCGAGTGCAATAAGCTGAGAGTTACGGCTCACAACAAAATATACGCGGTCTCCCCCAATTGCAATTGTGGAATTAATTATTCTGAAACCACTGGTATAACGCCAAATCTCATTGCCTCCTGTCGGATCCACTGCAAAAATGTCCTCGCTGACGACCTTTTGTGATCCTTCATTGTTTTTGTCATACCATTCACCATCAGCCCCAACATAGATACCGCCCTTTTTGACTGAACTGCCAAAGAGTTGCTTTTCTGCATAGGCAACATATCCCCATTCATAACCTAGAGTAACTTGTTCGAAGAGACCAACGATTTCCCCATTGTTTCCATTAATTTTCCAGCACTTATCTTTGACAGCAACATAAAGGTAGTCTCCATCTGAAACCCTGTTCCCACTGTCACGCGGGATGTTAGTGCGGCGCAGGTCTGGCACATCAATTGACCATAATATAGTACCGTTGTAAGCATCCAGCCCAAATAAGCGTCTATCTCCTTGAATATACAATCGTCCATTAATGGCTAATGGAGCGGACACATGAGTGCCTCGATCAACCATTGTACGAGGACCTGGTCGACCAAACCAAAGAACTCTCATAGGGTCGCGAGGGTGTTTATCTTGACTACAAGTTGTGTTGGCTGGCTCTCCATATTGGTGGCTCCACGCCCCACTTCCAGGAAGTCCCCCACGTTGGAGAATCTGCCGGTTTTCTAATTTTGACGGTGATATTTCAAAACCTTCAGCCTGACTAGGCAATCCAACAATATCCTTATCAATATAGGCGACACCTCCAGCGGGCCTGAGAAACCGCAGAATTTCCTCAATCAATATGTTTTTCTCTTGCACAATAATCAGGTTTGCAAAATAGTCAACATAGGACAACTGTTTAAATGATGCATAGTGTACAGTTGACCGGATGCCATAGACGCCAGCAACATCTAGGTTTTCGCGTGTTTGCTTGACATTATCTAAGTTAGGATCAACACAGATAATATGTAAATTGGTTTGTTTAACGAGTTCAAGTGCTAATCGGCCTTGATTCGTCCCCAGAATCAGGCCATAACCTTGATTGACTTTGCACTCTTCTAAAATCTGTTTTGCTATCTTTGCATATTTATCTGTCTTTGGCGGAAGGGAAAGATTTGCTATCTCAATTTTGGAATAATCAAATGTGGAGTCAAATTCGTAGAGCCGCGAAGATTGATTGCCAACTTCAACATGATAATGATAAAGTTTCTTCGTTTCGATACTATTAAGCGTAAGATTGTGATTCGTTTTTGGTGTTAAATCGACAACCTTATGTATTAGTGGTAAATCATCATCAATGTACAGAACCCAAGGCGTTTTGCTGGGCCAAGCCAAGCTGGTTATGGGGGGAATTTAGACTGATAAATCCAGAGTTGCTCCAAAGGCCAGATTTACATTCTCGCTTGTAATTCCAGAGTGTGCGGAAACCATGTCGATAAGTTGGCCATGTATCAGCAATTCCTAGTCCACTAGATATGAAAAAGAATATTGAAACCACCAAATTCTTGATTATGTTACACATTTTCCTAAACTGATTTTATACATTGTATATTAACGATTAATTATAACATCAATCAGTTTTAATCTCCTGTTCAAGTTTTTCTAAATTGTGTCACTCTTGCCCAATTTGGGGGTGTCCTGCCCAAATTCCACAGTTTTCTTAACATACCTCCTACTTTTAGAACATATCTCTTGTATTTAAACGCATCCTTGATCCTTACTTTGTATTAACTTCATCCCTTGTTTAGACATGACTTTACCTACAGCAATATCCGCCAACTTGACGAATGACCTCCAGCTCTCCTAACTAGTAATGAACTTAACTATTATATGAATGCTGATTAAACAAGCGTACTTAATTCATGGCTCGATGCCAATTGATAAGGTGTAATTTCTTTTAAATTCTGTTATCTTTAAAATATAAACACCAATAAAAAAATGATTATGAACGTCGAAAAAAAATTAGATCAAGCTGTTGCCTCTCATCAGGCGGGAAGACTCTCCGAAGCCGAAAAGTTATACCAACAGGTGCTCGCAGAAAACCCTCAAAACGCGGATGCACTGCATCTTCTAGGTGTTATAGCTTATCAAGTTAACAAGCATGGGCTGGCGATTAATTTGATCACCTCCTCTATAGAAATAGCTCCTCAACAAGCAGAAGCTTATAATAACCTCGGTATTGCATTTAAGGAACTGGGAGAATTGGGGAAATCAATTCAAACCCATAAAAAGGCTATTGAAATCAATCCTGACCATGCGGAAGCATATTACAATTTAGGTAATACTTATCAAGATCTGGGGGAGTTGGAAGAATCAGTTCAAACCTATCAAAAAGCTATCGAAATCAAACCCGATTATGCTGAAGCATGTAATAATCTTGGCATTGCATTTAAAGAACTGGGAGAATTGGAGAAATCAATTCAAGCTTACCAAAAAGCTATCGAAATTAAATCCAAGTATGCTGAAGCACACTACAATTTGGGTAATGTATTTAAAGAACTGGGAGAATTGGAGAAATCAATTCAAGCTTACCAAAAAGCTATCGAAATTAAACCCAATTATGTTGAAGTATATAACAATCTAGGTAATGTTTATCAGGAACAAAGAGAACTTGAATTGGCTGTTCAACACTATCTTAAAGCTATTGATATGCAGCCAACTCATACCGTAGCCCATAACAATTTAGGTAATGTTTATCAGGAACAAGGAGAACTTGAACTGGCTGTTCAGCACTATCTTAAAGCTATTGAGATGCAGCCTCAATCTGCAGAAACTCATAACAATTTGGCAAATGCTTATCAGGAACAAAGAGAACTTGAATTGGCTGTTCAAAACTATCTTAAAGCTGTTGATATGGAACCTAATTTTGCTGAGGCCCACAACAATTTAGGACAAATATTATTGCTGTTGGGAGATTTTCGTCGAGGTTGGTTAGAGTGCGAATGGCGGTGGAAATGTCGGAAATTCTCTGCCGGCAAAAGGCCTTTTCCGCAACCCGTTTGGGCTGGGGGAAATCTACGAGGAAAATCTATATTGGTTTGGACAGAACAAGGAATTGGCGATGAAATTATGTTTGCTAATCTACTCAATGACTTCAAAAGAGTTGATACTGATATTATTGTTGAATGCGAAAAACGCCTAGTTCCCTTTTTTCAACGATCATTTCCCGGTATTCTATTTTTAGCTCGAGAAAACCCTCCCAATTCACGTTTGTTCAGTTCTGAGATTAATTACCAAATTTCAATTGGGAGCTTAGGCCAATGGTTAAGACCTAATGAAGAAAGTTTCAATCAGAATAAACATCCTTATTTAACGACCTGTGCTGATAAATCTGAGCAAATTAGGGAAAGGTATCAACAACTGGCTAGTGGTAATATGCTGATTGGTATTTCATGGAAAAGTGCTGGTATCAAAGAGAGAAAAACACTGTCAAAAAGTACAATTCTAAAAGACTGGTTTCCCATCCTTTCACAACAAAATTGTTACTTCATCAACTTGCAGTATGGAGATATCAAACCAGAATTAGAAAATTTCCAATCGGAGACTGGTTTGAGGATCCATCATGATCATGAAATAGATTCCCTGCGAAATTTAGATGATTTTGGTGCACAGGTTTCAGCTTTAGATCTTGTTATATCAACATCTAATACAACGGTGCATATAGCTGGTGCTCTAGGGAAAAGGACTTGGGCATTACTGCCATACATGCCAGACTGGCGTTGGATGTTAAACAGGAAAAAATCACTATGGTATCCTCGTACGACACTGTTTAGACAAAACACAATTGGAAACTGGAGCGATGTCTTTCAACAGGTTGGTTCAGAATTAGAACAATACATCGCCAATGACGAAAAAGAGGTCAAACTATGATTAGAAGATCCATGTTGTAACCGATTTTTTCTATACTTTTTTAAAAGGATTTTGGCCATCAAACCTATGTAGTACCATCGAATTCATCTGGTAAAAACGCTCAATCTTTTATAATCAGTTGCTCTGCATGTGACAATACTTTCCTGATAGCAGTCACAACCTGTTAGCAGTTTTCAACAGGATTACTGAAAACTGGCAAGGATACCAATCGAGAGTATGCCTCTTCCGTGATAGGAAAATCTCCTTTCTGATAACCTAGATAGTCTCCACCCATCTTAGGGGTACATAGTAATCCACGGGCTTCAGTGAAAATATCAAATCCTTCAGCAAAAAGTGGTAATTGGTGAAGTAAAAGATGCTCATTGCTTTGAACACGTAACCCTTCTTCCTGAAGGGCCTTAATGAATTTTTTTTTGGGGAATGCATCAACTTTTTCTTTAAATAATGAATTTGGAAACCATAGAATCTAACTGGCTCAGTTCCTTTGTAGATACTGGCTGGTTTCACTCCCGATACATCCGCCAGCCCCAACTCAACTGTTATAATGTAGTCTCGGTGTTTTCATGAGAAAAATCCTCAATAACAGGAACCCTAGTTTCTTTGCTTGATTTCATCAAAGCATCTATATTACACGCATTTAGTACGATCTATGATATGACGATAGACATCGTCAGGATCAATCATCAATGTCTCAGAGGCAACTTCGCAAAACACTGGCGTTGCTATTAAAATTAGTGCTAGTGATACAGAGCATATCCATGTGTAAGTGGGACAATAACCTCATCACTTGGGCTCACTCAAAGACCAAACAATCGCACTGTGTAATGCAGATGTTCCGTTAATTACTGTAATGGCAAAGCGTGAACCAAAACGCTCACGCTAAGTCTCTTTAACATCACGAACTGTTGGTGTTCCACCAGGGAGTTCATTTCGAAATGTCATATCATAAGCTACTTTTGCTTTTTCTTTGGTTACTTGTTGTCATTGATCTAATTCTTCATCCGAACTACTAGTTTGGATGAAGATAGACGCTCCTCCAAGTGCCACGGGCACATCTTGCTTCAGCTGATCCATGATAGTACTCCTTGTGCATTAAAATCATACTAGGTTATTCGAATGTCGCAATCCATTCAAAATTATTCTCGAAATTCTTCATCCTTTGTCTGCTCAATCTTTGTGGAGAACTGCAAACTGCCTTCATTAAAGTTTCAACAACATACGTTTTCAACTGGACTATGTTCTATTGTAACTACAGAGTCATAATTCCTGTTTCTTTTTTAATTTCTGGGAACATAATTACTATACATGCCTCTAAATGCCAGTGCTAGATTGCTTCTTATCAATATATTGTAAATTACAATACTACACCTTCACGCAGGAATACCGTACTGGTCTTTTGATTTTATAGACTGTGGCTAGATACATAGATAGGAGAATCCTGTTATCAAGTTAGAATAGGGAGTAAAAAATAAAAAATTCTCAATTTTTGTCGTGCCAATTTAGGGAAATATGGAGAATTTACATCCATTTGGTTTCAAAGATCAATTTATCTGTTTGGAGCAAGATTTCGAATGATCTGCATCTTAGCAGCAATTGTGTTAGAATGAAGTAAATACATTATATTTAGAAGGATAGATTTTATGGCAGTCAAAACTTGTTTGATGATTGGTGGTAGTGGGATGGCTGGAGGTTGGATTAACCGATTTGTTAATGAATTTAGCGATCGAGTAAAGATTATTGGATTAGTCGACATCCAGCAAGAGGTCTTAGATCAACAAGCGGAAGTGCTAGGTCTAAGTGAGGGGCAGCTATTTACTGATTTTAATCAAGCTTGTGCCACGGTCAAGGCCGATTTTTGTGGTGTAGCGACGCCTCCTCCTTTTCACAGCCCGGCAGCCATAGCTGCTATGGAAAATGGGATGCCAGTTATCTGCGAGAAACCGATTGCTGATACGCTTGAGGCTGCCAAGGCAATGGTACGTACGTCACGAGAGACAAATTTGCCCTGTGCCATCATCCAAAATTATCGTTATGCAGCGAATAAACAGGAATTGGTAAGAATTAGAGAAGAAGGTAGGTTAGGACGTCTTCAACATGTTTACGGTCGCTATGCTTGTGATTATCGAAGACCTGGTTCTTGGGGCAAGGATTGGCGGCATGAAATGGATTTCAGCCTGCTATTTGAGGGCTCAGTACATCATTTTGATATGTTACGTTTCCTATCTGGAGGTAATTGCGACGTGTTAACGGGTTTTGGTTGGAATCCAGATTGGTCAAGTTTTAAACACTTTTCTAGTGGCTATTATCTAATGAAGATGGATAATGGAGTTCATGCTTGTTATGAAGGAAATAGCTCAGCTGCTGGTATTACCAATTGCTGGAATAGCGAGTATTACCGACTTGAATTTGAAGAAGGAACGGCCGAAATTGCAGGTGGCAACCAAATTAAGATATACCGTGCTGGTCAAGAAACAGAGGTTTATGAAGCGCCAAGTATTGATTGGCTAGCCCATGGTCACCTTTTTGATGAGTTTATTGCTTGGATCGATGGAGGGCCCCCATCAGACACACAAATTTCAGATAATATAAAGAGTTTCATTATGGTGATTGCAGCTATGGAAACAACAGATGATGGCAATTCTAAACAGATGGCGGAATATTTGAAAGATCTTGAATAAACGAACAATATTCCAGTTTTGTTGTGATGGCAAGATGTAAGTTTTATGAAAATGCAAACATAGTCTTCAGTCATGACATCAATGGCGGAGGACATTTGTCATTCTGAGACTTCGAGTGTCTTAGCTTCGATGATGTACTCGCTAGTGCCAATCTGCTAGCTGTGAATATTTCCTCCTCCAACATTTTGGTGCCTTTCAACTTTAGTTGCTTACAGCATATATTTTTTTGGGAATTTATCCATTTCTGAGTCTAGGTATCTAAGCTGATCCTTTCAGCAACGATTGGATTGCTAAATGAGGTTAACCGGCAGGAAGCTACCATCCAAGAGGTTTGATAATGAAGATAAAGAAAAAAAGGTTAACTGATTTTGCCGTGAACATATTTATTTCTATGGGTACTAATGAAGATCATGCTAAGGAAGTTGCAACCCATTTAGTTGAAGCCAATTTAAAAGGACATGATTCTCACGGGGTTTCCCTCATTCCCGACTATTTCAGTAGTTGGAATAAGGGAGGGCTTCAAGCAAATGCAGATGCAACCCTTGAAAAAGATAAGGGGTCGATCATGCTAGTTGATGGAAATCTTGGATTTGGTCAAGTGGTTGGCCGGCAAGCCACTGATATGGGAATCAAAAGGGCCAAAGAGGTTGGGCTTGCCTGCGTGGGCTCTAGGAATAACCACCATCTTGGACGAATAGGTGCCTATGGGGAACATTGTGCCAAAGCAGGATTGATCTCGATCCATTTTGTCAATGTGGTTGGTCATCCGCCAGTTGTTTCTCCTTGGGGAGGTCGTGAAGCTCGAATGAGTACTAATCCGTTTTGCTGTGCTGTGCCAACTTCTAAGGGGCCTATTGTGTTAGATATGGCCACGAGCGCAATTGCTGGAGGGAAAGTGTCTGTAGCTAATAAGAAAGGAATCGATGTTCCTGACGGTTGTCTTTTTGATGCAAATGGTTTTCCAACTAACAATCCAAGTGATTTTTTTACTGGAGGAACACTTGGACCTTTTGGTCAGCACAAAGGTTATGGATTGGGATTGATCTGTGAATTGCTCGGAGGTGGACTAGCTGGAGAATGGACAATCCAAGATATTGATAAACAAGAAAATGGTGTTACCGTTAATGGCATGTTGATGTTTATCATAGATCCGGATTTATTTGGTGGTAGAAGTGGGTTTGAAAGAGAAGTCAAAGGTATGTCCGAGTGGTTATATGCCTCTCAACCAAGCAGTGGGTTTGATAAAGTTCGTTTACCTGGAGAACCCGAGTGTGAGTCTATGGCAATGAGGTTAATTGATGGGATAGTAATTGATGACCAATCTTGGTTGGATATTGTAGAGACAGCCAAAAGAGTTGGGGTAAGCGAAAAGAAGATTCCCACGTAGGACTTTAATCCACAACTGTTTGATAGAAAGGTAATAGATGTTGTCAAGTATGGATACAATGATATGAAGTCTTAGGACACAGGACAAAAGAAGAATTGTTTTGCGCATATCCATTGTATAAATATCAACTGTTAGTTCTAAAATATTATGATGACCCAAGTTCTGATATGTCTTTTGACTACCATTTCACAATTGCTTGACGCAGAGAGATCGAATCTCGTTTCAGTCAAAAAAATTTGGGACTATGCTCCACATAATGCTTTCACTGATTTGATTCGTTTTCGTAATCGCTGGTGGTGTACATTTCGCGAGGCTCAAAGTCATAGGAGTCATGACGGTGTTGTAAGGGTAATTATGTCAGAAGGTGGGGACTGTTGGAAATCAGCCACGTTGCTTAAACAAGATGGAATTGACTTACGGGACCCCAAACTCTCTATTACACCTAATAATTACTTAATGCTTATCATGGGTGGTAGCATTTATGATAGTCAAGGTGTTTATCAAACTCGATCGCCGCGAATAGCATTCTCCCAAGATGGCTACGATTGGACTGAGCCAAGAAAACTCTTAGCCGAAGACCACTGGCTTTGGCGTGTAACTTGGCAAGGTGATTGGGCGTGGGGTGTCAGTAAGCTGGGTGAAGGTCATGATCCACGAAGGTGTATGTTATATCGTAGCCAAAATGCTTTTGATTGGGAATGGATCACTGAGTTTCGTCTACCTGATAATACTTGGAATGCTAGCGAAACGACACTTCGGTTCTTGCCCGATGGTGAGATGATTGCGCTAACACGACCCCATTGGATTGGTACAAGTCGTCAGCCCTATACAAACTGGTCGTGGACTAAAATCGAGGAGAATATTGGTGGTCCCAACTTTATCCAATTGCCAGATGGCAGTCTATGGGCATCTGGGCGTCGCACGGGCGAAAATCCAACAACTATTTTGGCCTGTATGAGTCGAAACAGTTATAAACCTGTTCTGACAGTTCCTAGTGGTGGTGATTGCAGTTATCCAGGGCTAGTATGGCACGATGATTTTTTGTGGATGAGTTACTATTCTTCTCATGAAGAAAAGACGAGTATTTATTTAGCCAAGGTCAAGATCAACTGACTCCTCTGGTTCTTGCCTAAGTTGTGCAGGTACTAACTATAATCCACATTTGAGCCGATCATGCGGTGTTTTAAGCACTAATCATTTGTGTGCCTTTTTAACAAACTAGAGAGTTATTCTATTTCAGTATATGGGGCCAGATAACCTGACTAATTAATATAATTTGGTTGCAAGGTATTGTGTTTTTTGCTAGAGACCAAAGTGAGCCAGATGATAAATGATGCAGGCGTTGTATCTAAAACGCCAAGGTTTAGTTACAGGATTAGGAACTGACCATGACACTCACACTAAGACAATTGTTGTTGTTAACCACAGTGATACTTTTTCTCTTATCTGTTTTGCCTATAGTACAGCTAACACAACAGAATCACAATAAATTGAAGTATCGTGAAGGACAGAAAATGGAAGCCCAAAATAGCGAACTAAAATTCGTAAGAGCAATTGGGTACATTTTAGCGGTGACCCTAGTATTTGGTTGTTCAAGTTGGTTTGGGGTGGTTAATGTCCAAGGCATGCCACACATTGGTGCAACTGCTAGGTTCGATCAACCTCCAGAATGGGCTGTGCTGCAACGCGAGCTTATTAATCAGATGAACACATCTGTCGATGTATTCATTGAGAAGTATCTAGCAGATGATGGTTCATTTCGCTACGACTGTTGGGGGAAACTGGACGATTCTTACGAAACATTCCATAATTGGCCAACATTCTATACCCTCGGTGGCGATGATCGTTTCTTGTCACTTGCCAAACGGCAGTGGGAGACAATCACTCGCCATTTTACCAACAATGGTACATTAGAGAATGAGTTTCATCGCTGTAATGATTGGTTTCATCTTGGTGAAGGTTCCCATTTGTTCTATATGCTGTGTTTAGCTGATCCTGCCGACTCGAAATTTATTGATCGTGCTCAGCGTTTTGCAGGTCTTTATCTGAATGAAAATCCCAGTGTGAAAAACTACGATTCTGATAGAAAATTGATTCTAAATGCCCAAACTGGGAGCAGCGGGCCTCTGCCATGGATACCTGAGCAACCTTGGGAATATGTTTGGACTATAGAACACTATGGGTTACCGTTTTATGATATCCCAGGTATTGCTGACTATGCCGATTTGAATACAGACAATAATATGAAGGAAATGGCAGCAGTAGCTCATGCCAGGTGGGGACGCGGCGATGGGCCTATCAACTTAGCTGTTACTAGCTTGATGCTCAATGCCTTCCTAGCCACGGGTGAAGATAAGTACCGTCACTGGATTACGGAATATACTAATGCTTGGATTAATAGAGTACAGGAAAACGAAGGGATTTTACCAGACAATGTCGGCTTATCAGGAAAGATTGGTGAGTATATTGGTGGCAAATGGTATGGTGGTTACTATGGTTGGACTGTTTACCATGGATGGGGTGGATACGCTCAATCTACAGGGATGGCTGCCGAAAATGCGTTGTTGGTAACTGGTGATTTCTCTTATCTCGATTTGTTGCGTAGCCAGATCGATTTACTTCTAAAACTTGGCATCATCAAAAACAATACTGTTTATGTTCCTCATAAACATGGGTATTCAGGAAAGGTGTTTAATATGCCTATGTCTTTTCTTCCGGTTTTGCGAAATCCCGATGGAACATGCAAAGAAGTTAATGGTTGGTTTAAGTTTATGCCCATGGATCCGGTTGGCCCTGTCCATCTCTGGAATATGTCGATGGATCCAGCCGATCTTGAGCGCTCTAAGGAAATCCGCAATCACGATCCTGAGGCGCGTTGGTCCCGCGATTGGGAGAAAATTGAATCGATCAGCCGTTTTATGGCCAAGGATCATGGTGGGCACGAAGCTGCATGGCAAGCTTATCTGGACGGCACATACCCAACATATCCGGAAGAAATACTGAAATACAATATTGAGCAAGTGAGTAGTCGTTTGGATGATATTCATCAGCACCAACCCAAGGAGCATGATGGGTTCAGTCTTATTTATCGTAATCCTATTAGTGTCGAAGGTTTAGTTAACTTGACTATGGGAGCACCGCTTCCATTTTACAACGGTGGACTTATGATGGCGCGCGTACGTCACTTTGATCCGGAGAACAAGCGACCAGGTTTGCCTCCGGATGTCGCGGCTTTAGTCTCTGGACTAGACTCAGACCGTACTGTATTGCATCTCGTTAATCTGAGTCAGACACATTCACGAAACGTGATTATTCAGGCCGGCGCTTATGCTGAACATCAGTTTACTACTGCAACATATCTACCTCAGGTGGGCGGGGAGGCTTCGCTGTCTGTGAACGCTGCACATTTGATGATTCATCTCCCATCACAATCCCAGATTAAGCTTGACATCACTACAAAGCGTTTCGTTCACAAACCTTCCTACGCCTTTCCATGGTAATCTCCTTCCGTTTAGAAATCAGCTGAAGTTGCGACCAAAAATAAATCTGGACTTGTGCTCTTTGAATTACAGTATGCTAAGATAAAAACGTGGACACGTTCGAAATTTTCTCCCATATTGAGCAGCGTGACCTCTACTATATAAAATTGTAATTCCTGTTGATGCAATATTTAACATTTGTCGCAAGACTGTCCCATCCCCGAATTATTAAAAGCAAGCAACAGTCGATCTGCCAAGAATACGAGCTCATGGACATAAGCTTTGTAAATAGTGCCAGTTCGTTCGAGCTATCTGTACAAACGATGTGAGGAATTAATCGATTAAAGGCATAGATGGAAACATGCAAATTGTGGTTATTACGAAAATGGATACGTTTATGGTCTAGGTAATTCTGAACGATAATTCTTGTTGGTAAAAGGTTTATCGTTACAATGAATCAAACTGGCATGAGCCAAGACGATCTATCCTCTGTTGGTTTTACCTGTGGCTGATAAACGCTCAGAGAATAAAATTGGAAATTTTTGAAGAAAGCAAAAGACAACGACTGGAATGGGTCATGTAAGCATGGGGAACGCTGATCATATACTTGTGCACGAATGAAGTTATTAGGTTGGCTAACTATAGAACTCAATCTTTAGTCAAATAGATATTTTGAATGTTCTTTGGGTGTTTTTTTATAATGTTTTTTTTCGCTTCAATTGTTTTAGAGAAAAAGATTCTTATCAGGGGATAGACAAACGCCATGTGTTTGTTTCCTGCGGTCACATAGTTGTTGGTGTCTAAAGGCAGGGACTTCAACTCTAGTAGTTTCAGGTGGTATGCAGGCAAAAGCGACCAATGCAAATTTTGTTTTTTATGATGTGCTGAGTGATAACCTAAATTTCCGGTCAGAATATTCCCGATCGGATCCAGGTTGTTTCTACATGCGTGAGTTATCCTTGTATCTTTCAAGCCATTATGGTGGTGCCAAGTAGCATCTCCTGTAATAAAAAGGCAGATTGCAGGTTGTATAACCCATAAAAGCAGACCGACATACCAATTAAAATACAATACTCCTATAGTAATAAAGAATTGCAAAATGAAAAACAGAAGAAATTCATTGCACTTTGACTTGATTTTGCTCCTATATACAGAACAATTTCTGAATACCATATAATAACTAAATAACCACGTTTTGAAAGAATACTCCCAATGGCTCATTGGAACTCCATTGGGTTTTACCCATGAGCTAGCTTCTTCTGGCCACGAAAGCCCCAAATGCCCTTTAGCATGGTGATCTATGTTATGATGAATAACCCAAGTATTATATGTTACTCCGGTGGTGCTGGCATAAAATATCCCAATTAAATAATTCAAAGGCTTGCGCTTAAATGGTGGAACATGTTGGTGATGGTGGTTAAATGCGCATAAAAATCCTTTGATAAAAGGGATAGACAAAAACGTCCAGATTAAGGGAATATACCAATGCTCTAACCGATAAGTATAGAGCATATAACAATCAGCGAGAAATGTTACTCCCAATATACATAGTGGCAACAAATCAGTTTTATGTTTAACCGGTATCATCTATAAAAAATGTTCCTAATTCAATTATGCTTGAAGAGCTCAGGGGCTAAATCCATATTACCAAATTACATGACTCTTATTAATATTGACACACAATATTAATAAGAGTCATGTAATTGTTTGCTTTTAGTCAGCCAAGCTGAGGGTGTGCAGCTTGGCTTGGAAAACACTGCGGTCCTCGTTTCAGCGTTTATGTTGGATCCACGAATGTATGATCAATACTGAGTTAACTGGAGGACCACCCCGAATTGAGATCTCATATTTTTATTTATTATCGAATTGCGTGGCAAGATGCTTAAAGCTCAAAACGAGATTTTCTCGAATTTACCGCTAAGTTTCAGTCTATCTCCAACCATGATTGTATAGAAAATATTTGAGGAGGAAACCCGAGAGAGAAAAATAAAATCGACCTCAATTCATGATTTCAAGGTCGATTTAGATAATTGGATTTCTTTGATTCTTGAGCTGACCAGATTTTCGCTTCTTTAATTTCTGCTTTTCTTTTTTTTCTTACTAACTAACCAGTCAATTTATTGTTTTCTGAAAATTATACTTACCTCATATTTCCGAATTCACCACAATGGGAGTCTGATCATACTTCTTTGGCAACCGAAAAAAGTGCCTGAGATCTGCGAAATGACTAGTTAAAGTATGTATATGCTAAGGTGAAATTTAAGTGCAATTCCATATTGAACTGTAGTTTGCACTAATAAAACTAACTGAAGAAGCTTTCTATTGTAATAAAATTAAATCAATATGTCGAGTCAATCTGATGTTTAGCCATTAACTTAATGCCCTGTAAATTAAGTTTTCAGGAACTGTTTACTATTTTAATCTAACGAATAGGACCATGTGTACCTACTAATTATTACGGGAAGCTTGTTAAATTAATATTTGCCGACTACTAGGCATCGAAGGTGTAGTGGGGAAAATCAAGACTAAGAATTATATCGAAACAAGTGAGACAACCATGAAAATAGCAGTATTTGGGGCTGCGGGATGGCTGGGAAGAGCGATTCTGTCCAATCTGACTGGTCGGCATGAAGTTCGAGCACTTGACTTATCCCCCGAAGTATGGGAGTACGGGAATGATTTGGATGGTGAATGGAACGAAGGTGAAAAAACATATGGAAATATAGTGGATTTCAAGTTTGTCGATCAAGGCGTTGAAGGTATGGATGCCGTAATTCATGCTGCGGTTCATGTTTCTCAAAAACCTGGGGATTACGGAGTTGAGGATGATTTGCCTTATCTAGTAAATTTGAAGGGATTACGAAATGTGTTGGAATCATCCCGAGAGCACAATCTTCGGCGTGTAGTACACATTGGATCCTGTCAGGTAGTGCACCCTGCTGGGAGATTCTTTGACGCAGATACGAGGAGACCTGATGGGAGTCTCTATGCTGTTACCAAGCGCCTTCAAGAAGAGATGTGTCGCCAGTACCACGAGGCATTCGAACTTCCTATTATTGTGTTAAGACCATGCTCGATTGTTGATAGCAAATTGGGAATTGACAAATCCCGTAACAAGTTGGGAAGAGAGGGCGTTCAACGAAACATCAGTTGGGTCTGTCGGCATGATTTAGCCGAGGCCTGTCGGTTAAGCGCGGAAAATAGGGATATTGGTTTCGAAATTCTTCATACTGTTGGTACTTTGGAAGCCGAAGCAACATGTAATGTCCGAAAATCCCGAGAACTTCTTGGGCTAAAATATCGGGGTGACCTTGATCAATATGGTTAACAATATTTTTATCGACATCTTGTTGCAGACAGTAATCATTCTACTTGCGTTTTGATCTTCGAAAATGATAGATTAAAGTTGGCTGAGGATATGATTGTGAGGTTGGAAATCAAGTTGAATTAGAGAAGAATTATCGCCTAATTCGGCAAAGATTGTGTGTTGTATAATGTATCTTCTTTGAAGAAATCTGGGATTATACTAAACTAAAAGGTGTCATTTGTGGGTCAGGAAAGAAGGAGCAAAAGAAATAAAATGGATTTTTCAATACAATCATTATTACTGTTTTTGGCATTTAGTCTCGTGATTAATCTTCAGGCAGCACATCACCAAGCTCAAAAAGAGGATTGGGGAGTTGTCGATGGAAAGGCCGTTTCCCTCTACGCCTTGGAAAATAGAAATGGGGTAGTAGCCAAGATTACCAATTATGGAGCATTACTCACTTCTCTACATTTACCCGATCGAGATGGAAAGCCATCTGATGTGGTACTTGGTTTTGATAATTTGCAGGGTTATCTTGATGGTCATCCTTACTTTGGCTGTACTGTTGGTCGAGTTGCTAATCGAATTGCCAATGGCAAGTTCAATTTGGGTGGTCAAGAATATACTTTAGCGACTAATAATGCTCCTAACCATTTGCATGGTGGTGATCACGGTTTTGATAAAAAAGTTTGGACAGTCTTAGAGGCTAGTAATCAATCGATTAAAATGGCCTATATTAGTCCTGATGGTGAGGAAAATTATCCTGGGAAACTAACGGCTACTGTTGTTTATTCTTTGTCTAATAATGATGATGCGTTACGGATAGAAATGTCGGCTACTACTGATGCAACCACTATCGTTAATCTGGTTAATCACTCCTATTGGAACCTCGCTGGGCATAATTCGGGCGATATTCTAAACCATGAATTGATGCTGAATGCATCGGCTTATACTCCAGTTGATTCAACTTTTATTCCAACTGGTATAATTGATTCGGTCATTAAAACACCATTCGATTTTACCAAGACAAAATTGATCGGAGCGGATATCGGAGAACTCACTGGTAATGGAGAAGATGATCCTGGTGGATACGATATTAACTTTGTTCTAAATGGAAAGTTAGGTGAAATGAAATTGGCTGCTAGAGTGAAAGATCCCAAATCTGGCCGAGTAATGGAGATCCATACCACGGATCCCGGTGTTCAGTTCTATACTGGTAACTTTCTAGACGGAACTGTCAAAGGGAAAGCTGAATCCATTTATCAAAAACACGCGGCCTTTTGCTTAGAAACTCAGAAGTATCCCGATTCAATCAACCAAGAAGGAACTGAGGGATGGCATTCTATTATTCTCCATCCGGGTGAAATCTATAACCACGTTGATTTATATAAGTTTTTTGTGACTGAGTAAACATTTCAGATCCTTGGTACAGTAAATAATAATGCGAATAAGAAAATCCCAAATAGC
This sequence comes from Candidatus Poribacteria bacterium, assembly GCA_002709695.1. GTDB lineage: Bacteria > Poribacteria > WGA-4E > WGA-4E > UBA9662 > UBA9662. Next base: position 90,973 of record PAQF01000002.1, read on the forward strand.
TGTTTTTTTGACAATTTCTTTATTATTGATTTGCTTAGCGACACCCATGCTTTGGGCTGAAGCAGCCTATTGGGCGTATCAACCTGTCACTGTTCCAGACTTACCACCTGTAAAGAACCAAGAGTGGATCAAAAATCCAATTGATACTTTTATTCTAAATAGGTTAGAAGAGGGAGGGTTGTTGCCTGCCACACCTGCAACAAAAAGCACCTTGATTCGTCGTGCTTATTATGATCTGATTGGTTTGCCTCCATTACCGCAAGAAGTTACATCTTTTGTTAACGATGCCGATCCAATGGCATATTCCAAGTTGCTTGACAGGCTGCTCGATTCTGAACAATATGGTGTTAAGTGGGGGCGACATTGGTTAGACTTGGTACGATACGCAGAAACTAACGGCTATGAACGCGACGGCGATAAAGCTTACGCTTGGCGGTATCGGGATTATGTTATTGATGCTTTTAATAAAGATAAGCCTTATGATCAATTTATTCGTGAGCAGCTAGCGGGAGATTTGCTGGACGAGATAACGCCAGAAACAATCGTTGCTACAGGTTACTACCGACTTGGAATATGGGATGATGAACCTGCTGATCGCCAGTTAGCTCGTTATGACTATCTGGATGATATCGTTTCAACGACAGGGCAAGTGATGTTAGGGATATCAATGGGGTGTGTACGGTGTCACGATCATAAAGCTGATCCCATTTCTATTAAAGACTATTATAGTTTTCTAGCCTTTTTTAACGATATTACCCCACATAGTAACGATTCCCTAGTCGATATCGGGACGATATCTCAAAAGCAAGAATACCAGATTAAGGTCAATCAGAAAAAAATGGCGGGAGAGAAACTACAAGACCAGATTTTCAAGATGGAAGAGGTATTGAGAACGCAGTTGAGAGGATCCATAAGTCAGATGTCTGATCGCTTAGATACAGATCTTGTTGATCTGACCTATCGCTTTTATCGAGATACATGGGACCAGTTACCGAATAATTTCGATCAACTTCGACAAGAAGCAGAAGGTCAGATAGTCTCCAACCAGTTTACACTTCGACCTGCTAGTCGAACCAAAGCCATTGGTTTAGTATTTGAAGGCAAGTTGCATGTGCCGGCAAATGATGATTACACTTTCTATATAAATAGTATTGGTGGATCACGTTTATGGGTTGATGGTCAAAAAGTGACGGAGTTAGTGCAGGCCAAAGGTGGATTTCACCAAGGATCCGTGACATTAATGGCTGGTTATCTTCCGGTTCGACTAGAATATTTCAATCAAGACGAAGATTTTCCCAGTTTACAGGTTTACTGGTCGTCATCTGGAGAAAAGGGGGAGAGGCGCTATCTCTCAGATGCTTTTACCATTTTGCCTGATTCTCGATCAACGGGGCAAAGTTGGTTCTATACGTTTGAGTTGCCAACCGAAGATTGGATGAAGGTTGATTTTGATGATAGCAATTGGGAAACAGGTGTCGGTGGATTTGGTACACATGACACCCCTGGTACGTTTGTACGCACAGTTTGGAATACGCCAAAAATCTGGTTGCGTAAAACGTTTAAATTGGATCATATTCCAGCACAAGTTGGGTTGCACCTTCATCACGACGAAGATGTACAAGTTTTTATTAATGGTAAACGTGTTACTAATCGTCGGGGTTATTTGACTAGTTATAGAACAGTTGATTTGAAAGAGTCTGCCTTGAAAATCGGAGAAAATGTGATTGCTGTCAATTGCATGCAAACGGGTGGTGGCCAGTATATTGATGTTGGAATTTTTGCGAACCTGATGGTTGCTGATCTGGATGAGCTGCTGAAAAAACACAAGCGGCAGGTCGAGGCTTCACCAGATCTACAAGCTCAGGTTGATCTTTACCGAAAACTCAAAAAGGATCGGGATGACAGCCGAAAAGGAAAGATTCCTTATTCACATATGGCATTAGCCGTTGAAGACATCGGTTCCTCACAGACTTATATTTTGCGGCGTGGTAATCCAAGGTTACAGGGTAATCCAGTTGAACCAGAGATTCCCTCAGTCCTACGGTATTCTGCGCCGCGTTTAAAACTGCCATTGGAAAAAAACCAGAACAAAGTTAAACGACGTATAGTCGCGGAATGGATTGCTAACTCAGAAAATCCAATGACTGCTAGGGTCATGGTCAACCGGATTTGGCAACATCACTTTGGCTATGGGATTGTTAAATCAAGTAATGATTTTGGTAAACTTGGAACTCAACCTACACATTTAAAGCTTCTGGATTGGTTAGCACACGAGTTTGTCAATAATCAATGGCGAATTAAGTCCTTGCATAAAACAATTATGATGTCAAATACTTACCAGATGTCTGCCGAAGCCAATGAAGCAGCTTTGGTCGTAGACCCTCTCAATAACCTATTTTGGCGTTTCAATATGCGCCGGCTAACCGCCGAGGAAATTCGGGATTCGGTTTTGTCGGTTTCTGGAAATTTGAGCAGGAAATTGGGTGGACCAAGTGTCTTTCCTGAATTGCCAGAAGAAGTTCTAGCTACTTCTTCTCAACCTACTAGGGTTTGGGGAAAGTCTCCGCCGGAAGAAGCCAATCGACGCAGTGTTTATATCAAAGTTAAACGATCTTTATTAGTCCCGATTCTTAATCAATTTGATATGGCTAATACCGATTCCACTTGTGCTGTACGATTTATGACGATGGTTCCCACGCAATCATTGACAATGTTGAATGGTAAATTTATTAACCAACAGGCAGTTACCTTTTCTGAACGAATTCGACAGCGAGGAGGGACTGACCTAAGTACTCAAATCCAATTTGGGTTGCGCTTGGTTTTATCTCGCCAACCTAGCACTGAAGAGATCACGTGGGCCACCGAATTCGTTGAAAAACTGATGAAAACAGAACAAATAAGTAAAAAGGTTGCACTAGACCGATTCGCATTGTTAGCACTTAACCTCAATGAATTTATTTTCCTCGATTAATTTCAAATAATTTTAATGGAATGCAAAAATGACAGATCTTAAAAAACGGGGCAACATAAAAATTGGACCGGATTATTGTGGACGTACCCGGCGTGAATTCCTTCACACGCTAGGCGGTGGATTCACTTCGCTTGCATTAACAGGGTTACTCTCTTGGGATGGATTTTTTAGCAATCAGGCAGTTGCTGATAATAGTGTTATTAGTTATACGAACCCGCTTACTCCTAAAGATCCGCATTTTACACCGAAGGCTAAAAGGGTCATTTTCCTTTTTATGTATGGAGGTCCCAGTCACATAGACACTTTTGACTATAAACCTAAAATGTATGGTCTTGACGGAAAGACTGTTAAGGTAAAGACCAGTGGTCGTGGTGGCGAAAAGAATGAGGGGCGCATTGTTGAACCTAAGTGGAAGTTCAAACAATACGGAGAATCTGGCCAATGGGTATCTGATCTATTTCCACATATTGCTACATGTGTTGATGATATTACCTTTATTAAATCGATGACTGCGGATTCTCCTCGACATGGCTCAGCTATGCTGATGATGAATTCGGGACATGTTTTGAGTGGTCGCCCATCACTAGGATCGTGGGTTAACTATGGACTTGGTAGTGTAAATCAAAATCTACCAGGTTACGTTGTAATGTTGGATGAAACAGGTGGGCCGATCAGCGGTGCCAAGAATTGGGCCAGTGGCTATATGCCAGCTGCTTATCAAGGTACAGTTTTTAAGTCTGCAGGAACCCCAATTTGGGACTTAAAGCCTGTTGATAATATGAACCATAAACAACAACGTCATCTCCTTGATACGCTATACAAGTTTAATTCTGGACACTTAGCCGATCGAGTAGATAATAGTGCTCTATCGGCTCGGATTGCCAATTATGAATTGGCTTTTAAAATGCAATCCACGGCTCCGGAGGCCGTTGACTTGGACCAAGAGCCGGACTACATAAAAAAACTCTATGGATTAGACCAAGAAAGAACCGTGAATTTTGGTCGGAAATGTCTATTAGCGAGAAGGCTCGCCGAACGCGGTGTCCGATTTATTCAAGTATATTCTGGTGGACATCACAGTGATAGTAATTGGGATGCTCACGGCGATTTGGTATTTAACCATGAACGTCATTGTGGCAATACGGATAAACCAATTGCGGGTTTATTAAAAGATCTTAAGCAACGTGGAATGTTGGATGAGACACTAGTGATCTGGGGAGGTGAGTTTGGCCGCCAACCTACCGCTGAATATGCTGAGGGAACCGGGCGAGACCACAATGCTCTTGGTTTTACCATGTGGATGGCTGGTGGTGGTATCAGGAGTGGTATTAGCATAGGAGAGACAGATGAACTTGGTAGCGCCGCTGTAGAAGACCCATTTCACGTTAAACACCTTCATGCTACAGTTCTTCACCAACTTGGTTTGAATCCCAATACGTTGACTTACTTCCATGGTGGCTTGGATCAAAAATTGGTTGGTCCCGAGGGTGCTAAACCTATTCGTCAGATAATTACTTGAGCTAAAAAAGGAAAATGGGAATCTCACTGAATGGTCATGTTGCCCTAGTAACCGGCAGTAGCAAAGGGTTAGGTCGACAAATCGCAATGCGTTTAGGAAAAGCTGGAGCCAAAGTTGTGATGAATTACTATAACAACACGTCTGTGGCGGAAGTTGCTTTCTCTGATTTCGAAGATGTAGGATGTAAGGGGATTCTAGTACAGGCCGATGTAACTGATGGCGATCAAATTCAGCAAATGGTCGAGTTAGCAGAAGAGAAGTTGGGTTCCATTGATATTGTTGTTGCAAATGCAACGCCTCGTCAGCCACAAAAACCAATTCAAGATTACGATTGGGATTTCTACCAGTCGATGATCGATTTTTTCATCAAGAGCCCGTTTCTATTGGCCCAATCGACTTTACCCTACATGAAATCGAAAAAATGGGGAAGGATTATCAATATTGGAAGTGAGGTCTTCCAACGCAGCGTTGGCAACTTCAGTGCCTATGTAGCTGCCAAAGGTGGTCAAGTAGGTTGGACACGGAGTATGGCAACAGAACTTGCCCCTTTCGGAATTACGGTTAATATTATTGCACCAGGTTGGCTTCCTGTCGAACGGCACCAAAATGACCCTCAATCGACAAAAGACGCATATTTAGCGACGGTCCCCATGCAACGATGGGGGGTGCCTGACGATGTGGCCAATGCAACTCTATATTTTGCAAGTGAAGAATCAGCGTTTGTTACTGGCCAAACATTGTGTGTTAATGGAGGGCTGACGCCATGGTAATTTGGTCTCCAAAGAAAATAGCGACAGGAAATGAAATAAGGGTTCGACTTTTAGAGCTGCATTCCAACCTACATGAAGGAAGACGATTTAGGCCAAGTTAGCATCTAAAAGAGATGGGATAATAGGGGTACTCTCATTCATCTATTTCAATTCTATTACCTTCCGATAATAGCCCTGCTTCATATACTTTCATTACTTGGAGTGCGAACTCTAGTGAACCTTCTATTGCTGGTTTCTCTGCTAGGACCTGTTCACAGAAGTACTCCATTTCATGAAAGAATCCCTGTGTAAATAGTGCCTTATTCTCCAGCGTTGCAAAGCTGTTTTGCGGTTCCCATGTTACGGCCCCACTGTTAATACCTTCTGGAATGTAGTTGGTGGTTATTCCATATTGCGATGGAATGCCCCGTTGAAGTGTTACACGTAAACAGTTGTCAATCACCATGTGACACCTATCGCCGAAGAAACTATAATTTTCAATTGGTTGACTATGCTGGCCACCATCAGCAAGATGAAAGTTACCGATAACACCAGAAGCAAATTCTAGCACGCAGATGCCCCCACCATGTTGTCCGCGATGAGTGATTACGGCGTTAACTTCCCCACCAATTGCTAGTAGTAATGAAAGTGGATGACAGCCGTTCTGCAACCAATTGGTATGGATCCGTTCTTGAAGGATTTTCGCTCCATTGCTTGGAATGGTCATTGGATAGACTGCCAACATAGTTCGTAAAGAGCCGTAATTTTCGGTTGAAAAGATCTCAATTACCTTTCGTGTTGATGGCATAAAGGCTTTTTTAAAACCTACTACCACCACTTGGTCTTTTCGTCGGTGAATCATTTCTTCTACTTCGGAAACACATATTCCAGGTGGTTTCTCTAACCAAACGTTTAATCCCGCATCGAGAGCGTCACACGTCAGTTTTAGAAGGGAACTTGGTGGCGCGCACAGGAAAACCGCGTCAAGTTCCTCTTTTTCATACATATCAGTTGCATTCTCGTAACACTTTCCCACACCATATTGTTCCGCGGTTGTGCAAGCAAGTTCCATGTTAAGATCACAGATTGCTTTTAATGAAACAGGAAGAAAGTTCATAGTTGGTAGGATATTGCGATAAGCATGTGAGCCAACACCAACGATTCCCACATTTATTTTGTGTTTAAATTCTCTTTGGTAGCTCATAAACTTTGCAGTACCATAATCTGTTATTTAGGTAGAGAGGAAATCGAGAAATAATAAATCACTCTGCCATAAAAAAAATGTTCTGACTCGAGTTTCGGCTAAGGCCTGTTTGGAAAGATGAAAACGCTCTTGTCTCTTTCACGTCCAAGTTTCGTATCCTGTGAATGGCATATGCTGACCAGCAACATATTTAGGTGTTGGTTGATAATGATTAACTTTAGCTATATCATCTCCTTGAAGTAAAAAAGCACATGGCCAATCATCAGCTATAATTCGAGTTGTGACAGGCATATATTGGATAGAGCCGCCACGTCTCCATTGGCTGCTGGTATTTGCATTAGATCCATGCAACAATAATGGATGGTGAACAGAAATATCACCGGGGTTTAGCTGTACATCTACAGCTTGATGTTCATCAACCACAGTAGGATCGACTTCCGAGTTGAGGAGGTTAATTGTCTCTGTTTGTGACCGGTGGGTTACTGGACCTAGCAAATGAGAGCTTGGAATAACTCGAACACACCCATTTTCGCAAGTCGATGGTGAAACAGCAAACCAAATGGTAATGACCTCCATTGGTTCTAACGGCCAGTAGTTTCCATCCTGATGCCAAGATACTGCCTGCCCATCTCGGGGTGGTTTAGCAATATAGTCGGCGGCAAAAAAAGCGATGTTTGGTCCAACCAAAAGGCTGGCCACATTTAGCAGTCGTTGATCGCTGATAAAGCGTACCCAGAAAGGATCCTCTGCTACCAACCAATGGCCTAATCTTTCAGGACGTAGATCTGGGTGACGTGCTATCAACCAATCAATGTGCTGGTCCAATTCATTAATTAAATCGGTATCTAGAACATTACGAACAATGAAAAAACCTTCATTATCGTAGGCTTCTTTGATTTTGGTGAGGTTGCTTAAACTGAATTCGTTCATCATAATACTCTATGTCGTTCGGATTAAGATGTTTCCTCTTAAGTTCTAACACGGTTTTGTGGTAGATAGTGGAACATCAGCCGGTGGTACATTAACGATGATCTGTACTTCTGCTATTTCTAAGTAAGCATCTTAGCACAAAATATTATCTATATCCATATCAAAGCTGTGGTCTTTATCACTAACTACATTTCAATAGTGAAGTGACTTTATCTTTACAAGAAGATAGATTTCAAATAGAATCTCATTGACAATAAAGATCTGCCTAGATTTAAGTTGCCCAATTAGAGGGAAGAAAAAACAATGGCCTTTAGACAATTCTCGTCAGTTGAGACACCTTGTGTGTTATTAGATGAGTCAAAGCTCCAAGATAATATTCGTCGTATCCAAAAGATTGCTGATACTCACCACGTAAATGTTCGCCCACATATCAAAACGCACAAGTGCCTTGAAATCTTCCAATTACAAGAAGATGTGGGAGCCGTGGGAATTACCGCGTCAAAGACAGATGAGGCATTAACATTTATTAATAATGGGGTTCAATCTGTTACGGTTGCTTATCCTTTAGTGGTCGAATCAAAGTTGAATCGCCTTATAACAGCTTCTTGTTTGCACCAAGTAGATCTTCGGTTGACAATTGATAGTTTTTACGGTTTGGAAGTAATTGCTCAAGTAGCAAAAAGACATGGGAAACAGATTGGTGTTTTTTTAAAGATCGATGTGGGTCTACATCGATGTGGGATTGTAGAAGACGACCCGCTTATCTTGAAACTGGCAACAGCAATTCAAGAGGAATCGATCTTAAATTTCCTAGGTTTGTTGTCACATGCTGGCCATGCGTATGGTGCGGAAAATCGTGATCACGTCTGGAAAATTGCCAAAAACGAGCATCAAATTTTGAGTCGTGTACGGCAGAAACTAGAAGCTGTACAGATTGAGGTCAAAGAAATTTCTGTAGGTTCAACACCAACAATTTTAGCTAGTGACACTTATGCAACTATTACAGAGATTCGACCAGGAAACTATGTTTTTATGGATCGCACACCTTTGCGTCTCGGCTTAATCCAACCTCAGGAGATTGCTTTAAGTATCTTGGCAACTGTGGTCAGCGTGAACCCAGAGTATTTTATTATTGATGCAGGCTCCAAAGTCCTGAGTTCAGATCAAGGGGCGCATGGAATTGCGGGGATGGAAGGGTATGGACTTGTATATCCTCTTGACTGTTTCGAAGATTTTGGTCATGAAATGATAATCTCCAAATTGTCAGAGGAGCATGGTTTCGTTGCTCGGCGAAATTTCGATTTGCCAATAGGTTCTGTTGTTCGCATTAAGCCTAATCATTCATGCTCAGTTGCGAATCTAGCAAATTTCTATGTTGTTTCCAATGGCGATAAAATAATTGACAAATGGAAGATTGATGCACGAGGACAAGTGAGTTAGCAGTGCGTTTATTGATATATTAGAGTCTATTTTTTGCTTAATTAATATGAGAAGTTAAAAAGTTTGAGAGTACATGTAGAAGATCTTGCATATGCGACCCAAACTGATTTCTCAGACGAAGCAACCTGAAGGCTACCATAGTCAATCAAGAAATAAGGGCTAATCTTACGAATCCTGTTTAAAAGGTGGAATGATAGCTTAACTTACTTTTCTACACCGAGATCTTTGAATTCCCAACTGGTAGGTATACAAGGATCACTCAATCAGCAATTTAAGGCTTAAAATGGGCGTTAGATCCCTTTAGTATATAGTACGTGTAAAAAACGCTGCGTAATCTAATGTTTTTAGCAATCAACACAGGATTTTTCCCCCAAATATGCAGATTTACAACTCAACGGTTATTAGAATTCACATTGATAAATTGCTTAATTCGAGATGGCGTACATGGTATTTTCTTGGCAATGTTCAATGATCTTGTACTTGGGAATGCTTCTGCCAGAGGATTCAAATGCGTACACTAAAAGTTTTGCTCTTGCCTTTAAAAGGATACTTTCAACCTTGGTGTGATGATGTAATTGATGCTATAGGAAATAAGCATCAACTGTCAGTTTTTAATCCTTCAAAGCCAATTTTAACTCAATTTGATGGTATTGATGTGGTGATTGATCATGGGGGGAGTGTTGGGACACGAAGGATGATGGACGTAGCTACTAGCGCCAAGTTGTGGCAAATCTTGGGTACTGGCTTTGATCACTTTGACTTGGAATATATTCGAAGGTTGGGGATTCCAGTGGCCAATTGCCCTGGAGGTTTTAGTAGTGGAGCGCTGGCTGAAAGCGCGATGATGTTCATATTGATGCTCTCCCGCCGATATCAACAATCAGCTGACAATTTCGAGTCTGGTGTTTTGTATCAACCACTAAGCTTTGAACTATCCGGTCAAAGCTTAGGGATTATAGGCTTAGGGGCTAGTGGGGAAGAATTGGCTCGTCGTGCCAAATCGTTTGGGATGAAGATACTGGCTATTGACGTTCGAACTATAGAATCACAGGTTCTGGACGAACTTCAGCCAGAATTCATGGGATCTCCTTTGGATATAGACCAGATAATAACTGAAGTTGATTTTTTATCGCTGCACTTACACTTAAACTCGGAAACTCGTCATATTATTGATGCACGTCGTATATCGTTGATGAAATCAACAGCTTGCTTGATTAACGTTGCACGCGGTGAATTGGTGGACGAGCAAGCGTTACACTATGCCCTAGTTAATAGAAAGCTTGGAGGTGCAGGTTTGGATGTTTTTACTGAAGAACCACCCGACCCTCAAGCTCCAGTTTTTCAACTGCCAAACGTGGTAATTACTCCTCACGTTGCTGGAGTTACATACCAAACTTCTCGCCAGCGGGCAGCATGCGCCGCTCAGAATGTGGATCGCATTGCTCAAGAACTTTCCCCTTTCTATAGGATAGATGAAAATTAAATATTTGAGACAACTAAACTATGATAAAATTAGCATGAGGGCTTCTGTCAATAATACAATGGTATCTTGTTTTGCAGGTTGCAATAGGCTAAATCTAGATTAGTATTACATTTAACTAGCTGATAATCATAAGATGAGAACATAATCATTGGTAAAAACCTGACAGGTATTTCGATTACCTGCTAGAAATAAAGTACTGAATTCTTAAACCAATTATTAGAAGCAAAGGTAGAAAACAAATGGAAATTAGACCGAATCGAATCAAACAGAAGATTGCGGTTGGTGAGATCGCTTATGTCGCTAGTGGTTTTACTCATCCTGATGACATCGATGCTTTTGGACCTGTTGGATTTGATGGGATATGGCTGGAGGGAGAACATGGTCCTGTCGACGCGGGGGAACTTGGTAACCTCACTCGCTCATGTGACATTTGGGGTATGACCTCAGTTGTTCGCGTTAATCGTAATGACCGAGGGTTAATTTACCGAACGCTTGATCGTGGAGCTCAGGGAATTGTTGTTCCACATGTTAATACGAAAGAGGAAGCCCAAAATTTGGTCGAAAGTGGTAAGTTCGCTCCGGTCGGCCGCCGAGGGATGTTTACTAGCCGTCAAGGCTACGGAGTATCAAACTATTTTGACCTCGCTAATAATGAAACCCTTTTGATAGTATTAATTGAGGATATTACCGCTGTAGGTAACTTAGATCAGATTTTGATGGTTGATCATATTGATGTTTTCTTCGTTGCCCCGTCGGATTTAGCTACTTCAATGGGACACATTGGAAATCTTCAACATCCTGAAGTTCAAAATACTATTGATACAACTCTGGCTCGTATTCAAGATGCTGGACGTATACCTGGAACGCTTGCTAACAATGAAAACGTAGCTAGGTATACCGAAGCTGGTGTTCGATTCCTATTAACAGGAATCGGTCCTTGGCTGACTGCGGGCGCAGGACAATTCAAAGACCGTGCTGAAAATGGGGTTCGACCTAAATAATACAGGATAGTTTGGTGTGCATCCTTAATAGACAAACAATTATTGGATACATCAGCAGTTCTATCTTCAGCATTTATAAGTGTTGTTCACTGATCAATCTAAGATAGGATTTTCCTGTACCCTTTGATGTAAGTTTTGCCATGCTTTAGACCCGTCATTGAACCAAATTTCCAAGCGAGTACCTTCTGCTTGAGCAGGGACATGATCCTTGTTGAAATAATTCAGCCCTTGTCCTGCCATGTTCAATCGTTTCCCATTCGGATAAACAACAGTATAAATAATTTCTGGCTTGGGATGGATATAGCACTCGTTTTTTTGCTGAAACCCCCTGAGCTCTTCCGGTGAGACACGATACTTTTCAACTGCGTCTTCATTCACCGCAACTCCTAACCCGGGAGCATCTGGCACTTTCTGTGATCCATTATTTACTTCTACTGGCTTTTGTAAAAGATGATGGCTGTAGAGGTTGACACAAGTAATTGCTGGCCAGCTAGCATGGGTGAGAACTGCACCAAGATGTGCTGCCCAAGTTGTCGTTAAACCGTTTCCCACCAATTGTAACCAGAAAGGCATTTCGGCTTCCCCACTTAGCAATCCTTGTCTCATAACAGTAGATTTCCCTCCGCCAATTACATATCCATCGCAAACTTGATTCTGAACGCTTGTTAGGTAAGCAGGAGATCCAAAATGCATGGCGATTGGTCGATCAATTGCTTGCCGGATTTTCTTGTTGCCTGGTATATCTTCCTGTGGTATGGGAGTTTCAAACATGGCAACGTTATCATATTGTATTAACTTTGACATTATTGGAATAGCTGTTTCGTCATTCCGGAAGGACCCGTTTGGGTCTAGGTCGAGTTTGAAATCCGTGGGAACAACCTTGGAAATTTCATCAACTTGCTTCACAATATCCCACCAAGGCCGTGGTTTGTTTTTAAAACTGGTGTAACCATGCTTAACTGCTTCCTCCGCCTCCGCAGCCCAATTCTCGGGAGAAGCATCAATAGACCACCAAGAGATTGGGGGATCATCACGAACCTTCATACCAAGTAACTCATAAACAGGGACTTCCAAAATTTGACCAACCACATCAAAAAGTGCCATCTGGAGTCCTGCCCCTAAAGAATCATCGTTCATTAGTTTTGCGGGATTAGCTCCCAAAACTCGGTTGATTCCCTCGTCAGTCACCCGGCCGTAGGTATAGTGAATAACGGTTTCTCCCCAACCTATGTGTCCTGTGTCAGTCGTTACCCGACACAATTCTAGAATCGACCAGTTATATACGGTGGATACACTTTGTGTGGTGATTTCTTGCTGTCGAGGCGTAAATGGAACATCAACAACAATACGCTCAATATCAGTCACTTTCATTGAAAACTCCTTTTTACTAAAGAAATGTTAGTCTCGATTCCAAGGGAAAGCAAAAGTTGGTTGATTGGCATAGCGATTCATTTTGATAATAATGCTGCTCCCTGATCCAGGAGCTAGTTGAACATTAAAGGAGGACCTATTGACTGATAAAATTTGATTGTCAGTGGTAACATCCAAAACCTGGTGTTCTGCATACGCTCCTCCTTGTACTATGACCGTTCGAGGCTCAACCGGATTTATATTAACCAGTTTAAGAGAAACTTCATCATCCGTCATTTTTTCAACCAGTGCGGCAACATCTTCCGGAATTCCCGCTCGCTGATTGCTTGGATCAAAGTAACGAACTCGACAATGTAAAGGCTCTCCGTGCCGGGGTGGAATTCCTCCAAGCATCAATTCTACTAACGTTTTAACTATAGCAGGATTAAATGGCATGGGGTCATCTGAAAGTCGGGTGTCAACAGTTGTAGAATCGTTGTACATCCCTTCCATTTTCTGACGAACAGTACCAAAATCTCGTTGTAGTGCGTCCACGGGATAGTTTGGGTTTTTGCCTTCTAAGAAGCCAAGCCATCCATCAACAGGTAAATATTTCAAATCATCCCGTTTCATAGACCAGTAATAGACATCCAAAGCTCCATGACTATAAGGATTTGGTTTGTAACTATACCATCCCTGGTCCCCATACATATGCGGATACATAATTTGATCGTCTATTGTTTTTTTGTTGTTATTAATTTCATTGAGCATGTTACGCCAGACATCAGTATAGAATTGATTCCCAGTAACAAGCAGTGCGTTTCCAAAGCCCGCTATGGCTCGATAGACAGCATTTCGGTCAGCTGAAGCCCCTGTTTGAGGAACAATTACGGTAAAAGCCCAACCGTAGCAACCGCCGTACCATTTACCCTGACACTCTCCACCTATTGTACCGTCTAAACCCACGTTGGATGGGATGATTCCACCATTATTATTGGTCCGTTCCACCCAAGCGTCTACATATTCCAACAGCCATTCTTTATACTTGGATTCACCGGTTAACATGTAAGCATTAACAGCTAGGCTAGTCACTGCTAAATTGAGGGGGTGATCACCAACAATATCAGTGTAGTCTTTGAAATGTGCTAGCATTTCATCAAAATCTCGCTCACCATGCTTAGGGGCAAAACGTCCACCTACCTCGATTGGATCACCTGCCCAATCAAGGGCGGTAGCTTTCCGTAGCAGTGGTCCCCGGCTTCCATTGAACATGCTGCGGATTATTTTATGTTTTGGATCATAGTTATTAGCCTGAATGTCTTCATTCATATAGAAACCAGCATAACGCTTGACTCGCCTTTGGAAATCTAGGTCATCGGGATTGGATAAACCTTGCAGATTAAACACAGTCAAGCCCTCAGCATTGTGAAACCAGTCAAACATAACAGGAAATTCTTTATAATACATTCCGTTGCGAGCGATAGAAACTTCAGTTGTCTTGGCTTCCGTATATTGACGTAAATGTCCTTCCCAAGCTTTCTTATACATGTGCAAGATTATATCTGAGGCGCCCAACATATGTAGAATAGGCCATCCGGTCAGATTCTCAATGGCATCATCCGGTCCATCGTTCCCTCCCCAACGAGGTAAGCACAATAAATAACCACGTTCGTCAAAGTATCGATTAAAGAACTCTTGGCACGCCAGAGTTTGGACTCGAATCAGCTCTCTTTCTAACAATGCCCAAGATGGAGGAGGTTGTGGTGTGTCAATCAGCAAAGTTTTTCTGTTTACTGGCGATCTATTCATTTTCTAATTTTCCAATTGGTTATGCTTACCAATGTTAAATTCTTAGTTATGTATGTAGCAATTATAGCAAAGTCGATTTTAAGAGTCTATCATAGACTCAGGTCAGATTTTGTTTATGGGAGGACACAATTGTAAATCATCAATAAACTTGATATAGAAATAGGTTGCCAACGAAAATCAGGTATGTTATTTTCGGGGACAGTATTGCAACCCCCCATCTTAGAGAACTTGATGAAAATTGTCGTTATTGATACCGAAACAATACGTTGGTCAGACGAAGTTCCGGGAAGATGGGATAATGTCGAGAATTTTGGCTTGTCTATACTTGTTCTTGGTATACCGAATAATGGTTCTTTAGAGTTTCAGGTTTGTTCTCCTAATTATGCCGATCATCTAAGTCGTTTACAACTACAGTTTTCAGATCGTGAGACAATTGAAAAAGTACTGAACGAAGCTGAACGGATTGTTTCGTTTAATGCTGACAATTTTGATTTTCGCATTCTAGAGAGTGTGCAGTTCGATGTACAACAGTGGAGAGAAAAATCGTTTGACATTCTAACAGAGTTTACACGGAAAGTTGGGCATCGGATTAACTTGGAGAACCTGGCAAAAACACAATTTGGTAGTTCGAAAACGTTTATTACTGCAAAACAAGCTGTTGAATTTTGGCGTGCGGGGCTTGAGCTGATGAGGGGCTGGTCTGGAAAAAATGACTACAAAAAATCCAGTGATACTTTCTGTTATAACGTAGCAAAACATCTTTTTCAGGAAGTGGTTGAATACTGCAAGCAGGATGTTCGGCTGACTTATGAATTATATCAACACATTTTGCAAAATCAAAGTCTCAATTATACCGATCGGCGGTCAAATATCAAGAAGGTAAAACTGATTGTATAGCTTAGCTGTTGTTGGGGAATTACAAGTTAGAATGTGTTTCCTCTTTTGCCTCTGTAAAGTTTCAACCTGTTTCTTGAAGAAATGAGTTGGTAACAATCTGCTAAAGATTCAGCTGTGTTCTTGTCAGCATTACCCCAAATCAGTATATAATCTACCTTCTCGGCATATCTGCAGATATCAATCTCATCAGCTTTCCAATGTACTTTCTGTACCCACTCTTTTTGATCAATCGGCGGCTGGAAATTATCCCTGAAGTTAATTGGAAAATAGTCGAATTGAACTTCGTAGTTACCAAGGTTAATGCCGCCATTATTCAGACAATAGTAGTTGGCAGCATTGACAAAAATCCCTATCCTTAGTGCTTTGCCTTTACTATTGAAAAAGAAGGGCAACACAATTTTCTTTTTTCCGATTGATTGGGTTAATGCTGTAAATTCACGGAGTTCGGTATTCAAAATACTGCATTGGTAGGTAACATAAATTGTATTTACCAATGAAACCAGTACAATGCTCAAAGAAAAAACGCTTTTCCAGACACGGCTGTTTCCTTCTCGAAACCAAGCTAAGAGCAAAATCGAAGCAAGAATAGCAACTCGATCATTCAACCACCCTCCTGGTCCTACTGAGCGAGGAAGTATCAAGTATAAACCGAACATTACTAAAAAGAGGAGCAGAAAACTATCGATGGGTGTGAACCGATCAACCAATTTCTTGGATCCAATGATTTTTTCCTGCCATACTGTGTGTACTAACAAATAAATTAAAACAGCAAACACAATGTATGCAATAATTGATTGATTTGTTCCAAGCGAAATTAATATGTCCATCGATAGGAATTTCTCCAGTAATTCTGGTATACGAGAAAAACCGATTTTGGGCGCTCCGCCAGATAAAAGATCCGAAGACGGTAGATAGATAAACAATAAGGTACTTGCGGGTAACAAGATGCAAACGTTGATAATTGCTAGTTTCAGCCTTTTATAAAAGTAAGTTATAGCTAGGAATCCTATAGAAAAAAGTAGGAACACATAGGAAATTAAGTGGGCAAAGTAGGTGATGATAACCATAAAATTTAACAACACAATGCTACGAACATGCATTTCCTCTTTATGTTTCCACCAATAACCAGTAGCAAAGAAGAACAGAGGCACACTAAAAGCGAAGTTGTAAAATCCCATCAGAAGAAGATAGTTATAAATGAAGGGAAAAACGACTAAACTAATTCTTTCTCTGCCATATTCAATTGCATTCAAAAAGTAAAGTATTGCCACTGGAAAAAAAATAACATAGGCACTAAGAAAGATCTTTTCCGCTATTATAGGAGAGAAAACAATCATCAAAACGGCAAGGGCAAAATGGGAGAGCCAATTGGGAAAGAGGTTCCAATTAATGTTGTAAAATGCTTGGAATCCGTATTCTGGATTCCAGTATTCTCGTAGCACTTGCGAGTTATATATATGGCTTGGTCCATCCTGAGTAGGGAAAAAATCAAACAACCAGATAGGTAGGAGATGAATAAGAATCAAGAATATTTGGAGTTTCCTGAAGTTCAGAAAATGACTCCCCAAAAACTCAATCCACTTGGACCTGTCCACTTGCTTTCACCTTATCTCGTTGAATTTTTCACCAATAAAGCTTCGATAACAAACAAATATCATCTAAACTCTAGGTGTCTACAATACGTGTTTTCTGCCCTATAGCCATGCGCTTAATCAATTCATCAAATGTTACGCCAATTAGAATTACAAAACCAATTACTGTGAATTCCGATTCGGTTGGTACATTGAGAAAAAATACGGAATTTTTGATAACCTCAACCATGGCTGTACCGAAGATAACACCGCTAATGGTCCCTTCGCCTCCACGTAGGCTACAACCTCCAAGGACTGCACCAGCAATCGCATATAATTCGTAAAAATTACCGAACGTTGAAGGCTGAACAGAATTCTGGTCTAGAGCAAAGAGCATACCACCAAAACCTGCCAGAACCGAGCAGATAATATAAGCACCAATGATCATGGAATCAGTGTTGACTCCACTGAACCGTGCCGCATCCCGATTTCGGCCCAAGGCTAATAGATATCGGCCATATATAGTTTTGTTTAGGAATATAGCAGCAACAATGCCAAACCCAATAAGGATAATAAATGGCATTGGTATTTTATCAAACAATCGGTATTTAACCAATAACCGTAACCCACCAAATCCATTACCAAATCCCTGATTAATTTCCCCGGTGATATACCTAGCAATTCCTCGATAGATAAAGAGTCCACAGAGTGTAACGATAAAGGGTTGCAATTTCAGTTTTGTGATCAGAAGTCCATGAATTAATCCGATGGTTACAGCACACGTAAATACTAAAACAAATCCAATGACAATAGGAACCCCTTCTCTAACTAGCAATAGTGGAAACAATGCTCCCGTCAAGCCAACAAGTGAACCAATGGATAGATCTATACCGCCAGTAATAATAACAAAGCAGGCCCCGATGGCTAATATGCCATATAAACCTGTCCAACGTGCCATGTTGATCATATTACCAGACTGCATAAAACGCGGCTCAATAATACCAGTGATGAGAAAAATTGCTGTTAATAAAAGGAAGATTCCAAGGGTTTTCTTCATTGTTTCCCTGTTGCCAGTTTCATGATCGCTTCCTCGCTGAGTTCTTCTCGTTGTAGTTCTCCAGTTAACGTGCCTTCATGCATAACCAATACTCGGTCAGATATGCGCAAAATTTCTTCCAGATCGCTTGATATCATTAAAATCGCAACTTCCTGAGAAACCATATTCTCAATCAATTGATAAATTTCGCTTTTTGACATCACGTCGACCCCACGTGTAGGTTCATCAAGCAACAAAACTCGTGGTGCAAGTGAAAGCCATTTCGCTAGCACTACTTTTTGCTGGTTACCACCGGATAGGGTTTCAACGTTGTTGAAGATGTTGGTTGTTCTGACATTGAGATCTTCAACCATCTGCTTTGTAACACGTTTGGTTTCCTTTTCACGTATAAATTTTGCCCACTGATAACAATTTAACGAAGGAAGCGTGATATTATCACAAACACTAGATTCAACAATTAACCCATAGACACGACGGTCTTCGGGGACCATAGCAACGCCTGCCTCAATTGCCTGACGGGGTGTTTCCAAATCTGCTTCTTGGTTATCAACCTTGATTGTACCTGATATGGTTTCCCTAACCCCAAAAATGGCCTCAGCCAATTCTGTTCGACCTGCGCCAACCAAACCAAACATGCCAACAACTTCACCTGCGTAAATAGTGAAATTAATCGGCTTTGTGGCGAGTTCCGAAATTACGAGGTCACAGATTTCCAACATCGGTTTACAAGTTTGCTGAATCTGCCTTTGTTGATATTGTTTCAATTCTCTTCCTACCATCAGTGATACCATCTGGTCGTGTGTAACCTCTTCACGTGCTAATTCTCCACTATTCTTACCGTCACGCAGAACAAGTACACGATCAGCAATCTGATTGACTTCTGCTAACCGGTGAGAAATATAAACAATACAGACACCGCTAGATTTTAGAGTTCTGATTAACTCAAATAGATGGTTAGTTTCGTGTTGGGTCAAGCTGCTTGTTGGCTCATCCATAATGATCAGCCGCGCCTTTTGCGATAATGCTTTTCCTATTTCAACCATCTGTTGTTGACCAATTGATAGATTTTCCACCAGTATGTTAGGTGAAAGATCAAGAGAAAGTTGGGACAGTATCTCTTTGGTCTGCGTTGTCATCTGCTGAGAATCGATAAAATTTAAGGGTTTAAATTTACGTGGCTCTCGACCCAGATAGATATTAGCGGAGACACTGAGGTTGCTAGCGAGATTGAGTTCCTGATGAATGAAAGCAATACCAAGGTCAGTCGCTCGAGCAACGGAAGGAATAGTAACTACTTCTCCATCAACACGGATCTCACCTGCATCCGGTTGATACACACCTCCAATGATTCGCATCAGCGTACTTTTGCCAGCACCGTTTTCACCAATAACTGCTACGACTTCACCGGCGTGGAACATTATGTCAACAGCATTAACAGCATGAACACCAGGGAACCATTTGTGAATTCCTCTAGCTTCTAATAGTGGAGACGTCACCTTAATTAGCAGATTTTTTGGCTTCTTCGCCTAGTTTCTGAAGTGCCTTCAAGTTTGCCCAAAATTCTTCTACATTATCCTTTTTTATTACCTTGGTTGGAATATCCAATTGTTTGTTCTCTGGAATCATCGAGGTATCGCCTTGGATTAGTGCTTTGAGATACTTTACAGATTGATACCCAAATTCATAAGGTTGTTGAACAACAGTACCATGTACATATCCGTCTTTGATACCTTGCAGCGTTAGTTCATCTTCGTCAAAGGATATTAACCTGATTTTACCTTCCATTCCAACATCCTTCAATGCCTCAAGACATTGCGGCACATTGTAGGCCCACAAGCCAACCATAGCATCAATACTAGGATACTTCTTCAACGTGTTTTCGGCGTTTTTCTTGGCTGTTGCTCGATCCCCCTGATCTGTTCTGGTATCCAGAATAATGTATTTTCCAGCCATTATTGCTGTACTTGGTAACCCAGAAGGCTTTATCGCTGAAGCAGAAACACCTTCTTTCAATTCGTCTATGACACCCTCTCGGCGTTGTTGAGCGTTGAGAACATCCATTTTGCCGACATAAATCATAATCTGCCCCCCATCTGGCAGAGTCTCTTTGATCAATTTGCCAACTTGGCGTCCACCGGAATAATTGTTAGTGCCAAGATAAAACAAACGATTACTGTCAGGTGCATCACTATCATGACAAACTAACTTGACCTTTGCTGCTACATCGTTCAGTATTTCAGTTTGATTCTTTGGATCTAAAGGACTAACAGCAATTCCTTTGATCGTGTCTTGCTGGATCAACGTCTCCAAAATCCGATTCTGTTCAGAAGACGAACCGTCAAATGGGATTTTAAAATCACATTTGACATTAAAATCCTGTTCCGCTTTATAGCAACCTGCTCGAGCGTAACTCCAGAATGGATCAGGTAAATTGACTACAAATGCAAGATGTAACCGATTATCCTTGGATGTTTTCTTTGTTGATTGATCCGCACATCCACCGACTAGCATTACGATCAACAAAAATGAGTATAAGAAACATGCTGCTTTTTTGATCATGAGGGACTCCTTTCTCGTCAATTGATTTACGTCAAAATTTCGGTAATCACATTACCATAAACATCTGTTAAACGTATATCACGCCCGCTGAATCGATAAGTCAGCTGCTTATGATTTATCCCTAACAAATGAAGAATCGTTGCATGTAGATCATGCACCGTAACTATATTCTCAATGGCTTTATAACCGTACTCGTCTGTAGCACCATAAACGGTACCACCTTTAATGCCAGCGCCCGCCATCCACATTGAAAAACCAAATGGATTATGATCACGCCCATCTTTGCCTTGTGAAAATGGTGTTCGTCCAAATTCACCTGACCAGACAACCAATGTCTCATCGAGCAATCCTCGAGATTTTAAGTCTATCAACAACGCTGCAATCGGTTGATCAACTGCTAATGCATTCTTATAATGGTTCCCTTTCAAATTTCCATGTTGATCCCAGCGCGAATATCCGTCTACCATTGGACAAGTCAATTCAATAAACCGAACGCCCCGTTCAACTAAACGTCGTGCTATCAAACATTGCCTGGCATAAGTTCGAGTGTGTGTGTATGTGGCATCGAAGCCATATAATTTCTTGATTCCTGCACTCTCACCTCTTAGATCGGTCAATTCCGGTACTGTGTCCTGCATTCGATAGGCCAACTCATAGTTGGTGATTGCCGATTCAACCTCATCAATATGTCCAGTTCTACCCAGTAAATGTTTGTCTAGTTGGTTGACAAAGTTTAGTTTGTTCCTCTGGAGTCTTGGAATGGGCTCAGATTTGTTAATGTTGGCAATAGGAGATTCTCCTGATTGGAAAATTGAGCCTTGGTAATGGGCTGGTAAAAACCCATTATTGAAGTTATCTAGACCCCCAGAAGGAATAAGTCCACCATTAAGAACAACGAATCCCGGCAAATTCTGGTTTTCACTGCCTAAACCGTAACTGACCCATGTCCCTATGCTGGGTCGACCTTGCAGCCCATGCCCGGTATGCAGGAAGTAATTGGCATTAGTATGTTCTGAAAACTCTGATACCATGGAACGAATTATGGCCAAGTCATCTACACAAGTAGCAACATGCGGAAATAAATCACTCACCTCAATACCACTCTGCCCATACTTTTTGAATTCCCAAGGACTTTTAAGAACACTGCCATTGTTATTGAATTGCGTAGGTTCTATCCTCATTTTTATTGGGTTTCCGTTTTCTTTAGCCAGCAAAGGTTTGGGGTCAAAAGTATCGACATGAGAAACGCCACCATCCATGTAAAGAAAGATGACATTTTTGGCTTTAGGTTCAAAATGGCTGGATCGAGGAGAAAGAGGGTTGGTTTTATTAGTGGCAAGTACGTTACCAAAAGTTTTGGAGTCCATTAACCCTAGTAAAGCTAGTGATCCGAAGCCATTGGAACACAAGCTTAACATTTGTCGGCGTGTCATCTT
>PAQF01000003.1 GCA_002709695.1 Candidatus Poribacteria bacterium
AATCCAACCAGCCACACAGAACATTATGAGTCACACGTTCTAGTATTCAAGATACTGACTCCGTCACTAATTCTACTGATCCAACCAAAATATCATAATTAATTAGCAAGCTCCCTCATTGACCTAAATCTGGAGATATGATACTTTTGGTGTGACCATATGATACTGTCTCGGATAACTCCTGCGTTTCTGGTGACAGCCTCTCCCAAACCTCTTCTGGAAAAGGATGCTTGCGGCCACGGTCGTCTGAGAAATACTGTGTTTTGTAGCGTAGAATCAAGAACCTGCGATCCCGGTTAGTTGGCTTCCAGATCAGCACTCCATGTACCGTTAATTCAGAGAGAATAACAACATCACCTGCCTGAGGTGTTACATTCACCAATGCTGGATGCAGTGGATGATTAAGGTCCTCCAAGTTTTGGAAAAAGATGCCGTCGGGTTCAGTAAGAGATTGTGGATGCGGGAAAATCTTAGGGCGCTCAAATTCGCTCTTGTGTGAACCGGGTAACACGACAATCCCACCATCACCAGGATTAACATCGGTAAAATAAAAAAAACAGATAAAATCATTACAATGAATATGACCATCTTTAACAGCGTAACGTCTTGTCTGCCAACCTTGTCCTTCTCGCGCACAATGCAGACTCGTGATTCTTTGATTATGGTGCTGATTAACGACAAGTGACCCTCTCCCAAAGCGAGGTTTACCTCCGGTTAATTCGCTAATTATCGGGCGAGTGCTTGGATGCCAGGTTAAGGATTCTAGCGATTTATCAGCTGAAAATCCGTTTGAGAAAGAGGTATCCCCGTTTCCACTGCCACGTACTATCCCCGGAGGTAATTTGTCAGATGGCATTTCTAATAAACGATCAATTGCTTCTTGTGCACTACAAAGTTCAGTTTC
This sequence comes from Candidatus Poribacteria bacterium, assembly GCA_002709695.1. Taxonomy (GTDB): domain Bacteria; phylum Poribacteria; class WGA-4E; order WGA-4E; family UBA9662; genus UBA9662. The sequence goes on from PAQF01000003.1 coordinate 905, forward strand.
CGCCAAGACACTTTTTAGATGGAGATATCCATTAAGATCAAAGAGGTATTTTTGCTTTGCATTCATAGTGTTTTCAATCCTTTTCGTTCCTGATAATAACTGACCGGATACGCTTAAACTCATCAACACCACTAACTACCACTTCTTTCTCATCTGCAAAATAAACTTCACAGGCAAATATCATCATTAACACCACAATTAATTATCTTAATCACAATATAAACCTTAAATACTAAACGGAATTTCAAGCCTAGAGGCTAACATTTTTTGACTCCATGATTTACATGCGACAAACAACATACGCATCAATGTTTAGGTAAATTGATATCTAAGGTATCTAATTCACATATTTGCACCATGCGAATTAAGTTCATTAAGCCAAACCAAGCCTAGTACCATAGTGTCTGCTTCAATCTGAGCTAGCACAAAACATTGTTGTTTAAAAAAACACTCCAAAAATTTCGAAACTAGTCGACAGTTAGTTACAACAGATGTAAATCCAACCTCCTAAAAACAGACTAGTTGTCGTTGGTTTCAAAACTTATCTGTAAAGAGATAATGTTATCTTTGGTTCAGAAAAATAAAGCCTAATGATCCCACCACATTTCTAACATAATTTTAAGAGCAGTTAGCAAGTCTAAGACAATACAACCAAAGAAAGAATTAGTTCTTCCTTGTAATTTTTGAGACGTTGGTAATATAATTTTCCACTCCGGTAGCAATTGCTGTAGCAAGTCTCTTTTGATAGTCAATTGTGATAAGTTGCGCGGCTTCAATTTCGTTTGATAAAAATCCAATTTCAATCAAAATAGCAGGAACCTTTGTCCCAATCAGAACAACGAATGGTGCGTGTTTTACTCCTCGATTCACCGATCCTGTTGCATAAATTAACTCCGATTGCACACACTCCGCCAGACGTCGACTTTCCTCGCTTTTACTTTCATGTAGAATTTTAGATACTAACAAATCAAATTCCTGAATGGTATAGTTCGCTCCTATATTTTCACGGGCAGCCGTTTCGCTGGCAGAGATATCCGAAGCTAACGCCAAATAATAAGTTTCGATGCCAGACGCTTTTGGGTTTTTGCTTGCGTTTACATGAATGCTCAGAAAGAGATCTGCCTCTTGGACGTTCGCAAATTCAGGCCGGTTCTGAAGTGAAATAAATTCGTCAGTTTCGCGTGTCATATGTACGTCATACCCTCTGTTAACTAAAAAATCACGTAAAAGCTTGGATAGACTTAAGACAATTGATTTCTCTTTACCAAAACGGCTAACGGCCCCTGGATCTTTTGATCCATGGCCAGGATCTATAACGATCTTTCGTACGCTTAATCCAAGTTGCTGTACCAGTGAAGGGTCCTCAATGGTTTTTGGTAGCATTTCTGATAGATTAGCCGATTCAACTTTAAAAGTACCGTCTCCACTTTGTAGAACTTCAGGTGTAACAACAGGGTCCAATTCAAGATCCTTTTCTATTGATAAAATTGTTTGCTTAGGATCGGGCGTCGGAACCTCAGGCTGAATGACCGAAACACTAGAAACAGTCGGGGACAAGGTCGGATCTGGAACGGAAGGGTTCACTGCTAAACCTACATTTTTTGGCTGTGATGCTAGTGAGGGAACTTCCATTTTCTTTGCCAGATTCGGCTCGCCTTTGGGAGAGACAAGCTTTTCCAACTCTAACCTCACCTTTTGTACAACTTGGTGGTTTGGATACTGATTCAGAACTGTCTGGAATTTTGATTTCGCTTCATTCAGATCATCAATATCACGATAGCAACATCCTAACCAAAAATATGCTTCAGGAATGTATTTAGAATCCAAGTGATTGGAAATCAACTGGTTAAACGCATCAATTGCTCGCAACCGAGCCCCTCCGGTTGATTCTCCTTCCAACTGAGCGATCCACATCCAGCAGGAAGCTATTGCCCATCTAGTATCATCAACCATTTCGCCATCAGGTTCCGCCTCAAGAATACGCTCAAACTCGCCGATCAGTAAATGCCACTCAAACTCTGAAGTACTCGTTGGCTCCCGTACCATGCGTTCATGCTTTAAGGATGCCTCTTGAAAAACCTTTTGTGTATCTATCGAGTTTGCGCATGACAAACAAAAAACAGCCAAAGGGAAAATATAGAAATATAAAATTCTCTTCATTTAATTTGTTATTTCAGTGAAAGTATTAGCGATTTCAGCAAACTCTGAGATATATAACGTTTCACCCCTTCGATCGGAATCAATTTTTAAAGTTGTGAATACCCGATCCATCTGCTTCATATCGAGACTAACACAACCATTCCCAATGGCGTTCCGTAACATTTTCCGTCTAAACTGGAAGGCAGAACGTATAAGTTGAAAAAACAACACCTCGTCTTTCACTAAAACTTTGGGCTGGGGGCGCAGGGTGAGCTTGACCAAGGAAGAACTTACTTTTGGAACTGGATAGAATTGGTTGGGTGAGAGGTGTAAAACTATTTCAGCTTTTGCATAGTAATCGATACCAATGGATAATGCTCCATAGTCCTTGCTTCCCGGTGATGCTACAATCCGTCGGGCAACTTCTTTCTGAAACATCAACAAACAAGAACCAATATGTTGATTATACTCGAGTAGTTTCCACATAATTGGCGTTGAAGCATAATAAGGCAAATTACCGATAATCTTCACATTTTTTCTATCATAATCTAAAAATAGATTAGATAAATTCAATTGAAGAACATCCTCTTCAATTAGCGTGAAATTCGGAATTTTGGAGAACTGCTCGTGTAATGTGTCACACAAGTAACTATCGACTTCGATAGCAACAGTCTTTTCGGCAATCTGCACAATTTCAGATGTCAGAAACCCCAATCCAGCACCAATCTCGACAACCAAATCTACGGATTCCACCCCTGCTTCAGACACAATTTTCGGTAAGATATTGGCATCAATTAGAAAATTTTGCCCTAGTTTTTTATTAGGGTATCTGCCAGTATGACAAACAAAATCATGAACTTTCCGTTTTAGGCTCATTTCTGAAAAAGTTGGACAATCCGGTTCAAAATCTGATCGGCAACATCATGTTTTGACATTAAAGGAAACTGATCGCATTGCCCCCCACTATCAAGCACACTAACGATATTTGTATCCACGTCAAAACCAGCACCTTCAGCAGAAACATCATTTGCGATAATGAGATCAAGATTTTTGCCAACAAGTTTCTGTTGCGCATTCTGAAGAATATCGGTCGTTTCAGCAGCAAAACCAACGAGAATTTGATCCGGACCTTTTCGATCACCGAGATCCGACAAAATATCGACATTTCGACTAAGCGAGATGGTCATTTTTTGTTCGACCTTTTTAATTTTAACCGAGCTGTATTCACTAGGACGATAATCGCTTACTGCTGCCGACATGATAACCACATCTGCTGAATCAAAATTGTCCAAAATTGCCTTTCTCATCTCGGTTGTTGTTTCAACCTGAAGAAATTCAACATCAACTGGAGGGGATAGATGCGTTTTCCCACTAATCAATATAACGTTAGCTCCACGTGCTTTGGCGGTTTCTGCAATAGCATAACCCATCCGTCCACTTGACCTGTTGGTTATAAATCGGATTGGATCAATATATTCGCGTGTTGGTCCGGCTGTAACAATCACTGTTTTACCAACCAGATCCCTTTTGATAACAAGCACATTTGCAATTCGCTCAAGGATTACACCTACCTCCTCTAACCGACCTACACCCTCATGCCCACAGGCAAGCAGGCCACTTGCTGGTTCGATTAAGCCAATATTGTTTTCTCTGAGCTTTTGCAGGTTCTTTTCTACGAAAATATTTTGATACATGTGACTGTTCATGGCAGGAGCTAATAGAATAGGACAATGAACTGAAATTGCCACTGTAGAAAGGGCATCATCTGCAATCCCATTAGCAATTTTACCCACAATGTTCGCTGTGGCAGGGGCAACCACAAGCAAGTCAGCCAGATCTGCCAGACTTATATGTGGTGGTTGCCAGTCATCTTTAGAATCATAGAGATCGAGGAGAACAGGATTTCGAGATATAACTTGGAATTGCATAGGCAGAACCATACGTGTCGCATTTGACGTCATTACGACATGAACGGAGGCGCCCTGCTTCACTAACTGACTTGCCACATCCAACGATTTGTGAACCGCGATGCAACCAGATACTCCTAAGATAATGTTTTTGTTCTTTAGTTCCAAAGTATTTATCTATTTAAGGTATGATGGCGTCAAACGCGTCGTAGATTTGCTGGAGTATTACTTGATTGATTCGACATCGTTCAGCATGAATGATTTGGCGTATCTCAAAAACAGTTTGATTGGTTTGATTATCAGCATTAATCACCCAGAAATCGTAGTCCTTGGCAAAATAAACTTCAGTTCTAGCACGTGCCAATCGTCGATCAATCTCAGTTTGTGATTCCGTCCCTCTGCCACGAAGCCTCTTTGCTAGAGACTCTGTAGACGGAGGCAAAATAAAAACAAAGGTTCCTTCGACTCCCAGCTCTCGGAGTTGACTGACACCATCAACATCAATTTCCAATATTAGATTTCTTCCGGAAGCAGTAGTTGATTCAACCATTGATTTTAAAGTGCCGTAATAGTTTTCACCGTATTGTGTCCACTCCACCAAACCGTTTTGGTTGATCAGATTCTTAAATTGGGAATGTGATACAAAATAGTAATCAACACCGTCAATTTCGTGAGGACGCGGTGCACGAGTGGTTGCAGAGATTGATTTCACAAGGTTATCATCTTGCTGGCAAAGCAGATCGATCACACTACCCTTCCCCACTCCGGAAGGGCCAGAAATAACAATAATTGAGCCCTGTCTTCTAATTCTATTTTGCCACATGTTTGGTACAAACAACTCGTTCGATTTCGGCACTTGATTATAACATGTATTCTTAACCATATCAATGCAGCCAAACCAAGATTAAGTATCACTAGTAATCTTGACAGCACCAAGCTTTTACGTTAAGATTCCGTCGCTTAAGAAGCGAGAGCCGTGGAGTAAAATTGTTAAAACACGCATGTATCGTCTTATGTTTGGTACGTTTAAGCTTTGCAATTGAAAAAGGTTCAATTACAACCGAAATGGTAATTGATAACTTCGATTATGAAAGTAATTCGGAGATACAACAAGTTTGGCGAGGAGTACAAAGCGAATCGCCAAATGTAGTAAAAATCGTTCGTCACGGCTATGGGTTAAAGTCTAAAGTTCGTTTTTCAGAGGGCATTCAACGAGTAAGTTATGATCGAGATGTCAAACTAGACCTCAGTGCGTATGGTTCTTTTACTCTTGATGCTTTTCTCTTAGAACCATGGGCTTTTCATGCTTTTACTCTCTATTTCAAAAGTGGCAATGGATGGCTCGGTTGTTACTCACCAATGGCTAAATTAGGTTGGCAGAGATTAGCTTTCAACAAGCTGGATTTTCAACCAGAAGGAGATCCTGATGGCTGGCACAACATTACTGGTATTCGGCTCTCTGCTTGGGCTGCACAGAAAGAGGACTGCCAATTAGTATTAGATCGGTTATCGGCACGGCGCAGCCAAATTGTGATAATTTTGCCAACTATTGAATCAGGATGTCAGCTAAATGAAGTTGAAACAGCTAGAAAATTTGCTAAGACTCTTAGTAGAATGTTTACGGGAATTGGCCTACTGAGCGATTCTGTAGCCGATCATCCAATGTCCGCCAATTTACTGTTGAAACATAAGTATAAACTCGTTGTTTTGCCTATGAATTCCAAAGTATCTCCGGAGTTAGCTATTACTTTGAAGGAACTGACTACATCAGGAGGGAAAATTATTTCCATTTATAAATTGGATAAAAATGTTTCCAAATTAATTGGTGTTAAACCCACTGGCTGGGTAAAGGGAAAAAATGATGGCCAATTCGCTGAAATTCGTTTCCTTGAACAACGTGGCTTCCCAAAATCAGTTAAGCAAGCATCGTGGAATATTACCGTAGCAGAACCCATAGGCAACCGAAGTCATGTGGTTGGCACATGGTACGACAATGAAGGAAATACAAGCAATTATCCCGCTATGATTGTCGGGAAACAAGGGGCTTTTTTCTCACATCTAATTTTGAACGATGACCTTGTTCGAAAGCAACAAATGTTAGCCGCTATCGTCGGCTATTTTTTCCCAGACATTCGGCAAATAATTGCTCAATATTCAATCGGAAACGTGATGAGTGTAGGACATTTTACTGACAAGGATAAACTGGAGAGATTTATTAAAAGATCTGGCAAAAGCGAAGCGATGAGACTTATGAATCACGCCAAGAACATACATGGAGACGCAATTAGGAATTACGATAATGGCGATATTACCATGGCTATTGAACTGGCAGGAAAAGCCCGAAACCTGTTTTCACAAGCTTACCTGTTTTCACAGGAGAACCTAGAAGTAGAAGGACGCGCTATTTGGAACCATTCTGGAACGGGAGCATATCCTGGTGATTGGGAGCGTTCTGCCTACGAATTGGCAACTGCCGGGTTCAATATGATTTTTCCTAACATGTTGTGGGTGGGGCTTGCACATTATGCGAGTGATATTCTACCGAGAAGCTGGACTTTCGATCGTTACGGAGATCAGATCAGTCAGTGTGTATTGGCTGCAAGAAAATATGGTTTAGAAGTGCATATTTGGAAAGTAACTTGGAATTTAAGTAATACCCCCAAATCATTTCTAGAAAAATTACGTCGCGAAAACAGATTACAAAAATCGAAGACCAATACTGAGATCCTCTGGCTTTGCCCATCCCATCAAGACAACCAAAAACTAGAGATAGATAGTCTAGTCGAAGTAACCAAGAAATATGATATCGACGGCATTCATTTAGATTACATTCGGTATCCAAGTCCGGATGGATGCTATTGCCAAAATTGTCGGCAGGCTTTTACTCAGTCTACTAATCAGAAAGTTAAACATTGGCCAGCTGATGTCTTAAAATCAGGGGCTCCACAAAAGAATTTTCTTTCGTGGAGAGCAGACCAAATAACAAACTTTGTTAAAGCTGTGAGTGAGGAAACAAAATTAATTCAGCCAAACCTGAAAGTTTCAGCTGCCGTGTTTAACGATTACCCACATTGCATCCAATCAATAGGACAAGATTGGGGTAAATGGGCTACACTTGGTTACGTTGATTTCCTTTGTCCAATGAACTATACTGCTGACAATGAACATTTTTCCCAAATGGTACAGAACCAAAAAAACATCCTACCAAGAAACTTTCCCGTTTATCCCGGTATTGGAGCAAATGCATCGATTTTCAGCTTGCCTGTGGATCAGGTAGTTGCCCAAATTCACCTTACTCGACAATTGGGATCGGCTGGTTTTACCGTCTTCGATTACTCGAAGGACTCATCGGCTATTTTGATCCCTGCCATCTCAAAAAGTCACGGAAACCACCAACCCAAAATACCACACTGAAAAAAGCGTTAAAAGTGTCAATCCGATTTGAGTGAGTTAATTAGTAACTTTGTAAAGAGCCACATTTCGCGTAGCGGTCTAATGTTGCTTATTTCCGAATTGTAAATAGCGGCAATCGGAATACTCTGAATTTTGAATCCAATTCGTCCAGCCTTGATCAACAATTCGGACTCTGTTTCATAACGTTCTGTATGAAGTTCAATTGATTTGACAACTTCTGCTCGAATTAGGCGAAATCCCGATTGAAAATCTTCGACCTCCTGACCACAGAGAGCTGAACCGACAGATGAAACTAACCAATTATTTAACCGACGATGGTAGGGCATTTCAAATCTATTGTGTATCCTCGCTCCAATTAAAATATCTGATTGATGCTTTTCAAAGTGGTCAATGAAACGTGGCAGATCACTCGGCTGGTGTTGCCCATCACTATCCATAGTAATGATTAAATCATAATCTTTCTGAGAAATGTAGTCGAACCCAGTACGAAGCGCCATACCTTTCCCTAAGTTCGTATAATGTTTAATGACTTTCCCACCAGCTTTCTCCGCCACCCGTGCAGTTTGATCAGCTGATCCATCATCAATGACAAGGATATCATGTACAAACTCTGATGCCTCCCAGATAATCTGATCGATTGTTTTTGCTTCATTATAGGCAGGCAAAAGGAGACAAACATGCATTTCTAAGTGTTTGATAAGATAAGTCTCGCAAATTTGCGTTTCCCAACTTGGAGGACAGTGTCATTTTGAAACTCAATCCTCGCTTTGTCGTTCGTTATCCTTTCTCCATTTAGCTTCACTGCTCCTTGTCTTACCAATCGTATTGCTTCGCTAGAGCTTTGGGCGAAATTTGACTCAGCTATGATATGTGCAATCCAAACTTTTCCGTCGGTAAAATTTTTTGGAGAAATTTTAACTTCAGGGATTTCGTCGGGTAATTCTTTATCCTTGTGGATACGCTCAAAATAATCCTCCGCAGACTGAGCAGCGTCCTGATGATTATATATACTAACGACTTCTCTCGCAAGACGCTGTTTCGCAACCTTGGGATGAAGTTCACCGTTGTTGAATGCGAATTTCATCTCGTGTATTTCATCAAGTGGTACATCAGTTGTCAATTCAAAGTAGGCAAAAATTAATTCATCGGGAATAGACATTAGTTTTCCATACATATCGTTTGGTGATTCATAAATCCCAACGTAGTTGCCGAGTGATTTACTCATTTTTTCGGCACCATCCAAACCAACAAGAAGTGGCATCAACAAGACAACTTGTGGATCTTGTCCATCCGCACGCTGCAAGTCTCGCCCCATAAGATTGTTGAACCTTTGGTCAGTTCCTCCCATTTCTATATCTGCTTTCAGTACGACTGAATCATATCCCTGACAGATTGGATATAGAATCTCATGAACTCCAACCGATGTATTGCTTTCTAGGCGTTGCACGAAATCATCACGCTCTAGCACTCGGGCAACAGTTGTCTTAGCGGTTAATTTGATTACGTCAGAAAATGTCATCCGATCTAACCATTCGCTATTGAAAACAACCTTAGTCCTTTCTGGCTCAAGAATTTGACAATACTGCTTTGAGTAGGTTTCAGCGTTAGTTTGGATTTCCTCAGTAGAAAGTTGCGGCCGAGTCTTGGACTTACCACTAGGATCACCAATAGCTGCCGTAAAGTCACCGATAATGATAATCACTTCATGGCCAAGATCCTGAAATAATCTTAATTTCCGTAAAACCACCGCAATTCCTAGATGGATGTCGGGTGCTGTAGGATCAAGACCCAGCTTCACACGGAGCGGTCGATCTTCATCTCGAGCTGTGATCAACTTCCGGCGCAGTTCATCCTCAGAAATCACCTCCACTGCGCCCCTTCGAATCAGCTCTATTTGGTCATCAATACTTTTATCTTTACTTATCCCCAAAATCGGTATCCTTTTCACCAGTAAGTAGGCCTAAATATTATACAATTAACCCTTTAGGGCAGTCAACGGTTTCAACAGTATGAACCGTATCAAAAAGCTAATCATTGATGGTAAAACATCCCAATTTTTCCCATGATTTAAAAAAATCAAAACAACTAAGTAAATAGTTGTTTCAAAACATCTGCTGACATTCTAAAACCATCCTCAAAGCTACCTCCATCAGGACGATATACACTTTCAAGAGAAACAACACCATTGTACTTATCTTCTCTTAGAGCATTTGCCAAATCTCCAAGGTAAGTTGCCATATTTCCGGTGTTTAAAACTGTACATTGTACTGTTGCTTTAGGAATATCAACAATGGCATCCTTGATGTGAACGTGTCCAAGGTAACCGTCACGGAGCAAGGCGTAACCATCAGGATACGCCTTTTCATCGCAATACAGACTGTTACAAGGATCCCAAAGCACTTTTAGCCAATCTGTGCCAAGCTGATCGATCAACTTACGAGCCAAATATGCGGACGTAATCATAGCATTATTACCAGTTTCAACGACTAGCGTTACACCCGAATCCTCCGCAATTCGTGTGGGTAATTCCATTAAGGATACCAACTTGTCCCACGCCCCGTCAGAGACCACCCAATCGTCTGCACCGTGGCTACCAAAAAGAATCATCTCTTTTCGAAAGCTCATCACTCGTACTAAGGAACAATCTAACGCTTTTGCCATATCAATACATCTCCTTAATGCATCAAGGTGATCAAGGTAAACAGAATTGTCTTGGTGCATTTCACTCATCAGAAGCCCTCCAAAGATGTGTCTGGAAATACAAGAAACTTTCACTCCATACGCATTTACCAAAGCCTTGACTTTATCCACTTCAGCTGGATTCAAATCACCAACTTCCTTCCCCCAAAGAAATTGTAATTCCGCATACTCAAGCTCAAATTCATTCATTATACCTAGGGCATACTCAAAATCCTGGCTGATACCATCAACAATAACACCAAGCTTTGCCATCTGTATTTTGCCTCCATTTTTATTAGACTAGCTATCTCTCTATTGTGAATTACCGTGTCACTTTCGTGTCAGCGATCTGCTCTAAAAGTTTCACAATCGACCAATTATCTTGATCTGGGAAAAGCGAGATACCTGATTGAAAAAGTTCGTAAGCGGCTGCGGTCGTAAACATAGGAACCCCATTTTCCTTAGCCATTGCCATGCTGATACCAAGGTCTTTATACATAGTACCGATATGGCTACCAGTGTTTTCAAACTGTCTGTCCATAATAAGCTGAGCACAGTTTCGAAAGAGTGGGCTCCCTACCGCACTAGAACTAAAAACCTCAAACAAAGTTTCTCCTTCCACACCTGCTTTTATCCCCAAAACTAAAGACTCAAAAATAGCAGTAAAGGATGCACCAATAAAGGCTTGTAACGCGCCTTTGACTGTTTGACCTAAACCCATCTCTTCACCAACATGAAATATGTTTTTGCCAACGGCCCTAAGCACATCTTGATTGGCATCAAAAACCTCTTTTGGCGCAGCCGCCATCATTGTAAGGGTTCCATCTTCAGCCCCAGACTTCCCTCCACTCACTGGTGAGTCAATCAAATTAATTCCTTTGGCAAAAACAACCTCAGCGACTTCACGAATCTCCTTTGGTTCAATTGTGGCCGTGACGATGATGGAGGAACCATCTTCCATACTTTCCAACAGGCCATCGTTACCAGCGACTACTTGATATACTTGTTCTCCGTTAAGCACCATTACAAAGACCGCATCAGCGTGCCGTCCGACTTCCTTCGGGCTATGTGCTATTTCCCCACCTAAACCCTTTAATACTTGGAGACGATTGCTATCTAGATCATACCCAACAAGACCAAACCCATTTTTGATAATATTGTTGGCCATAGCCATACCCATATTCCCTAACCCAATTACACCGATGTGTTTCAAAATAAAACTCCCTTTCATCTTAGTTAAAACTTGATAATCGTCTATTAATTTGATGGGTGCTACTCTCGTCTAAAATTGAACTATTGGTCTGCGATTTTCTCCACGAGAAAGCCATTCCAGATCCAATGATTGTGTGTACTGGGATCGCGCTATACACGTACCTCAGAGGTATAAATAACCTGCGTTAATTCTCGATCGGTTACTTTCACAACATAATCTCTCTTAATTATAGTTTTATCGCTCGGTATAACTAATTTATTGAGAACTTTCTGATCATTGGCGATTAAATATATCTTGTGCTTACCCGAGTCAACTGAACAGAAATAGCTTGTTATTTGATAAGTGCCATTGGGTAAACTAAGCTTGAATACTCCATCTCGAGTACCACTAATACAATCACGATGCAACGAGTCAATGTCTCCTTCGCCTGAAAACTCAGTATTTGGAGGTTGGGTCACCCAACCAAATCCCCCCTGATTATAGAGATGCTTTTTAGTAACCAACCGACATCCATCGGCAAGTTCAGAACCGTGCCCCTGCAAGTCAAATTTTATCGCCAAATGAACACCATCGGTTTGAGACCAAGCCGAGAGATTTAGACCACTTACCTGTTTCCGACGAAACAGCTTCAGATTTTTGGTCGAGTGAACCAGATCAAAGTTAGGTGTGAGGCCGGAAAATTTTTCAGTTTCTGTATACGCCCATGCAACGACATAATCTTCTTTTCCAGCATAAAATGAGTGATTGAACTGATTAACAGGAAAATAATTATAGCTGGCTTCATAGTTTTCTAAGTGTCCAATGTCTTTATTTACCGTACCATAAAGAGCTAATATATGCACAAATGGAGCAACATACTTAACTTCACCCAACGAATCAGATTTATTCCAACTAGCGCTGCGAATTGTGTACGTGGTATGAGGTTCGATCAGATTAACTGCGGAAACTTCCTCAGCCATCTCTACACTCAATCGTGCATGATCATACGCAGTCCGTCCAAAATGCAAAAGCGTGATGATTAGTAGAGCCAGAGTAAATCCAACTTGGAGCATTCTATGCCCATTGTGAACCAGCCAAGGAGCCAGAACCAACAAAATGTATAAGTGTATCCGATCGTTTATCCACCCCCCTGGTCCAAAGGAGCAGGGGGCCCTAAAGAACATAAATATAAACACGATTGAGACAAGTAGAAACAAATCGCTCTGCTTGATCCATTCCCTGCGAGATATCCGATAAACTAACGATATCACTACAGCTAATCCCAAAACCCCCAATAGCCTAGCGTGAACGTTCGTTACTCAATTTCACTCTGAGAATTTTCAACTGTACGTTGAAGTTGATTACGAGTTTCTATTTTCTTCCTAAATCCTTGCAATTTTTAACACTTACATTTTTAAACTTAATGCCAACCCCGTTTTAATATTTTTGATATCATTATCGTTTTTTGTTAATTGATCGATATCATTTCTCTTCTGGTCTATCTTTGTAATCTGCAAATTCTCGTTGCATTAGGCCAATTACATTTTCAAGTTTCGCGCTATTTTCATTCAGTTTAACAATATCTTCTCTAATAATCCTTAGATGAGACATGATCATTTCAAGGTGTCGCTCAATTGTCGTATCAGGCTCCATCTCAATTGTATTTAGTATGTCATCGTGTTGCTCATTAATTTCAAAAACACCTGGGTGGCTGTTTTTCTTGAACATAATTGTTGGCACTTCCCATCACCATTATTATAATCCAAAATATAAATACGAAAAGTCATTATAATCTTATAAAGTGTTTGGCGTCAACTATGCAGAAAAACCACTAAAACTCACTGACACCTTCAAAAATAAAGAATAAAGTTGACAATTTTTTCAAAATATAATATAACCCATACTTATTTGTAAAGATGATCTTCACAGAGGCGCTAAATGCATGGAAAAATCTATCTGATGATCATGCTGTTTTTCATCTCCTTGGTGGTAATACCACAAAGCACAGTTAAAACTCCGATGAAAATGACACTCACCCCAGAGGGGCAGACTGATCCAAGTAACACAGAAGAAAATGACCAAGTAAAAACGACATCACTTTCCAATACATCTGGTATGCCTGTAATTCTAAAGTTTTGGGAGGATTTCCATTTATCTGAAGGTCAATCGGTTGACAGCATAACTGTCTTATTTGGTAATGCAACTATAGAAGGACACGTCAACGGACATGTAACTGTTTTCCGTGGTAATATTGGTATCGGAGAAAGTGCGTCAGTCGAAGGCACAGTCAAAACCATTTTCGGGCGGATCCGTGGAACAGAACAGAGTAACGATTGGAAACAGACATTACAACGTAATAATTATCAAGAAATTGGCATTTGGAAATTTATGATTTATCACATGATACCACTCATATGGGACCCCGTTTGGAATTTACAGGAACGCTGGGGATTACCTGAAAATTGGCACCTGTTTTGGCAAATGACCATACTACTGACAATGGCATCGACCTATGCGGGTATCGGAACAATTTTCTCCCAACAAGCACACAATATGGCCCAAATCATCGTTCGACGCCCATTTGGAAGCATCGCTATCAGTCTGGTAACTGCTACTTTAATTCCCTACCTGATTATGTTCGGAATTCTCTCCATTGTTGGAATTCCGCTTGTTTTGGTTATTATATCTGGGTTGTTAGTCATGTCAATATATGGAAAAACCGCTATCTTTCTCTCGATCGGTAATACGATATGGCCCCAACAGAAGGTACAAGCAATTAACATCATCATCGGATATGGGATTTATCTGTTAGCTGTCAGGATACCTTCTTTTTATCATCTTGGTGAAATTACCTTTGCCGTTGCCAGCATTATAGGCATTGCACTCTGCATCCGAACTTTCTTTGGAAATAACCTCACCGACGACACCAAAAACCAAACTCTCTCGCAAGCCAAGCGGCCGATTCCCGTCACATGGCAATAAAGTGATGCGATTGGTTAATCCCGCATCCTTCATCCTAATTTTTCTGATTCTGTTAATCTCTATTTTTCTTCGAAATCGGAAGAGTGCTGGCATCCTGTTTTCAGATACGAGATCGATACATCAAAGCCGAAATACTTTCCGCATCTCGATATTTCGTTCGCTCAACTTCATTCATTGGAGCATTGTCGTGCTAATTATTATTGCCCTTGCTCGGCCGCAATCAACACAAAGTAACGAAAAAATTGTGTCTGAAGGCATTGACATCTTGCTCGTGCTTGACATCTCTGAGAGCATGAATGCTGAAGATTTCGAGCCGGAAAGTCGCCTACAAGCAGCTAAATCTGTAATTAGATCATTCTTGAAAAACCGCCAGAACGACCGAATCGGGTTGGTTATTTTTTCGGGACAAAGTGCCGTACTTTGCCCACTAACAACTGATTATCTGATGTTAGCCAAATTGATCAGAAAAGTTGAAGTTGGAATCATCGAAGATGGTACTGCTATTGGGATGGCATTAGCCCACGCAATCAATCGTTTGCGCCATTCCAAAGCAAAAAGTAGAGTGGTTATCCTGCTCACCGATGGAGCAAACAATGCTGGTGAGATTGACCCAATAACAGCCGCAAACGCTGCTAAGGCAATTGGTGTCAAAGTCTATACTATTGGTATGGGTAAAGACAAAGGTGCTTTAATACCATATTACGACCCCATATTTGGAAAACGATATCGCCCGATTCACGCATGTATTGACGAAGAATCATTAAAGCAGATTGCTCGAATTACTGATGGGCACTATTTCCGCGCAACCAACGAATATAAGCTTGCTGACATATATAAGGAAATCAACCAGCTTGAAACTACTAAAATTGAGACGACAGAGTTTATCCTGTATAAAGAACTTGCAAGCTACTTTATGCTTCCCGCAACCATCTTATTAATTTTAAAGATTATTCTTGTTGCAACCTTACGAAAAATCCCATGATATGATAATGGTTGCGAGGTACAGGGTGACCTGTGGAAAAGCGGAGATTCCCACAACGCTCAATCACCAACTTCTGACGAGAGAGCTACTTTCAAAGTTCAGTGTAAAATGATCATAACCTTGTCTTTGGTCTTTAAACTGTTTTCCAGCAGACACTGGCAGCTATCTTTTAATGTTTTTTGTCTGTTCTCGATATATTGGCATGACAATTGCTTTGTTAACTTTAAAGTTGCAAGAGAGACTAGAAGTTAGGAATATCGTTTGGACACCAATCGCTCAAATTGTTACTGGAACCGGTATTTTCAAAAAAATGCGAAATTTGACCTCAGGAGAATAATTTGTGGCGGATGAACATTTGTTAGAAAATGCATTAGTTGTTAGTAGTGAGAAGGCTGTCGTTAACTTCAGCAGGAAAAATCATCTTGATTTGGAACAAGAAGTATCAACTAATAAAAAACTAATCCATCAGAATGAGGACGATGCAACTGCATACTATAATCTAGGATCAGCCTACTTTTATCAGAAAAGATATAACCATGCACTTGCTTGCTTTAAAAAATCAATTAGGCTTCGACCTGATTATGCCAGCACTCACAATAATTTAGGTGCAGTCTACCAAAAAATTGGCAAAGAGCATCAGGCAATTCAAGCTTACGAGAAGGCAATTCGTTTGAGTCCAGATCTACCTAGCTCATATTATAACCTTGGCTCTCTTTTTTACAATAAAGACGATTTTGATAAAGCATTTGAAAATTACGCAAAAACTATCGAGCTTGATCCTGAGCAAGCGATAGCACAGTACCGACTAGGGATAATCTACGAAAGACGAGATCAAATAGACCAAGCAACATCATGTTACCAACAAGCAGTTGAGCTCAAACAAACCTTCATTCACGCATACGAAAGACTTGGAGGAATTTATTATGATCAACAAGAGTTCGAACAAGCATCAAAGTACTTCAAACAAGCCACTGTACTAAATCCCGATCTTGTGAAAGCTCAATATTATCTTGGTCTTTGCTACCATTTTCTAGGTCAGTATAACGAGGCAAAAGAAGCTTATGAACATGTTAAACGTCTTCGCCCCAACAACAAATCTGTGAATTATTATATTGGTATTGCTAACCTTGAAATTGCAGATTACAATGCTGCTATCAATACGTTACAAGAATCATTAGGTCGAACCGATGACAACCTACAAGTATATTTCCGTCTGGGTATGGCACATTATCATAAGAAAGATTATTCATCAGCGGCTAGACACTTCGAACATGCTCTAAGCTTTAATGTCAATAATCACATCATACATAACAACATTGCCGCTTCTTATGGGCAGGGAAAATCATATGAAAAAGCCATTGAACATTACGAGAAATCTTTGTCACTGAACCCAAATGATGCCGTAACACACAATAACATAGGAGCCACTTATCAAATGGAAGACAAATTTGAAGAGGCTCTTGAACACTATAAAAAAGCAATTGAACTTGACCCAGAATTAGCAAGTGCACACAATAATATCGGTTTAGTATACATGAAGATGGCAATTTTCGATGCGGCACTTGAATCCCACCAGAAGGCAGCGGCTCTCGCCCCTAACAAGGCCAAAATCCAAGCCGATCTCGGACTCGTCTACCATGTGTTAACTGACTTTGATCAATCAATTATCTATTATAAAAAAGCAATTGAAATAGATCCAGAAGATGCTCAAACACACTATAACTTGGGAATTGTCTATGAGTTACAGGAAGAATATGAATTAGCAACCGAGCAATACCAAGAGTCCATTAGGCTTGATCCTAGTAATAGCGATGCCAGATATAAAATTGGAGTTTCGTACCTAAGAAAAAACGATGCTGATAACGCGCTTGAGATGCTTGAGAGGGCAGTAGCCACAGACCAGAACTCACACGAGATCCATCACAAGATTGGTATTGCCTATAAGATGAAAAACCAACCAGCACAAGCAATCAAAGCACTTCAAAAATCGACTCAGTTAAATCCAAAGTATCTTGAAGCACATTATGACCATGCAATGATCCAGATCGATACCAAGAACTATCAATTAGCCTTGGAGCCACTGCGACAAGTTTTACAGATTGAACCAAATCACGCAGAAGCGAAACGGCAACTTGCAATGTTATCCCAGTAACATAAGATCCCAAATGCATTCAGGGAAAATATAATGCTTACCAAGCGTACTAACATTATTGTTCCAGAAAACACTTAAAGTAAGGAGCTTCACGTCTCAGAAGCAAGTGTTTTCAAAAGACAGCATACAAATCAACCACAATTACCTGATATGCTTCCCAAGCAACACGTAATTCATCATAAGTTGGCACCCCGAAACCTCGTCTTTCCATCCGAGAAATTCACAAAACCTAGAGTTAAGATTTCCTTTAACCGGACACAAGCATCACACCACAGTTAAATGCGTTGGAAATTCTGAGGGAAACTTTACGGATAAACAAAGGAGACAAAAAATTTTGGAGTAACATACTGGCATTAGATCTGCCTCCACCACAATCACCTCATCCTCTCATTCTGACCATCAAGGATTTCCTCGTTCCTTTATTGTAACTATGTTAAATGGTTAATTTTTTCTCTCACGCTCACGTCAACCTGCCGTTGCTTAAGCACTCTTTCCATACCTACCCGTTGTTCCTCTGTGGACGTGTCGACATCATAAAAGATTGAGGTGTTATAGATAAAATCAAATTCTTTATTCCGTCCATGTCCCACTGATAATGCCCGGTCACAAACCTGTTTATGCAACCACATTTTAGGCAAAGGAAAACCATAAGCTGGCCATTTCTGTGGCCCAGCTTGGCAATATGAAACATCAGTGAAATAACGTGGGTTTTCAGCACCACCTAACTTGGCTCTTCGGGCATGCATGAGAGCTGAGTGGACAATGACAACCGAACCTGGTGGGAGATTATCCAGTGTTAGAGAGCCTGGGAGATCCTCAGTGTAGAATTTGTCACTGAATGCATTTGGGTCCATCACACTCCGATGGGATCTTGGAAGTATTAGTAAATCACCAATTTCACCATTTAAGCCAGCTGGATAATAAAAACAGTGAACCATCAGTTGATCACGATCTGTCTGCGGGAACTGCTCATAGTCATGATGCCAGTTAGAGGCGACAGTCCCTTCCTCATGACGATTGGCATGTTGATGATGAAGAGCAAAACCATCGCTGCCCATTAACGAACGAATTTTAGCTATCATTGAAGGATGAGAGGTCAAGGCACCTAAATCTGGGAACGAAATGATTCTAGCCGTTCCATTTTCATCACTATTTCGAGAAGCATATCCACCTGTTCTCTGTTCCAACAATTGATCAATGTCTTGCACAATTCGCGTACAGTACTCTGCAGAGAGAAAGCTTGGTAAAATGAGGTATCCTTGATCGGCGAAAAAGTTGACCTCAGTATTGGAAAGGGCCATGAGTTCCATAGTATATGTATCTGAAGCCTCCTTCATTTTGTTGTCTTTCCAACGAGAGTTAGGAAATTTTAGTTTATTATTGGCAGCTAAATTCTGGGCATTACATTCCCTCCACAAACTGGAATGTATACTCCAGTGATATAACTTGCCAAATCTGAAGCCAAAAATGCGACTGCATTCGCAATTTCTTGGTCTGTTCCACGTCGGTTCAAAGGAACTTTAGATTCATAAGTTTCCTGCCTCTTCAAACCCGCTAGCCTGTCTTTATCACTAATGGTCCAACCAGGAGCAACCTGATTTACTGTTATCTGGTGTTTCCCAACCTCTTTGGCGAGCACGCGCAAAACTCCGTCCATACCGCGTTTACCCGACACATATGCTGACTGACCTTCAAACGTTTGCATAGCGCATTCCGTGTTGATAGCGATTACACGGCCATAATTTGCTTCGACCATCGCAGGAACAAATGCCTTAGCCATCAGCACATTGTGTAACACACATGACTGAAACTGGCTTTCATAATCCTTAATTTCTTGATTTAATACATCGGTCCAATTGTACTGGATTACCGCGTTGTTGACAATAATGTGTGGATCACCAAGTCTTGAGGAAATTTTGTCTCGCATAGCAAACACTTCATCTTGAATTGTAACATTTGCCTGAACAAGAGCCGTTCGCCTGTTCATAGCTTCGACTTCCTCAGCAAGTTCACTCGCTTTTTTTTGGTTCTGTAAATAATGAATAGCAACATCTGCTCCACAACTCGCTAGTGTGCGTACCATGACACGACCAAGTTCTCCGCTTGCACCTGTAACAACAGCAATTTTTCCTGATAAGTTAATCTGTAGCATGTTATATCCTAAATTTTATTCGCTTAAGTTTATGTGTCGACAATTGAATTGGCTCATCGACGTTTTTCTCCCCAAATCAGTTGTTTAAAATCCCTTTGGCAACAGAGGACTTAATCAGTAATTCCACATGCTGCCATAAAGCGGCAGATCCATCTTTGATAGGCAGACATCTCTCTCGCACTTGAGATTCAACGATATGATTTTTCTGCCAAGTTTGGCCACCTGTTTCAACGTTCTGTATCAGTGGCATGAGCCGATCAACTGCATTAGCAAATTGTGATTCGGGCGTTTCCCTTTCCTCAAACTCTTGCCACAATTGATGGTAAAATTCCCGTTGATCGCAAGGCAATAGGCCAAATATTCGGTCGGCCGCTTTCTTCTCCCGTTTGGCTTTGGTTTCATTTCCCGCCGAATCATAACAGTAAGTATCTCCTGCATCAATCTCTACCAGATCATGTATCAAAAGCATCAAAATCGTCTTGAGGACATCTATCTCATTGTTTGCATGTTCAGCCAGCGTCATCACCATCAGTGCTAGATGCCAACTATGTTCCGCTGTATTTTCAAAACGACTCCCATCACAAAGATAATTTCTCCGAACGATGTTTTTCAGCTTGTCGGCTTCCTTGAGGAAATCGATCTGTTGTTTCAACCGTATCATAGCTCCAAATCCCGATAATCTATAATTACTACTTCCCAGTTTTTTCGATGACCTGCTCGAAATAAGTGGATCAAAATAGTTGCTCCAGAAGTTATAGAACAGCAGTTTTACTAAAGTTCATGTAGTTTCCTGAACATAATTTCTTATCGCTCACTTTTCGATAACCTTTGAATTTTAAGTATAAAGAATTGATCGTCAATGGAAACATGCAGTGGTAATCAGAATACTAAGAACATTACAGAAAGAACCACTATGAAAAAGCAATGGTTTGATCCACTTCAAATACATCATTAGGAGGATCATTACGCCAAATAAGGTGAACTTCAGAAACATAAAATGTCAACGGTTGCCACTTCGGCTGAAACTGGCAAAGAAAATTATCAAGATTATGTTTACTTGTTACTTGACCAACCGAAAGATGAGGATTAAAT
This sequence comes from Candidatus Poribacteria bacterium, assembly GCA_002709695.1. GTDB lineage: Bacteria > Poribacteria > WGA-4E > WGA-4E > UBA9662 > UBA9662. The sequence continues at coordinate 21,596 of PAQF01000003.1, forward strand.
CCGTTTTTAAATCGGCGTGTATCATCACAATCGGGCAGAATTCCCCATAACCTTTGTTGCAGATCTTTAATAGGGTTGCGTCTACGTAAACCTGTTTCTAATTTGTTGGATGGGGGCTGAGGATCTAACCAAACCGTGTACCGTGATCTATGTTGAGAGAAAAAACGGAATAGCTCTAGGCAAATCCAAAATGGTGGTCGTCCTTGGCAAGCGTGACTCAGCCGGTCTACTACTAAACCAAACTCAGCTCTGGGACGAAATGGATACAGCAAGGTAATGTGTGGCATCCATCTCCGATAGTGAATATCATGTTGCTCACGAATCAATTGAATTGACGCCCATATTTCTTTGGGTGGTATGATAACAACAGCTGTTTGATATGTTTTATTACGCATTGTTAAATCCCCCAATTTTGTGGTCATTTCGACAGGATGAGCATGAGTTGATATAAGGTTCTTGATCATCTAACTACTGGAGGCTATCCTGTGACACATAAACTCCACAGAAAAAAGCATATTGAGCACAGAACTCCTTTTGGCTAACAGAACCACACTTAAACCAAGTTTCTCAGACTATACATATCAACCTGCCTGAGTCCGCACAAATCACATATCTCAATGCATTTTTATGACACTATCAAACTGCTACAAATCTGGACATTGCGCTTTTTATGATTAAGATTAAATCAAGATCTCTGTTCGTTAATACCCTGCAATTTCATTAATTTAGATCATATCTGATGGTGGATCGGGTTCATCTAGTCGATTAACTTGGCTCCCTTCTACATTCGTACCTAACATGATTATGTCACAATGTTGATCCCCAAAGTTCCGAAAAATATGATAGTCCCCCGGCGGTTTGTAGATCGAATCCATTGACTCAATTAGATGCCATTCCCCTTCAATGTTGATATGGCAACTACCTGAAAGTACGAAGAACCATTCTTCTTCTTTGGTATGCATATGATATTTAGTGTTGGTACCATTAGGAGGTATACGGGTAATCCGGACTTCAATCTGATCCATTCCATGCTTCTGCCACAAAGGCTTGAATTCCCCATATTGAAATTCTTCATGGGGGAAGAATTTCGGTTGCCAAGGCATCTCTTCTGATTTGATAATGTAATTCATTTTTTTACTCCCTGGGTAAAAAGCAGCTCTATCCACATACATATTTGCTTTTATAAAAATAGTATATTTTGATATTATAAACCTATAGTCAATTTTTCATGCGTAATTTTCAGATCGGAGCCATTATGTCCCACTTCTATTGGTATTTCAATGTATGATAAATTAGACAACAGATTCATCTAGGGATTACAGGCATGCGCTTTGGGTATTTCTGTCTGGGCATAATCAAAGTACTCAATTATGCACCAATTTTCTAGCTCTAATCAAAAATTGAAAGGGAACAGGTTTAAAATAAATGATTAATATGAAAAGATTGCTTATCGCCTTGTGCCTTCTACTGAGTGTTAATCGAAAAGAGTTACTGGCTTTAACTACTCTGGCAGATGAAAATGAGTCAGTACAATTCAATCGCCATATTAGACCAATTCTTTCAGAAAATTGTTTTGTCTGTCACGGACCTGATAAGGCCCAGCGAAAAGCTAGATTGCGACTAGATACACATAGCGGAGCAACTCAGGATTTAGGTGGACACGCAGCTATCGTCCCAGGAAATTCAGAGAAAAGCGCTTTAGTATATCGCATCACAACTAATCGGGGAAATGACAGAATGCCTCCGTCAGGAAATGGACTAAAAGCGCAACAAATTGAACTTCTACGGCGATGGATAGATCAAGGAGCACATTATAATATGCATTGGTCCTATGTCAAACCAGCTCGACCACCTTTGCCTATAGTTCAGAACACAAAATGGGTTCGTAACCCCATAGATTATTTTGTGTTGGCACGCCTTGAACGGGAAGGAATAGTTCCATCGACAGAAGCCAACCGCTGGACATTGGCACGACGTGTAGCTGTTGACTTGACAGGATTGCCACCGACAATTGTAGAAGCAATTCAATTTGTAAATGATACGAAAGAGAATGCTTACCAGCGGTACGTGGATTCGCAACTTCAAAAAAAGACGTTCGGAGAACATTGGGCGCGAGTATGGCTAGATCTAGCGCGCTATGCCGATTCTGCTGGTTACGCCGATGACCCTCCTAGGACAATCTGGGCTTATCGCGATTATGTCATCCGCTCACTAAACAATAATAAACCATTTGACCAGTTCACCATTGAGCAAATTGCTGGAGACCTGATTGATAATCCAACGGAAGAACAACTGATTGCTACCGCTTTCCACCGGAACACCCAGACCAACAATGAAGGAGGGACAAACGACGAGGAATTCCGGAATGAAGCCATTGTAGACAGGGTAAACACCACTATGGCAGTCTGGATGGGTACCACCATGGCTTGCGCCCAATGCCACTCACACAAATATGATCCTATTTCACAGAAAGAATATTTCAAATTCTCCGCTTTTTTAAACAACACTCAGGATAATGATCAGAAGGACGAACGACCAACCCTCGAGATTTTCACCGCAGAACAAAAACATGAACGTGCGAACTGGATAACAGAAATTGACCAACTAAAAAAAATTCTGGACACACCGACCGAAATTTTAGCAAAATCCCAGTTTCAATGGGAGCAAACCTTACAAGAACAACCACAATGGTACTCAATGAAACCTTTGGCCGCTACATCGAATCGAATTCGATTAGACATAGAGCCGGATAATTCGATTGTAACCACGGGAAATTTTCCAGAGCAAGCAACCTATACCATTACGCTAGAACCTACAATCGAGAAAATAACTGCATTACAACTGGAGATATTACCGCAACCACAAAACTTTGTATTGTCACAGGTAGAATCTACTTGGGTGCCTGACACAAAGAAGCCAGTCAAAGCAAGATACGTTCGAGTTGAATTACTAGGTACTGAAAAAATCCTATCGCTAGCAGAAGTACAAGTCTTTCAAGATAATGTCAATGTGGCATTGCAAGGAAACGCGACTCAAAGTTCAACGGCTCATGAGGGCACACCTAAACGAGCTGTTGATGGGAATACTGATGGAGACTACAGAAAGTCGGAATCTACCACACAGACAGAACAGTCTAAGAATCCATGGTGGGAGTTGGATCTGGCTGGAACAAAGTCTGTTCGTTCTATAGCTATCTGGAACCGTACCGATGGGGGACAAAGCATAACGAACCGTTTAGCTGGTTTCCGACTGATACTGTTAGACGAAAACAGAAATACTGTTTGGGAGAGAATCCCGCCACAGATCCCATCTCCAAGTGCCGTTTATCGGTCTGATGGTCAAGCGAAGTTGCAATTTATAGATGCGCACGCTGACTATTCACAGGAAGGTTTTCCATCAACATCAGTCTTAGCCAGTGTACTAGACCCGAAGACAGGTTGGGCAGTTGGAGGACATCTAAATCAGCCTCACAAACTCACACTGGTGTTGAAAAATCCTGTGCAGACTAATCACGGGAAGATTCTGTTACGTCTGTTCCAAAAATCACAACACAAGCATTTACTAATCAAAAACTTTAAGCTACTGGCCACAGATACCAAGTCGGTATTAGAATTTGTACGGATGACCAAAGCGATTCGAAAAACAGTTGGCCTGTCAAATAAAGTACGAACTGACACAGAAAATAAAAAGTTAGCTAGTTATTATCGGTCGATCGCACCAGAATTAAAATCACAACGAGACCGATTGACCGTATTAGAGAATCAAATAAAGGAACAGTTACCCCATACAACAGTGCCAATCATGCGTGAGTTAGTTGATGACAAGCGCCGTGAGACCCGAATCCAGTTTCGGGGGAATTTTCTAGACACGGGCTCCCATGTAACGGAAGGAGTTCCAGCTGTATTTCACCCACTGCCAGAACGCATATCTGCCAATCGACTTGGATTAGCAAGATGGTTGGTAAACAGAGAAAATCCTCTAACAGCAAGAGTAACAGTCAACCGACATTGGGAACAACTGTTCGGTCTTGGTATAGTAAGTACTAGCGAAGAGTTCGGTACACAAGGAGAACTACCAACGCATCCAGAACTAATGGATTGGCTAGCCGTCGAATTCATGGATAGCGGATGGGATATAAAACATTTGATTAAACTTATCGTAACATCAACCACTTATCGGCAAAGTTCCAAGATTACTCCGGAAGCACTAGCACATGACCCAGATAACCACTTATTTGCTAGGGGGCCACGTTTTCGTCTCCCAGCGGAAACAATTCGTGACCAAGCGCTGTTCGTTAGTGGATTACTTAGCCCAAAAATGTATGGACCGCCAGTAAAGCCTCCACAACCAAAATTGGGGATAAACGCGGCCTTTGGCAGTGGTATCGATTGGGAAACTAGTGCAGGTGAGGATCGACACCGGCGAGGGGTTTATACTATGTGGCGAAGGTCAAATCCATACCCCTCAATGGTCACATTCGATGCGCCTGATCGACAGGTATGTACAATTCAGCGTCCTCGTTCAAATACTCCATTACAAGCATTAGTAACCCTAAACGATCCGGTTTACGTGGAAGCGGCACAAAGTCTTGGAAGAAAACTACTAGCACATAAAGGGAGTTTAGAAGATAAAATTCTCGCTGGGATTACCCAGGTGCTAATTCGTCCGGCTAAATCGATCGAAATCCAGCATCTGGCCCAATTGTATGTATCAGCACTAACCCATTATAAATCTAATCTGGAACAAGCACGTTTGATCTCTACAAACCCACTTGGCGATCCTGGTCAAAATGTGGATAAACGAGAACTCGCCGCCTGGACAATAGTCAGCAGCGTTCTGTTAAATCTAGACGAAATTTTTATGAAACGGTAGGACACAATGAACCCGAAACTAGAAAAAATTCAAAACACCACTCGAAGGCATTTTCTAAAGGATATTGGTATTGGGGCAATTGCCTTAAGCACACTTTTTCATGACAGCGCACAATCAAAAATAGCTAGCACAGCAAATCCATTGACACCAAAACCACCACATTTCACTCCAAAAGCTAAACGGGTAGTGTACCTCCATATGACAGGATCTCCGCCTAATCTTGATATGTTTGATTATAAACCTGAGTTGATCAAACATGATGGGCAGGATTGTCCAGACGCCTTTCTGGAAGGCAAACGATTTGCTTTCACTAGTGGAGTACCAAAACTTATGGGTACTCGACGTGAATTTGCGCGATATGGGAAACACGGCATCTGGTTATCTGATGCTGTTCCCTATTTCCGGCGCATTGCCGACGAAATGTGTGTAATTAATTCGATGCATACTGATCAATTCAATCATGCACCTGCCGAATTGCTGGTTTATACTGGATCGCCACGGTCAGGCCGACCTTCAATGGGATCTTGGATCACATACGGTCTGGGAAGTGAAAATGAAAATCTACCTGGTTTTGTTGTTTTAATATCCAACGGAGTTCAGCCCAATGGAGGTAGAAGTTCCTACGGTAATGGTTTTCTATCATCTGTATATCAAGGGGTTCAGTGCCGATCGAAGGGAGATCCTATTCTGTATACATCTGATCCTAAAGGTATGGACCGGAAAATGCGTCGTCAGAGCCTTAATACTTTGCAACGCTTGAACGAATTGCAAGCCTATGAAATGGGTCACCCAGAAACGCTGACACGAATAGCCCAATATGAACTTGCCTTCCGTATGCAAATGTCTGTACCAGAAGTCATGGATATTAGCCAAGAACCGGAACGAGTTCTTGAATCGTATGGAGCTCAGCTTGGAGAAACGAGTCTAGCCAACAACTGTTTGTTAGCTCGTCGATTGATTGAATCTGGCGTGCGGTTCGTCCAGTTATTCGATTGGGGATGGGATTTCCATGGAACCAATCCCAATGAAGATATCAGAGATGGATTGACCAGAAAATGTGCCACCATGGACAAACCAGTGGCTGCATTGGTTAATGATTTAAAAGATCGTGGTCTGTTGGACGAAACGTTGATCATTTGGGGGGGAGAATTTGGTCGAACACCTTTCCGCGAAGGTAGAACTGCCAAAAGTCAAATCTTGGGGAGGGATCATTTCCCGGACTGCTACACTATGTGGATGGCTGGAGGTGGCGTTAAAAAAGGGTTCGCCTACGGAACCACTGACGAACTTGGGTTTTCAATTGTAGAGAATCCTGTCCATATTCATGATCTCCAAGCTACCATTATGTATCTGTTGGGATTAGATCACCAAAAGCTAACCTACCGCTTCCAGGGACGCGATTACCGCTTGACAGATGTGCATGGCCATGTAGTACACGATGTTATTGGCTAAATAATAACTTTACCTAACGTTAAATATTAACAATAGTACCCTTCAGAAAAAACGACTCGTCAAGGTAAACTTATCCGGCATATAGAAATACTTAACCTGTTTCGGCAGAATTAAATAGTGTACGAAGCTTTGTCTTTTACTTTCTTACATATTAGTCTTTATGCTAGCTAGTAGAAAGTTTCGTCATACTTTCTTGATTCATGCTCATCTAGGGTTACATCAAATAAATTTTTAAACCCAAACTATAGGGATTGATATAAAACAATGAGTAAAAATAAATGAAATTAACAAAAAAGCAGATTAATATTTTCCAAACAGATGGGTTTTTGGTTATTCGTAATCTTTTACCCATGAACCAAGTGGATGAAATCAATGTAGGCTACCAAAAAGCTATTAACGGCCAAATTGATGCCCATGATTGGAAAAAGCGGATTAATAGTGTACCAATTGCCCAACTGGGAGATCCTTCAGCAGTATTGGGTTGGCGGAAGTTTCCCTATTTCCAGAAAATTTTGTCCATCGCCAAACAACTGAATGGTAACGACCTTGAAGTTGCATATGACCAGTTGATTTACAAGCCGCCATATAGCCCAATTGAAGTCTTATGGCATCAGGATGCAGGGTATGGTCCCTGGCCTAATGAGGCAATTGAGCGTGGTATAACCTGTTGGTTGGCTTTGGTAGATGTAACTCCAGAACAAGGAAGCATGCAATTTATCCCAAGTAGTCATCAGCAGGGAATCTACCATCACCATAATGCGCAAGATCGTAATCCAATTGGAGGTGCATTGGAAGTAAGGCTGGAAGACCAAGTGGCTATACCAGTATCCTATCATGCAGGAGATTGTAGTTTTCACCACGCCTGCACACTACACTACACTGGCCCAAATCAGACTAACAAGGAACGCAGAAGTTTCTCAACCCACTTTTGGCCGACTGCAACTATTCAACGATGATAGTATACCAATGTGCCAGTGACCTCCAGAAAAGGCCTATTTAAATCCAAATTTATTATTAAAACCAAAACCGCTCAACCATAGTAGACAATTCAGCAATCCACCATCAAAAAATCACATAAAAAACACAACACCTGACAATTGCTCCGAGTATCCTACTTAATCCTTCAATTTTCCCATGGTGTTCGCCTAATAACATCTAGAATAATCTTTAAATCCAATTGATTAATGTCCAGGCCCCAACTTCTGTAGTTATGTGGCAACATCCAAAACACTTAACGATATTGGTGTCACTAGAGTAATACTAGACTATTCGTTGCGTGTAAGGTAAGAAGGAAAAGAACTTAGTGTAAAATTTGCTTGTTTGAAATTATTTTTGCCAAGCTGTATACTGCTTAAGAAACCAAATATTAAGGATTAAAATTACTTTAGTCCACTCAATTAGCTTAGTAAGGATAATAATTGAATAATAGAAATAGGCTCTGGCTTGCTTGTATTTCATTGTCTGTTTTTGTTTCCTTGAATACTTTTGTGCAAGGAACGTATTATCCAGATGAAATTGGAAACACATGGCAATTCCAAAGTGCCAACAAAGTACACAAGAAAAAGATTGAAATTTCCGAGTCAGATACTAATTTTGGCACCACAGGTGTAAAAATCTTAATCGATAAAACAGACGATAACACAACTCAATTTTTCATCAGATCAACGCCAAAAGATGTTGTCATACATCGTGCTGTCTTTGACAAAATCGCACTAGTTGGGAGGGTCATCTTTGATTACAAACCTCCTCAGACATTTATCCCAAACCCTCTTGAACTAGAAGCCCAATGGGTGGTCAAAAGTAAAACAAAAGTCAAAATTCTATTTTTAGAAATAGTAATTGAAGCAATTTATAATCAAAAAGTTGTTGCCATCGAAGATGTTATCACACCAGCGGGTAAATTTCGGGATTGTCTAAAAATTATGCAACATACAATATTAGAAGCCATTGATTCCGAATCAGAAGGGACCTTATGGTTAGCCCCCAATATTGGCCCAATTAAAATGATTAGTAAACCTGTTGGAGCTAAAGATGAACCAAAAATATACTATTTGGTCGAGTACAACATCAAAGAGGAGGAGGATAGAATTAGTGTACATCGAAATAATAAGCTCACGACCCTGTGGGCTAACACAAAAAAATAATTTATGAGAAGACAAATGATGAACGATATCGATATTACAGTAGCAGTGGTTACAGGAAAACATACATTCGACGTTTTGGGATTTCAGCAGATGTTTAATAGTATGTCCAATATAGAGTTTTACTTACAGGATCTTGAGAATTTTGTCGCCGACGTAGGAAGATACAATGACAAATATGATGTGGTTCTCTTCTACAACTTCCATCAACAAACACCTGTCGCTGATGAGCGAGACGGAACTACAATCTTAAATTCTATAAATAGGCTGGCTGAAAACGGACAAGGAATCTTTGTGTTACATCATGCCATATTAGCATTTCCCCATTGGGAAATATGGAGCCAAATTGTAGGGATTGCTAACCGAAGGTTCGGATATCATGACAATCAAAATATTCAAACAGATCCCATGAATGAAAGTCATCCAATAACATCTGGCCTGAAGTCATGGCAAATGGTAGACGAAACCTATACGATGAATGAAGTAAGGGATGATAGTCAACCACTTTTGGTGATAAATCATACAAACAGCATGAACAAAGTTGGGTGGACACGGCACTATGGAAACAGCCGTGTATTTTGTTATCAATCTGGACATGATAATCAATCATTTTCCAATCCAAACTTCCGTACAGTAGTGTTTAGAGGACTTCAGTGGTTGGCAAATCGCATTTAATTTCACTAAAATAATTTGAATTGACGGCCAAAATTATACAGAATTTATTGACATTAACAAAAAAATATCATAGAATAACCCGTTTCGTTAGTATCCAAACTATTATTTGAAAAAGATCTGTAAAAATCTAGTTTAAAAGGTGAGATCATGTCGGCGAGCAAAGACAAAATGGAAGCAAGCATGGGAGTAGGCAAGGAATTAAAAGAAGATCTTATAGATAGTAAGGGAACAACGATTGCTAAAAAAGGAGACTTTTTAACTGAAGCCGATCTAAAGAAGTATGAGGAGCAACTTCGTCCCACTAATGGTCAGCTTCGCAAGCGCAAGCGCACATCGTTTGCAAAAATTGGAAATATTGAAGAATCGCTTCCAGATCTTGTGGAAATCCAGAGGAAGTCTTATGACAATTTTTTGCAACGAAATGTAGCACCAGAAGACAGACAGAATGCTGGTCTACAAGCAATGTTTGAGGACATTTTTCCAATTGACGATTTTAATGGCATTGCAACTCTCGATTTCATTGATTATTCGCTAGGTGCACCCAAATACGATATTGATGAATGCCAATACAGAGGTTTCAGCTATTCTGTTCCTTTGAAAGCCCGGTTAGCCTTGACAATCAGAGAAGATCAGAACAATGGCGAGGAGAAAACCGTAATTGATATTAAGGAGTCAGAGGTTTACATGGGGGACATACCGCTGATGACTGAAAATGGCACATTCGTTATTAACGGCGCTGAACGTGTAATTGTAAGCCAATTACATAGATCACCTGGTTCCAGCTTTGGGAACGTGCCTCATCCAAGCGGTCATAAGTTACTGAGTGCCAAGATTATCCCCTACCGTGGTGCATGGATTGAATTTGAATATGATATCAAAGATTTTATTTACGTACGCTTAGATAGACGTAAAAAGATGTTTGTGACAATTCTGCTACGTGCAATTGGTTGGGAAACTGATGAAGAAATTCTGAAACTCTTCGCTAAAACAGAAACGGTTTCAACAAGAGATGATATCGAAGGCCGGATTATCGCTAGTCCAATTGTTGATACTAGCACTGGCGAGATACTAGCTGAACCGAACACTGAAATTGAAAGTGAAATCCTAGAAGGGTTTCGCGAATTGGGCGTCGAAAAGATTGAAGTCTTGGATGTTACAGACGCAGCAGATATATCCTTTTTGAGAAATACACTTGCAAAAGACACCGAGAAGGCAGAAGAATCAGGAGGGTATAACCAATTTTCTGATAAACCAAGAATCAAGGAAAAAGCTTTAATTGAAATTTTTCGGAAATTGCGTCCGGGAGACCCTCCAACTCTCGAAAGTGCCAAGAATCTTTTTGAGAAGATGTATTTCGATCCTGTTCGCTTTGACTTGGCAGACGTTGGTCGCCATAAACTCAATGGCAAGCTGGGCGACATTAGTGGATATAAAGGGGAATCCGAGGAAACTCCAACAGAACGTATTTTACGAAATGAAGATATTATTGCCACGCTCAAATATATGTTGAAAATACAGAGCAAAGCGAACGTTGGTGATATTGATTATACTCAGGATGACATCGATCATCTTGGCAACCGCCGTGTTCGTGCCGTTGGTGAGTTGATGATGAACCAAGTACGTGTTGGACTATTGCGGGTAGCACGAGCAACCCGCGAGAAAATGACGATTTCTCATGAATTGGAAGATATGACACCAGTAGACGTTATAAATCCGAAACCGATGTCAGCAGCGATTAAGGATTTCTTTGGATCAAGTCAACTTTCTCAATTCATGCAACAAATTAACCCTCTTGACGCACTTACTCACAAACGTCGGTTGAGTGCTCTTGGGCCTGGTGGGTTGCACCGGGAACGTGCGACCTTCGAAGTTCGTGATGTTCATCGAACTCATTATGGCCGTGTCTGTCCAATTGAAACCCCTGAAGGACCTTCTGTGGGACTAATTGTATCCCTTGGGACCTATGCTCGCGTTAATGAATACGGGTTTTTGGAAACCCCCTATCGTGTAGTTGAAAAAGGTAGGATTACAGATCAGACGGATTATCTAACAGCTGATAATGAAGAACGATACATTATCGCACAAGCAAACACCGAAACGGACGATAAAGGCAACTTGATAGGCGATGAAAAAGACGGTCGTGTGATGGTTCGATCAGGTGAGGAGTTTGTGCGAAGAACCCCTAAGGAAGTTGACTATATTGATGTGTCACCAAAACAGATTGTTGGGGTTTCTGCTGCACTGATTCCGTTTCTTGAACATGACGACGCCAATCGAGCACTTATGGGAAGTAATATGCAACGCCAAGCAGTTCCACTGATCACCCCACGATCACCATTCGTTGGTACTGGTATGGAACACAAAGCTGCCAGAGATTCTGGGGCAGTAGTTTTAGCCAAGCAAGATGGTATTGTCGAACGGGTGTCTGCTTCTGAAATTATTGTACGGACAGAATTTTCAGACTTTGTCGACGATGGAGAACAATCTTTTTCGGAAATGGGTTATGATACTTATAAATTACAAAATTTTAAGCGTACTAATAATGCCACCTGTTATCATCAACGACCATGTGTTGAAGTTGGAGAAGCCATCAAACAGGGAGAGATTATTGCCGACGGAGCTTCAACTGAGTTAGGTGAATTGGCTCTTGGGAATAATTTGCTTGTGGCATTTATGCCTTGGGAGGGATACAATTTCGAGGATGCTATTCTGCTGAGTGAGTCCTTGGTGCAAGATGACACATTTACATCAATCCATATCGATGAGTTTGAGGTCGAAGCTCGTGACACCAAAATGGGAAATGAAGAGATCACAAACGATATCCCAAACTTGTCAGAGGAAGCATTAAGCCAACTTGATGACGAAGGAATTATTCGAGTTGGGTCAATCGTTGAACCTGGGACTATTCTAGTTGGTAAGGTGACGCCGAAAGCCGAAAGTGACCTTGGTCCTGAAGAAAAATTACTGCGGGCAATATTTGGGGAAAAAGTCGGGGAATATCGAGATGCTTCCACCTATGCAAAGCCTGGTGTACAGGGGGTGATAATCGATGTAAAAGTTTTCTCCAGAAAAGAGAAAGACAAAGATCGCCAGACCCAGCTCCGCGAGGACGCGAAAGTCAAAGAAATTGAACAGGAATGTGATAAAAAATGTGATTTCATTAGGCAACGCAGGAATGAAGAAATTCAAAACAAGTTGATTGACCAGGTTTTAATTGAGCCAATTCATGATGGGATCGATTTTATAGCACAGGCTGGTCACATAATTACCCCAGAGCTACTCAAGACCATTCAGGACAAAAAAATAACACTCAATTTTGTTGTAGTAGAGGATCAAGAAGCTGCCTCAAATTGTCAACAGATCCAAGAACTAGCGAATCTTAGAATAGCTGCGCACACTCATGACAAAGACGATCAGATTCAGAAATTACGCAGAGGGGATGAATTGAAACCAGGCGTAATAAAGCTAGTGAAAGTCTATATCGCCAATCGTCGAAAAATATCTGTTGGCGACAAAATGGCCGGTCGACATGGAAATAAAGGCGTTGTCGCCAAAATCTTACCTAAGGAAGATATGCCTTACCTAGAGGATGGAACACCGATTGATATAGTGCTCAATCCACTTGGAGTTCCGTCGCGTATGAACGTCGGTCAGGTTTTGGAAACACATCTCGGATGGGCTGCGAATCAACTGGGACTTCACGTCGAAACACCAGTTTTCGATGGAGCAACAGAGGAAGAAATCGCTGAAAAACTTGAGGAAGCGGGATTACCCAATTCTGGAAAGACAAAACTATACGATGGTCGAACCGGCATTGCATTTCATCAAAATGTAACTGTTGGATACGCGTACATGATGAAACTCAACCATCTGGTTGATGACAAAATTCACGCGCGAAGCACTGGCCCATACTCATTAATCACCCAACAGCCTCTCGGTGGTAAAGCCCAACAAGGAGGGCAACGCCTAGGTGAAATGGAAGTTTGGGCACTAGAGGCTTACGGTGCAGCCTACACTTTGCAAGAACTTTTGACAATTAAGTCGGATGACGTGAATGGTCGCAGCAAAATTTACGAAACTGTTGTCAAAGGCGAAAATGCTCCTCAGCCAGGCACACCTGAATCCTTCAATGTTTTGATCAAAGAATTACAAAGTTTATGCCTAGATGTTAACTTGGAAAAGCAGGAACTACTGGAGGACTTCAAAGCCTTGCATTAAATTTCTTCACACAAGATTAAAGCAGGTATGTTCTGAAATCTAAGTGGTTTTACAGTTGGATTGTTGAGCCTACCATCCAAATCCAGTTTTATTAACTATATTAATTAGGGGACATTATCTTGAATAAGAACTTGAATAGGAACCTCAACGATTTTGATTCGATTTCTATAAAAATAGCGGCACCGGACCAGATCCGAGGATGGGCAAAAGCGTCCCTTTCTAAGCCTTCCTCCTCTATTAATCCTACAAACTTTGGCGAAGTAAAGAAACCTGAAACAATTAACTATAGAACGTTTAAACCCGAACGGGATGGTTTGTTTTGTGAAGCTATTTTTGGCCCGGTTAAGAATTGGGAATGTCAATGTGGTAAATACAAGCGTATTAAACACAAGGACCAAATTTGCGATCGATGCGGCGTTGAGGTCACAGAATCAAAAGTACGGCGCGAAAGGATGGGATATATCGAGCTGGCAGCACCAGTATCACACGTATGGTTTTTCAAAGGACTTCCATCTCGAATTGGTTTGTTTCTAGATCTCTCCCTTCGCGTCCTAGAACGGATAATTTATTACGAATCGTATATTGTTCTGGAGGTTGATGGCAATCTAGCGCTTTCTACAACCGAAGAAGAGTCCGCTTCGAAGAAAAAAAGTGGTGTTGAGTACCTAAAAGTTGGTCAGGTGTTATCTGAAGCAGAACACTCCCTATGGAAATCGGAGTACCCTACTGAATTTCGTGCAGGTATGGGTGCAGATTCTATAAAAGAGTTACTTGAAAGGATTGACCTTGAGGAAGAGGAACAATATCTTCGGCAAGAACTTGCTACTTCCTCCAGTAAACAGAAGAAGAAAAAATTGGTCAAACGACTTCAGCTTGTTACTGGATTTAAGAAATCTGGTAATAGACCAGAATGGATGATCTTAGAAGTTATCCCTGTTATCCCACCGGATCTCCGTCCTCTTGTGGCTTTGGATGGTGGTCGGTTTGCTACAAGCGATTTAAATGATCTGTATCGCCGTGTTATCAATAGAAATAATCGTCTTAAGCGATTGATGGAACTTCACGCCCCTGAGGTTATCATTCGGAATGAAAAACGGATGTTACAGGAAGCGGTAGACGCTTTGATTGACAATGGCCGGCATGGGCGAGTTGTGCGTGGACCTGGAACGCGACCACTAAAATCACTTTCTGATATGTTGAAAGGAAAAGTTGGGCGCTTCCGTCAAAATCTCCTAGGTAAGCGTGTAGATTATTCCGGGCGAAGTGTCATTGTCGTTGGTCCTGAATTACAGTTACATCAATGCGGAATTCCGAAAGAAATGGCTGTTGAACTATTCAAGCCGTTCATCATCCGAAAGCTTCAGGAACACAATTATGCCCAAACAATCAAAAAAGCAAAGAACATGACAGAACACATGTCTCCGAAAGTATGGGAGGTTCTGGAGGAAGTTATTGAAGATCACCCTGTTCTGCTAAACCGAGCACCAACACTTCACCGACTGGGAATACAAGCGTTTGAACCACAGCTCGTTGAAGGACGCGCAATTCGAATTCACCCTCTTGTTTGTAAGGCTTTTAACGCAGACTTTGATGGAGATCAAATGGCTGTACACCTTCCACTTAGCGTGGAGGCACAAATTGAAGCTAAACTCCTGATGATGGCTTCCCGCAACGTATTAAAGCCTGCTCATGGTCGTCCCATTGCTGTACCTGACCTCGATATTGTTTTAGGATGTAGTTTCCTAACGAAAGCCGTTCCTACTTCAACTAATGGCCATCCGATACGAAGTTTTAGAGATCAGGACGAAGCGATTTTTGCCCATGATCAGGGAGACCTCGAACTCCACGAACCCGTAAATCTATATTTTAACGAAGAAGAGACATTGTCTGAAGAAGCAGAAGACACAGCCATTCTAACCACGGTTGGTCGTATCAAATTCAATCAAGTGGTTCCAAATGAGTTATTTTTTGAAGATGCTGAAACCGGTCGAAATGTACCATTCACTAACCAGGAAATGCATGCCAGTGAATTATCTGATCTCGTCTCTCGTTGCTTTTACGAGCTTGGTAATCGCAGAACGGTTGGGTTCCTACATGAACTTAAAGAGCT
The DNA here is from genome assembly GCA_002709695.1 of Candidatus Poribacteria bacterium. Lineage (GTDB taxonomy): Bacteria > Poribacteria > WGA-4E > WGA-4E > UBA9662 > UBA9662. The sequence continues at coordinate 37,064 of PAQF01000003.1, forward strand.
GGGCTTCCATTATGCGACCATATCTGGGATTTCAATTGGCATTCAGGATTTGGTTGTACCTAAGCAAAAGAAAGACATGTTGGATGACGCTTGGGGAGATGTATCTCGGATTGAGTCAGATTTCCAGAAGGGTCTAATGAGCGGTGGTGAACGTTACAATAGGGTAGTTGATATCTGGCGCGGTTTAATTAGCCGTATGGAAGACGCGCTTTTCGAAGAATTAGAAAAAGACGGTGAAATTGAGGGATTCAATCCGGTTCATATTATGGCTAATTCCGGAGCACGGAGTAAGAGAGAACCTATTCGTCAAATCAGTGGGCTACGTGGCTTAATGGCTAAGCCCTCTGGGGAGATTATAGAACATCCAATTGAATCCTGTTTCCGTGAAGGCTTGTCCGTTTTAGAATACTTTATTTCTACTCATGGTGCAAGAAAAGGGTTGGCTGATACCGCTATCAAAACCGCCAGTAGTGGATATTTAACGAGGAAGCTAGTTGATGTAGCACAGGATATCATGATTACTGTATATGACTGTGAAACCCTTAACGGTGTTGTCAAGAATAGTGGAGAGGATGACAACCAAGAATTATCAGATCGTGTTATAGGTCGATATCCTGCTTCAGAAGTAATAGATCCTGATACAGGAGAAACTCTCGTTAGCAGAGAACAAATTATTAGTCACGCGGAATCAGAGCTAATTCGTCAAGCTGCTGTTGCCGAAATAAAAGTGCGTTCCCCACTAACATGCGATGCTAGAGGAGTTGGAATCTGCGTAAAATGCTACGGAGCAGATCTTTCGAACGGTCAACCAGTTGATATAGGAGAAGCTGTTGGAATCATAGCTGCTCAATCAATTGGTGAGCCAGGAACACAGTTAACAATGCGTACCTTCCACACTGGGGGTACGGTAAGCGGGGAAGTCGAATCGAGAATTCTTGCCAACAACAGTGGGAAAGTTCAACTCAGTGAAGGAATTGAAACTGTTTCTTCTCAGAATAACACTGAAAAAGAAATAAAGAGTGTAATGTCTCGAAACGCAGAATTGCAGATCATTGATCAAAAAACAAAACGTGAACTGTGGAGTCGGAAACTACCAACAGGAGCACGCTTGCTGGTAGAAGAAGGGGAAGAGGTATCACAAGGCCATCCGCTTTTTGAGTCAGATCCTTATGAGCCTATATCCGCTCGAGATGAGGGAGTTGCTTCCTTTTGGAACGTCGAACAGAATGTAAATCAGGAAGTTGACAAAAGCAGTGGTATGTCGGAGCAAGTGATTGGTGACTATAAGGATGATCTCCCAGAAATCCTGATCCATTCTGAAAGAATCTCTGAAATAAGTCTGCATAATAAAGATACAATATCTATTGGGAAAAATCCTGAACTCGCTAAACAGTATCTTGGCGAATGCGAAGCACTTGGTGAAAACAAAGCTGCGAGTATTCAGTTTTTGAAAAGAGCATTCGTTCTAGAAGACCTTGTGAATACAGAAGGCCGAACCATCGTCTCAGCAAACACTATTCTGGACCCAGAAGATGAAAAGTCACTAGATCAAGTATTGAAAGGATTAGATGACGGAAATAGGGATGATGACAAACTTACGATGCTTGAGAAGCTGTTTGCTGACAAAAAATATGCTGAGCTTCTTGCTCACAAATTGGTAGAATTAAAAGTTGGAGACGCTTTGCCTAAAGGCCTTAAAGATGACAACAAAGCTGTTGTTGCCAAAAAGGGAGAGACACTCACTGAGGAATTGATGGACTATGTGATCCCCCAGAAAGAAACGTTACTTGCAACCCTTTTTAAGGCCAAGAAGTATACTAAACTTTTTGCTGACGAATCGGTACAGGACACGCTTAGAGAAGCTCTTGACACTGGTGGGAATGTAAAAAGTGAGATGATAGATAAGCTTGGGCTTGGGAAAAAATCCACTAAAATTATGAAAATCCGTAAATGCTTGAGTTACTATCCCCTTCCGACAGGAGCACATATGTCCACTATAAAAGACGGGGATTCAGTTATTAGGGGAGATATTTTAGCACGACTTCCCTTTGAAGCTTCAAAAAGTAGTGATATTGTAAGTGGGCTCCCACGTGTAACAGAGTTGTTCGAAGCTCGGAAACCAAGGGACGCAGCTTTCATCGCTACCATTGATGGAAAAATTCATCTTCAAGGCATTAGCCGGGGAATGCGTGTTCTAAAAATTATTAACCCAGAGACCGGCCTTGAAAGTGAGACTTATCGAATTCCTGTGGGTAAGCATCTACATTTTCAGGAGGGAGAAGAAGTAAAATCTGGTGAACAATTGACGGATGGTCCAATTAATCCACACGATATTTTGGCAGTTCAAGGGGAAGAGGCTGTTCAGAATTATCTGGTTAGTGAGGTTCAGAGGGTCTATCGTTCACAAGGAGAGCGGATTAACGACAAGCATATTGAAACGGTTATCCGGCAAATGTTAAGTAAGGTTGAAATTGGAGAACCAGGTGATACAGAATTTCTTGGAGAAGAAGAAATTGATCGAATAATTTTCCATGCCATGAATAATAAAACTAGGGAGGAAGGAGGCGAGCCAGCTAGCGCAAAAGTTATATTACAAGGTATTACAAAAGCTGCTCTTTCGACCGAAAGCTTCGTATCCGCCGCTTCTTTTCAACAAACAACTGCTGTCCTAACTAAAGCATCGGCAATTGGTAAAAAGGACTATCTCAGAGGGTTGAAAGAGAATGTGATCATGGGACATTTGATTCCTGCAGGTACTGGGCTTCCCCGTTTCAGATCAATTGAAGTTCCTGAAAAAGCAATGCATGGAAGAAACGAAATGGAAGAAATGCTCGCAGATACATCGGAGCAGATGCCAGCAGATTAGTGTTCTGTTAGTAGGTGGAGCCATCGATTCTGTAAATATTCAGGCACACGCAAAAATTAATTTACATCTTGAGGTTGTCAGGAAAAGGAAAGATGGATACCATGAGATCGAAACCCTCTTTCATTCACTAACACTACATGATAATATCGAGATTAGAAAGCGTTGTGATGCAGGGATTCGAATTGATTGCAACAACGCTAGAATTCCATTGGACAAACGGAATCTCGCATATCAAGCGGCAGATTTGTTTTGCCAGCAAATGCTTATCAAAAATGGGATCAATATTAAAATTAAGAAGCGCATTCCTATTGCCTCAGGATTAGCTGGTGGTAGTGCAGATGCAGCAGCAGTACTGCAAGGAATGAACCGACTCTTTGAAGTTGGTTTGGGAGTTGAAGATTTAAAAAAGATGGGGATAAAATTAGGGGCAGATGTGCCGTTTTGTCTTACAGGTGGAGCTGGAATTGGTTACGGGGTTGGAGAGGTTTTAACTAAAATTTCTCCTTTAGATGATGTTCCGATCCTACTTGTAAACCCCGGTCTGGAAATCTCGGCTGCTTCAGCTTACCAAGGCTTGGACTTAAGGCACTCTCGTCAACTCAGAGATGTTAAAATTAGTGCTAAATATGTCGAGGAAGGTAATTTGAGAGGAGTGTCGCAATCATTGTACAATCGCTTGGAAAATTCAGTTTTTCAGTCCTATCCAGCCATTTCAATTTTAAAGGAAGAGCTAGGTTGTTTGCCTGAAAGTTACGGGTCTCTTATGTCTGGAAGTGGTGCAACAGTTTTTGCGATCATGTCTAATGACATAGAAGCTATCAAATCTTCTGAGGTATTAAAACGTAAATTTCCAATTTGCATTGTTGCACGCACCAGCCCGTTTGGGCTAAAGATTGCTTGATGGGCGGTCGCCAAGTGGCTAAGGCATCGGCCTTTGGAGCCGACATTCGTAGGTTCGAATCCTACCCGCCCAGTTTATACTTTTTATTCAGATATACGGTTTTACGAAGTCATAGCTAGTGTAAAACTATAGTTTCATGTTTTCTAGGAAAGCTTAACGAATCGAGGAAATTCATTTAATGAGACAAATAGAGCTAGTAGCACAAAAGCGGAATGCTTTTGGAAAAGGGGCAACCCGTAATCTCAGAAGATCTGGGATAGTTCCTGGCGTATTATACGGTCGGAATCAGGATACTATTTCTGTTCAAATCAACGCACACACCTTCAGGAGATTTCTTCGGACTAATGGAGAAAATATGCTCATTGATCTAAATATTGATGAGCATGGTACCGAAACTGTGCTCATCAAAGAATTGCAGAGACATCCGGTAAAGCGCAACCTAATCCACGCAGACTTTATCCGAATTTCCTTAGATGAACCGGTTACAACCCAAGTACCGATTACATTAGTAGGCTCAGCAACTGGTGTTCAGGAAGGTGGAGTACTAACATTTCTTCATCGTCAATTGTCAGTTAGTTGTTTGCCTTTACTTATTCCTGAAGAAATTCAAGTCGATATTAGTGAAATGGATATTGGTGACTCAATTCGTATTGGAGATCTTACCTTGGGTGAAGGAATTGAAAATCTCGAAGATCCACAAGCTCAAATTGTATCTGTTGTACCACCAATCGTAGAAGTCGAACCAGTTGAAGAAGATGAAGAAATTGAAGAAGGTGAAGAGGGCGAGCTAGAAACAGAAGAAACATCCGAGCCTGAAGAAGAAACGGATGATGAATAGTCACACTTATGTCAATACGGATTATCCAGTTGCTTTTGGTGTTGCTCGCCTTTACTGGCGACCTGTACTTTGGACAAGCACAGTTCATTAACATAGTTGATGAGAATGGGAAACAGATAATCCGTACAGATGCAGTACTGGAAAGAGGTACAACTTATCTGCCAGTGGAGGTTTTGAGTCTTGTTTTTGATGCCAATCTTACCCAAAAATACATTCCTCTGACAAAAAAGTTGACCTTGACTCTAGGGAAGAAGCAGATACATTTCCGTATCAATGCAACTTCAATCCAAATTGAGCCAGGTGGCGAAAGCACAGTTCTTTCCCATCCCCCCTTGTTGATCAAACGTAAGCCATTTCTCCCAATAGAGTTTTTCACGCAACTAGTCCCGCAAATTTACATATTCGATGTATCCTACAATACAACGTTACGTCGGATGCAAGTTATTGAGAAAATCTCAGGATCCACTAAAAACGAAGCCGATCAATTCACAGCTATTATTGACTTCGGCCATGGTGGGAAAGATACAGGATGTCACCAAAATGGTATTCTTGAGAAAGACTTGGTTCTTCGATTAGCTGAACGAATCCAAATGGAAGCATCGGACAGAACTATAAAGATCTTGCTCACACGCGACTCTGACACAACGCTTTATGCAAAAGACCGAATTCGTTTCTCAAACCGAAGAACAGAAGCCAAACTTTTTATAAGTGTCCATTGTAACATGAGTTTCTCTCCAAAAAAGAAAGGCCTAGAAGTTTATGTCAATAATTCCAAAAGTGACTTGTTAAAAATAGGTTTGGAGCCTAATGAAATTGGTAACGCGAACGATCAGCCTTCGCTATTCAAACCTTTAACTCAAGATCAGTTCTTAGACAGCAGCCGTCAATTGGCTACAGTTCTGAAGCACCAATTTGAAGATGTTTTCGGCCAAAAGGTTTCGGTATTTGAACTGCCCCTAAATATGATCCGAAATATTTATATGCCCGCAGTATTAGTCGAAATCGGATATTTTTCTAACCCTCTTGATTTGAAAAAACTGAAAGAAAATCAGTTCCTTAGCCAAGCAGCAGTTGCTCTGTTACAGGCTATTGAAAGATACCACGAAATATTTATAACCCAAAACAACCTAAGTAGCATAGGAGAGGAAGTTCAGTGAGCTGGAAGCTAATCGGTGTCTTTACCATTAGTATAACGGCAACAACTATTTTTATCCTTATTATCTTCACTAACCTGAATTCGAAAGGATACGAAGAACAACTATTAAACATAGACACTTTGCAATCAAGCCTAGACTCTGAACAAAATTATCAAAAGGCATTGGAATCCATCGATATATTTATCTTGGACCGTGATGGGTTTGGACTGATTCCTAAACAGATCGAAATTCATCAATCTGACAGTAGCAGTCAAAATTTGAAGGATGTCATCCAAGCTCTGCTTGAAGCAACAAAGAACGGGTTTCAAACTGCTATTCCAGAAGGAACAAGGTTATATGAAGCTTACACCGATGGGGATACCTGCTACCTTGATTTTTCGCGTGAACTATACGAAAAACATATTGGCGGGACGCGTGCTGAGTTCCTAACGATAAGTTCAATATTAAAAACGGTTCAAGCCAATTTTTCGGATCGCATTGAGCAAGTACATATCTTGATTGAAGGAGGTCAAGAAATTAAATCGATAGCTGGTCATATCGATATTTCTCGCCCTTTCAGTATTCAGTAAAATGGGTTAAATTAATTTGGAAAGGATTTTGTGCATCACTTGTCCCACTGTGTTATAACTGAATCCTCTTCGCGCAAGAAAACCATGTAACCGACGTTTTGCAACGTGTGGTTCTAGTGATTTGTAGCGTTTAACCTGCTTCTCTGCTAGCCGAAGTGCAGTGTCTAATTCCCTATTAGGGTCTATGCTAGATAATACCTGATCAATGGTTGATAAAGCGACTCCCTTGCCTGCCAATTCCAGTTTTAGAACTTCTTTTCCACGAGGGTTGGATTTTTCGCGACGTCGAATCCAATTTTGTGCGAAGGTTTTATCTTTTATAAAACCAGCTTTTTCCAAATCCTCGATAGAAGTGTTGATTCCTTCTCGACTGAAGCCTTCCCGACTTAACACTTCCAATAACTCTGGCTTGGTATAGATCTCCTTTTCTTGCAATAAGCGTATAGCGAAATTCTTCGCTTGCATTATCTCCTCCGCTTGGAGAAGTTTCACGATAGTATCGCGCCTGATCTTTAAGCCGACACGAAGTCCAAACTTGAAAACAAAATCCGCTGGCAAAATCCCAAATTGCTCATGATTGAGAAAAAGCATGATTTGGTGGTCACCATGACTCCGTATATCGGTAATCATTTTTTCAGGATACAAAGTACCTATATACAACTGATTGATAGGAACATCAGATTAGTTTTCTAAGGTACCTGCCCACAGAGCACCACGTTGCAACAAAACGGCAAAATTTTCGTGTTGGCAGGCTTTCTTATCATGTCCCAGTGCAAGGTAGAAAACTTTTCCCTGCCCCCAATTCTTTGTCCACACAACAGGCATCATTGAACCTTTGTACAAAGCTGATGCCAGGACATTGACACGATGATCATAGTCAAGTATATATTGTTCATCAGTTACATTGAATTCGACTAAATCTGACGTGATGGGATGCTCAGAATCCGTAATACTGACTTGATACTCTCGATAGTGTGGGTGCGTGATGAAATGGCCCCCAACCATTGCACGATATTCGGGACAGTCTCTAAAGGAGTCAGCAGCAGAATGTATACCAACATATCCCTTACCGGAGGAAATGTGATTTAGTAATCCATTTTTCTGGGCATCATTTATTTCACCCACGGTGTAATAAAACACAATCAAATCGTATGGATCAAGATTGGGCGATATCAGTGCATCTAGGTCATCCTCAATTATTGTGAGTTCAAACGTATCGTGGTTTGAAAGTATACCTGTAATTACTTCGCTGCATCCCTTCCAATCATGTATACTACCACCAGCAAAGACAAGAGTATTAATTTTTCCCATCTGGTACATCTCCTTAACTTAAATTTTTTGGAACACCTTCAAGATTATATCATACTTAGCTATTAAGACTCAAGAAACCAACCCGATAACGATTTGTAAAATTGAGCAGGCGACCACCACACTAACTTTTATTTGCACTATATACCATAATTATGCTATAGTTGCATAATGCCGTTATTATGTTTACTGTCTATAGGGAATACTATTCTACTATTGAAGTTAGGAGAAGGAATCTGGGGGTGTTAGAAAATTAGAAGAAGATATGATGATCGTAGGCAAAAGTCAGCACAAAATAGAATTAACGAACAAATTAGAGCTAGGGAATTGCGTGTCGTTAGTTCTAGTAATGAGCAATTGGGTATAATATCCTTACAGGAAGCCTTGGAAGTTGCGAGAAATGAAGGGTTAGATCTCGTAGAGGTCGCCCCGAAAGCTGAACCGCCTGTCTGTAAAATTATGGACTATGGCAAATTTCAGTACGAAAAAAGTAAACGGGAAAAGGAAGCTAAGAAGAAGCAAGCGAAGGTCGTTTTAAAGGAGATTCAGTTTCGGCCCGATACTGCCGACCACGATTATCAATTTAAAATGCGCCATGCTCGTGAGTTTTTAGCCAAAGGTTACAAGGTAAGATCAGTTGTGCGTTTTAGAGGACGGCAAATGCTTCACACCAGCTTTGGCAGGGAAGTTCTTCATCGTCTCGTTGCCGACGTTAAGGATGTAGCAGAGGTCGAATTAGGACCTAAGATGGAAAATAATCTGATGGCGTTAATATTAACTCCTAAGACTTCTTAGCGCCCAATAACTGAATGAATAATGTTTGTAAAATGGTGTAATAGTTTAGTTGGTTTGAGAGAGGGGAAGTGGGATGCCAAAAATGAAGACGCACAAAGGTGCAGCTAAAAGGCTAAAGTATACTGGTACTGGGAAGGTTCGCAGGCGTCGAGCAGGCGCAGGTCATCTATTTATCTCAAAGTCTTCCAACCGAAAGCGGCGCCTTCGAAAGAGTACTTTGGTCGATCCAAGTAATATGAAGAATGTGCGTAGGTTGATATCAAAATAGTTTTGTTAGGAGTGGATTTTGTCAAGGGTTAAGACAGGAAGTATAAGGCGGCAACGCCGTAAGAAAGTCCTGAAGTTAGCTAAGGGTTACCGTGGTCGTCGTAAGAACATCCGAAGAACTGCGACTAACGCAGTTGAAAAGGGATTAAATTATGCATACGCACATCGCCGATCACGAAAAAGGGATTTCAGGAGGCTGTGGATAACTCGTATTAATGCAGCTGCCAGAATGCACGGCTTATCGTATAGCCGCTTGATTGATGGGTTGCGAAAAGTTGGTGTTGATTTGAACCGGAAGGTACTTGCCGACATCGCAGTTCATGATGAAGCTGGCTTTGCAAAAATTGTCGAGCTCGCCAAAGGGTAATTAAATTAAATAATAATTGTATTAAAAAGCCTACCATTTTCAAAGCTACAGAAATTGGTAGGCTTTTTGCATAAGGATTTTAAAAAGGAGAGATTCTTAATATGAGTAGAATTCCAGTGGGACTTCAAATGTATACAGTTAGGGATGTATGCGAACAGGACTTTGTTGGAGCTCTTCGCCAAGTAGCCGATATAGGTTACGAAGGTGTGGAGCTTGCTGGTAATTATGACTTAGAAGCTGAAGTTTTGCGTGATATTCTCGCTGATGTGAACTTGAACTGCATTGGTAGTCACACAAGCTTTGATGACATCAATCACGTGGCAACATTTCATAAGATAGTTAATTGCAAGTATGTCGGAGGTTCTTCGATGTCACCCACAGGATTCCCTACTGATAGCAAAAGTCTCCTGGCCGCGGCAAAATATAGCAATGAGCTCGGTGCAGCATTGCAGGAACAAGGACTTCATTTCTATTTTCATAATCATGCCCATGAGTTCCAAAAAATCGATGATCGTTATACTTTAGACCTTTTTTATGAGTCTACTGACCCTCAGCTTGTCTACGCACAAATCGACGTATTCTGGGTGCAATATGCCGATGTCGATCCGTCAGCCTATCTGCGTCAATATCCAAACAGATGTCCGCTAGTTCATATCAAAGACATGGATAAAAATAAAGATTTCACTGAAGTCGGTCATGGCATTTTGGATTGGGACGATATTTTTGCTGCCTGTGAAGAGGTAAATGCCCAGTGGTATGTCGTAGAACAGGACACTTGCCACCGACCATCAATGGAAAGTGCGAAAATTAGTTTTGAAACCTTTCGTAAACGTGGCATGGTTTAGATCAGATTTAGTCTTCAGATTGCAGAAGTGGAAGGTTCTTACTTCTGTTATCCTTGTTCTTTTTAGTCTGAAATGGCAGGTCTCTTGATTTACCGGATGACCCTTTTCTTATGCCTGTTATCATCAATTTTTGGGTGTACAGACCAAGCTGTAAAAACTCCTCCAGCTGAATCTGCTAAGCTTACCCATCAGCTACCTCAAATAACTGACCAGCCAACCTCGGCAAAAGATTGGCCTATGTTTATGTCCAATCTCCAGTTCTCGGGCCATAGTATAGATACTAATCTGCAACCACCTCTTCGCCTACGTTGGAAATTTAAAACAGGAGGGCAAATACTCGCAAGCCCAATTGTTGTTAACAACACTGTCTACGTAGGATCTAACGATGGTTTTTTCTACGCGTTCGAAGCCAAAATATGGAAAATTAAATGGACATTTCGTGGCGAGGAAAGCATCCGTAACGCCGCGGTGTTTTGGAATAACCGGATTTTTTTTAGCACCACGAATAACATGATTTACGCCCTATCCGCTGAAACAGGAGATAAAATCTGGGAATACAAATCACAATCATGGATTAATACATCTCCAGTAGCTTCGGCAGGACAAATTTACTTTGGAGGTTATAGCGATAAAATTTATGTGTTCAATGCTGTAACAGGCAAACTTATAAGATCGGTTCGAAGGAGAATACAAATTAGTGGAACCGAGTATGCTTGTGTGCAAGGCAAACTTGCACCGGTATCAATCGAACATCAAACCAATCAGTGGCGAAATCTAGTTCCGTTTTCACAGAGCTTGTCAGTTTCGGCAAACAACGTTGTCTATATCGGAGCTCGTGATAATAAGATCTACGCAATCGACATCAGCTCAAAGAAACAGGTCTGGACATATGAAACCAACGGATATGTTGATGCAGCTCCTGCGATTTCAGATGGAATGCTCTACGTAGCTTCTTGTGATGGTTACATCTACGCTTTTGAAAATGATACTGGCACGCAACAACAGGTGAGACAGAAACCAGGAAGAACTGGCACAATAGTTTCTGATAATAGGCAAGTTTATGAAACCTCGAGGCTTGTACAAAATAAACTAAGACTGAACGACGGTGTAAAAGTTAGTATTATCAGCAGGGAAGGCCTACATTATCAAATTGTACTGCCCAATGGGGAAACTGGCTGGGTTGACCGAACATCAATCGGCGTCTTTGATCAAAAAGATGAAATCTCGTTTAATACGATTGTTTGTTCAAACGTTGAAACGCTTAAGCTTATCAAAGGTGCTGAGTCACCACATTGGTCACCAAATGGAAATCTAATTGCATTCTTACGGCGGAAAAATCTGGCTGGCCAATATTGGAAAGCGAGTGAACTATGGATCACAAACCCAATATCGAATAAATCGAGGCGATTATGCAGTGGTGACTTTTACAATCCTAATCTTTCATGGTCCCTTGATGGTAATTTTATTACTTTTGAAGCTTACCACCAAGGTGAAAGTTACGTATGGATAATCGATCGTTTCGCCAAAAACCTCACTAAATTAATAAAAGGAGACGCCCCAGCATGGTCACCAATAGCAAACCGGGTTGCTTTCCGCCGTTGGGAAGAAGGTATTGACACAATTTACCTTATGAATGCGGACAAAACAGGTCTAAAGAAAATTGTAGGTATTCCAATCGAAGGAAAGATTAATACATTTACTTACCTGAATCCGCCGATATGGTCACCGAATGGACAGAATCTTGCTCTTGGTATGGATCGAGAATATTTTAAGGATGGGTACGCCAAAGTGCTAATCTACAAAATTAGCGGTAAAAAATCAAAAGAGTTTTCCACTCAGTCCCAACGAGTTGGACAAATCTCATGGTCACAGGATACATCTAAAATAATGTATGTCACAACAGGGAACTTGAAACCTGATCCAACACTTGACAAGAGAATATACCTAACTAGTATAAATTTACCCAGTCAAACAAAAACCATTAAGCATACTTCTCCTTCGTGGTCTCCAAGAGGAGATCGAGTGGTCTTTATGGAACGGGAGGATTGTATGGGAATTCAATGGAAGGTTTGGCTGCTAGAACTCGAAAAAAATCAAATGGTTGCTATTGCTCGAACGAAGAAGTTTTTGACTGCTGTTGAATGGCTTCCGGACGGAGATCGAATTTGCCTGTGGCATACATCAAAATATTTGCGTGGTGGTGAATACCGTCCTGCAACAACAAAGGGATGGATCGTTAAAATCAATTGGTAACCAATTATTTAATGTGGTTCATCGTTTTTATGATAGAATGGTAGAGCTAAAGTTTAATTAGGAAATATCAAATGCCTCAAGTTGTTATCGGACATACGGATGACCTCAAAAGTCTCGAACCTATTTATGACAGTTTTCACGATGCGCACCCTGAATTAAAAATAGGGTATGAGGAGTTTGAAGGGGAAGGGGAATTTACCGCTCAACACGAAGGAATTCGATTTATCTGGATCGAGCAAGGAGAGGGCGAAGTCTACCTTGATGTTGGTTACCGAACACAGGAAGGTGATGGTGAAAAGCTACCTGACTGTTATACAAGTGAGAAGGTCGACACCGAAAATTTACCCATTTTGCAAGCAATTGCAGAAAACCTAGATACACTTCATCCAAAAGTCTTACTACACGTTGAATCAATTTTGAGCCGGTTTGATGGAGAGATTACAACTGGTGATATTTCCAATGAAATCCGACTGATGGTAGAAACGGGAATTGACCAAGTTGACTGGACAAGTCGTCCAAAAGTTCGCCGTTCTTTCGAATTACTCCTGGAAAACTACTCGCAGATGGGTTGGTCAACAAAGCAAGAAGGTTCTTTTGAACCAATCAAGGTTGGTGATCAACTGACAGTTACGACTGACGAACCGGTACGTGTTCGTGGTAAATTTCGATACTGGTGGATTGAAGATACAAGCATATTCATGACACACGTAACAACTGTCAGACGATTGAATTATATTAAAAACGCTGCTACTAAACCTAGCGAGTTTCTGGGTTTGGCTATGCCATGGTTGTGCTACACCGAAACTGAGGATAAACTGGATGGTGTCAACAGTGTCAACAACCATGTCTTTCATATTACAGATCAAAACTCGCAGACACACTATCACCCTTCTGAAGCTATTGGTGGAGGCAAACCGCAACACGAGATTCATATCGCTCTTGAGCCAAATGCTTTGGGAATTGAGATACAAAAACACGATAGTTATATTGACATCTTTCCCGAGGTAGAGGACTTAACTGTTCATCAGAAAATTGAGCTATCTCCGGGTACCGTTGTTTATATCCCTCCTGCAACTGGACACCGTACCGTAAATGCTGTTGTTAGTGTGTTAGGAATACCTGGATTCAAACTGAATAACACCATTTTGCTCGACTAACGAGCCTCAATCCGTCAAGAGGACTGTCCTTGAAATTCACTATCGTCTTTCCGTAACTGTTTGGCCCATCTAGATAGAATGGCTAATCCTAACAACTAAATCAGGTTACCAGCAATGTAAAAGAGTAAGACAATAGAATCATGGCCATTTACTCCGACAAGTATTCTACCAGCTTAAACCCTTAACAAATTAAGTTGAATTTGTTCTTTTTGATATAAGTTATATGTTTTGGCCTATGCCAAATAAACACTTTATTAGTGGAAATTTCGTGAATTTGGGCTACATCATATCGATAAAAGCCTAATACAGTAAAAGCTAATTAAACGATCAAAAAAGACTAAAGATATAGTGTTTTGTTAGTTGAGCCTAATAATTACTTTGACTTCTTGGGTAAAGAATGAACCGACTTGAAAGCCGAAGCACCTAATTCTGGAAATATTTCCAGAATTAGATTTTATCTGTTATAACAGATATGCCTCCAAACAAACTCGGGTTTTGAGTTGCCTGCCATCTTTGGATTATAAATGGTTGTCAACGACCACACCGAAAAGTTCCGCAGATGAGAGTAAACCTATCAACTTTCAGGCTAATTGCCAATCCAATCTCTGGAAAAGGAAAAGGCCGGAAGTTTTCTGAAATCGCTCTAAAAAAACTTAACACCGCCGGGCTAGAAGGCGAATTATTTCTTACGACTGGGCCTGGTCACGCAAATCAGTTGGCACAAGATGCGATTTCAACAGGAATACGATGGCTAATTGCTTGTGGTGGTGACGGAACCATACATGAAATTGTGAATGCTATTGGCCGAAAACAAGATATCATTCTTGGCCTAATTCCCTGTGGAAAAGGGAATGATTTGGCATCCGCCCTCCGAATTCCAAAAAATCCGATTCAAGCAATCGAGGTTCTACTTGCTCAACAAACACGTCAAACCGATCTAGGGAAAATCGGAGATAAGTTTTTTCATACCATTGCAACCTGCGGCTATGATGCGGAAGTCGGACGTCGAGTTACAGAAGAAGGTTCAATCTTATCTGGAACACTTGCTTACATCCAGAAAGCAATCACCACATTGCCAAAATTTGAGGCTCCAGAGGCTCGAATTGAGGGTGATTTTGGTATATTTGAAGGAAAGATACTGCTAACATCAGTGGGAATTACTTCCAGTTATGGCGGTGGTATGAAGATCCTTCCAGATGCAATTTTAGATGATGGATTGTTTGACGTCTGTATTATCAAGCCAATCCCCAATCTAACAATTTTGCGGATGCTTGCCACACTATATTGGGGTGGGCACACTAACCACCCAGACGTACAAATACATCGGACTCGAACGTTATCCTTAGAGACAAACCCACCACTTAAACTTTATGCTGATGGTGAACTCATCGGACCAGTACCCACCAAAATTGAAATGATTGATCAACACATCACAATTGTTGTTCCTTAACCAACCGAAAATCTTAGTTGCACCACCAGAGCATGGTGCTTAGATAAATCGACATCGAAAACCTAGCATATTCTCTTCTTGAGCGACTAACAGGAATTCATTCTGAAAGCCTGAACTAATGAATATGTAATCGAAAAAATATTTCCCATTTTTGTAGCCATGGTAAATCAGGTAAAAACAGAATAAAGGCCATAAAGCCTCCACCAGTTTTTACTCAGCAACATACTTAACCATTTCCGATTTATCCTTCGAGAATTTTCGTATAAATTTCCCTGTTCCTCGGACCATCGAATTCACACAGGAAAATTCCCTGCCAAGTACCATAAACTAGCTCTCCTTTGTCTATGATAACCGACTCAGAATTGCCGAAAAGACACGCTTTAACATGAGCAGCTGAATTATCTTCCATATGCTGATAACGATGATCTACAAATGGAATAATTTCATCAATAATTAATAGAATATCTTTTGGTACCATTGGATCTGCGTTCTCATTAATTGTGATGCCAGCAGTTGTATGTGGTACGTATATATGGCAGATACCACTTTGAGTTTGGTTGCTGGTGACTATTCTTTGGATCTTTTCGGTGATGGGAACAAATTCAGTTTTTCTTTGTGTTCGAACATCAAATTTTTCTAGCAATACTGTACCTCATTTCTTTTTATCAGTCTATCACAATTTGGTGAAGTGATTCCGTGCGTTCAGAACGTTCAGTTCCTCATTTTCTGTTGACCGCTTTAGGTGAAAGTGTTATGCTTTTCAGCGATAGGATTTAGTCTACCACAGCATAATTCCTATTAGTCAAATAAAAAAACGATGAAGAGAATTTTTAATTACAAGCTTTGGCGTTTTTGCCATTTGTTTCTTGTTCATGCTTTTCGGAATTATTGAAATTGAAGAACCAAGAAGGATAATAAATGTTTGCCTCGTTTCATTAGGAATCCTTTCGGTCATTGGGTTTTCCCATAGAGGGAAATGATTATACGACGAGAAGCTAAATTCAGTTGACCGAACTTATACTACTTTGGTTGACTGCGTGTTGAGAAACTGGAAATGCCATCAAGACGCACCCGGCGGAAACAAGCATTGTTTTATTTTCTACTAACTGGGATATTTGAATTGGAAGACTCATCCCTTTTTGAATTGGTATTAAACTCTAAATGGAGTGTGGTTAAGGTTGATGCTCAAGGGGAGTTAATCTATCGTAACAACCATGCTCTAAATTTGTTAATGGAGGATAAAATTAAAGTATGATGTTGACGGTTGATCAAGCTCGAGCCCGAATTTTAGATGCCGTCCCACGTATGCCGGCAAAAAAATGTGGCATTGTCGATAGTCTTGGTTCTATTCTGGCTCAAAGTGTCTATGCAGGCGAAAATATTCCACCATTTAATAACTCTGCCATGGATGGATATGCGTTGATCGCTAGTGATGTTAAGACCGCCTCAGACGAAAACCCAGTAACTTTGGATGTCATTGAAACAATCCCTGCTGGTTATGCACCAGTGAAACAGGTGAAGAATGGTCAGGCTACCCGTATTATGACAGGTGCTATGATGCCTGATGGAGCTGATAGTGTTGTCATGGTTGAAAAAACGAAAGCTCAAGAAAGTAATGTAGACATTTTTGATCCGGCTACAAAAGCTCAGAATGTCCGTTTTATCGGTGAAAGCGTGAAAACTGGGGATTTGGTAATATCGACAGGGAAATTCATCCGTCCACAAGAAATCGCTATGTTGGCTTCACTCAATATTTCGGAGGTTGATATCTATCAGCGCCCCAAAGTGGCGGTTGTTTCTACGGGTGATGAGTTAACACAGCTAGGTGAAGAATTGAAACCAGGGAAAATCCGAGATAGTAACCGTTATGGGATCTGTGCCCAGCTCATTGAAGCAGGATTCGAGGTTATTGACATGGGTATTTGTGACGACAATGTAACCGAACTTGAGCAAACCCTGCGTTCAGCGCTCGGACAAGCAGATGCCTTAATCACAAGCGGAGGTGTGTCTGTCGGCGACTACGATGTTGTTAAAATTGTTCTTGAAAAATTAGGGGACATCAACTTTTGGAGAGTAGCTATGAAACCGGGAAAGCCACAAGCTTTTGGAATCGCTGATGGTAAGCCTATCTTCGGTTTACCTGGAAATCCGGTGTCATCATTAACTGTCTTTGAACTTTTTGTTCGCCCAGCGTTATTCAAGATGGCGGGGTATACCAAGTTGCTGCGCCCAACATTTAAAGCCGTTTTGGAAACTGATATTAAAAACGATACGAACCGTGTTAACTTTATGCGGGCTATTATCGAAAAGCATAATGGAAAGTATCATGCTAAAATTACTGGTGACCAAGGTTCTGGTATCCTTTATTCGCTTGTTTTAGCTAATGGTTTAATTACTATTCCTGTTAACCAAACGATTCATACTGGTGAAACAGTGGATGCACAATTTTTTGGAGATGCATTTTAAAAATGTAAGTGAGGGAAAACCTTATGAGTCAGGGAAAAGTTTTTCAAGTCGGAGGTGTAGAATTGCATGTCGATAATCAGTCTCTTGATGATGATGGAGGACCTTCAGTCCGTGTGTTTGGGGATGTCGATGGGAAATCAATCCAATTGTTACGCTTCGATTGTTTCCGAAAAAACCCTCATTACCACTACGATCCAGTCGCAAAAAATGACATGCATTCAATTGATGAAACCAGCATTCCTGATTCAGTCAGTTGGACCATTGAACAACTTGGAAACAATCTGCCAGATATGATCCGCACATCTGGTTATCATAATTTGGCTGACAACGTTGATCAGGCCGCTATAGCATTAATTTTATCAGAAGTAGAAACGTTCATGCTGGCGGACTAAACAACTTTGGTTCTTTGATTATTTCGTATTAAAAAGGAGTTAAATGAATGCCTACATATGAATACAAATGCCTTGAGTGTGATCATAGATTTGAAGCATTTCAGTCAATGAAAGATGATCCGCTCGAATCCTGCCCTGAATGTGAAGGAAATGTGCAGAAATTAATCAGTTCGGGGGCAGGTTTAATTTTCAAGGGATCTGGTTTTTATATTACGGATTACCGCGGTGATGGATACAAGGAAGCTGCTAAGAAGGATAAGGAAGCTGCTGGTGGAAATAGTGAAGGTAAAAGTAAATCCGATGGTAGCGAATCCAAGAGCGGTTCAGGCGAATCCAAGAGCAGTTCAGGCGAATCTAAGAGCAGTTCAGGCGAATCTAAAGGAAAAGATTAGCTCGTGCTTGAAGTTGCTGTCTCTCGTCTAATTCTTTGCTCTTTGCTTAGTATTCAGCCTTTGAGTGTTAGTGCAAACCTAGAACAACTGAATTATCCACCAGATGCTAAGTTGTTGATTATTCACGCTGATGACGCCGGTATGTCTCATTCCGTGAATGAAGCAACTCTGGTTGCCATGCAAAAAGGAATCGTCTCGTCTGCTGCTATTATGGTGCCATGTCCATGGTTTTTGGAAATAGCAGAATTTTCCCGTCAGCATCCAGAAATGGATTTCGGTTTGCACCTAACACTAACGAGTGAATGGAAACACTATCGTTGGCGATCAGTAGCAGATCCCAGCAAAGTACCAAGTCTAATTGATGAAGAAGGATATTTTTGGAGATCTGTAGAAGATGTTGTCGGTCATGCTACGATGGAGGAAGTTGAGCTAGAAATACGAGCACAGATTGACCGCGCACTCGCATTTGGGATCAATCCAACCCATATTGATTCGCATATGGGAACCTTGTTTTCCACCTCGGAATTTCTGAGCGTTTACTTGAAGGTTGCAACTGAATATGGAATTCCACCCATGATGTTAGATCCTGCAGATCCCAAGGTCAAGAAATTGCTGGAAGAGCGAGGCATAGCTTATGCGGACTCAACTATTCAGGAAATATACGTAGCAAAAGTTCCCCTACTCAATTATTTGAACACCGGCGAAGATGGGAAAAACTACCAAGCCCGAAGAATTGCTTATTACCAAGCTATCCGAGATCTTAAGCCTGGAGTGAACCAAATCATCGTCCATCTAGCAGGAAACGATGCAGAGATTCAAAACATTACCAACGCTTGGCAGAAGCGCTATGATGAATTCCGCATTTTTACTGATCCAGAACTGAAAAACCTAATCGAAGATCTTAACATTGAACTTATTGGATGGCGTAAAATGAAAGACATCATGTCTCAACCAACCCGTTAAGTTACAAGGAGGGCTCATGTCAAAAAAGAATAGACCGAACGTCATTGTTTTCTTTACAGACCAGCAACGGTGGGATACCTCAGGTCTTCATGGTAATCCTTTAGATTTGATGCCAAACTTTGACCGAATCGCACAGCGTGGAACCCATGCACGATACTCGTTCACCTGTCAACCTGTATGTGGTCCAGCAAGATCGTGCCTACAAACAGGCATGTATGCCACAACAACTGGCTGCTTTCGAAATGGCATTCCCCTTCCAACCGAATCGAAAACATTGGCACACTACTTTAAAAATTCAGGGTATCAAACAGGTTACATCGGCAAATGGCACTTGGCGACGGAAGAACCGGTAACTGAGCCTAATCGCGGTGGTTACGACTTCTGGTTGGCATCCAATGTCTTGGAATTCACTTCAGATGCTTACCATACGGAAGTATATGATAATAATAATAATCCAGTGAAGTTGCCAGGATACCGAGTTGATGCACTTACTGACGCAGCCATTCGTTACGTAAACAATCACCAAGCTGATCCATTTTTCCTGTTTTTATCGTATATTGAACCACATCACCAAAATCATCTGGATGATTACCCGCCACCGGACGGTTATCGGGAACGATATGCGGGAAAGTGGATTCCACCAGACCTAGCAGCATTGGGTGGTTCAACTCACCAACACTTGGCAGGGTACTACGGGATGGTCAAACGGCTTGATGAAGCCTTCGGGCGACTGCTTGACGCACTCAAAAGTTTGGGGATGCAGGATGATACCATCATACTTTTTACATCTGATCATGGGTGTCATTTCAAAACCAGAAACTCGGAATATAAAAGATCAGCACATGAAAGCTCCATACGTGTTCCAACTGCGTTCCATGGAGGAGCTTTTACCGGTGGCGGTGAAATCTCTGAGCTGGTAAGTTTAATTGATCTACCGCCAACACTGCTTGATGCTGTGGGAATCCCAGTTCCTGATAACATGCAAGGTTCATCTATTCTACCCTTGATCAGAGGTGAACGAAATAATTGGCCACAAGAAATATTCACACAGATTAGCGAAGCACAGGTGGGACGTGCCGTACGAACACACCGGTGGAAATATGCGGTTGATGCGCCTGATAAAAGTGGAGGTAAAGACGCTGGGTCAGATCATTACATTGAACAGTATCTTTATGATCTGGAAGCAGATCCATACGAATTGCGAAATTTAATTGGACTAAACTCGCATTCAAGTGTGCGAAATATCATGCGGGAACGTCTTATTCGACGAATGGTTGAAGCAGAAGAACCAGAACCAACAATCGAATCTGCTGAGCCACACGGCAGTGGGCAAAGGCATGTTAGTGAAGAAGAAGCTCGGATGTGATCCGAAATGGAGTGATTGATCGAGACTTCTTTGCAACACCCTATACGCTTGTAAATTTGTTTAAAGTAGTTGATATTGGTAAACAGTTTAAACTCCACACTCATATTGGTCACAATATGAATCAGATACACACCGATGAACGTCAACCTTTTCTATTATAAATATGAATTAACGCCAAAACACATAAGTGTTAACGTTGAATATTTGCCTTATGATTATCCAACCACCACCAACAAGATAATCTCCAAACAGTAAGCCCATAAAGAAAGGTACAGCTCGACGATAAGCACCAATTCCTCCTTGCTTGAGCAAAATCCATTTAGCTAACCAACTGATAAAAATTGAAAACCATAACCATCCAACTGTCCAAGTGCTTCCTGTTAGAGCGAAGCCAGCGGGATGTAATGCCCACCACAAAAAGTTTATCCGCAGAAAACGGAGCACAGAAGCAATCAACACACCAACACCCATAAAAATCAAAGCTACAAAATTAGTTGGTTTAGGATAATAAAGCCAGCTTTGCAAATCCTTAAATCCCCCCCAGCCAGGATTGTTTTCAGCCCCATGCCGATACGACATATCAATGAAAGCCCAATAGGCTGATATTGTTCCGATAATTGCTGCTAATATTATAGCAAATGCTAATTTACTCCGATGCATTCGGCCGATATCAGCAAGCTTGAAGCCTTCAAGAACGTGAGGCATTGGGTGTGCCCGATATCCGCGATTAAAACCCCACAACAAACTCATTACAGCCAAGTTTCTCGGACCTAGACGTGGGGTGCCAATAGAAAGGACTAATAGATTATGTGGTGTTGATCGGTACATTTCGTGAGTGGGAGGACCTAATTCTGCTCGTATTCGTGTAATAGCTAAAGCAATCGTAAAATAAATTAACAAGTAAGCCAAAAGTACTCCAAACGACATCCCTGCGCGCATCATCCAAAAAACCAAGAAACCGAATCCAGCGAAAAAGCCAAGAATTGCCCAGTTGCTCTCTCGTCTTTCTAACGAAAATACCTGTTTTAGGTGGTGGCGAGCGCTCCAAACGGAAAAAATAGCAATAGCAATATAAGCTCCTGTTGTTTGTTCATCAGCATAAGGAAAACCTGGTAGCCCTTGAAACCCAGCAGTACTACCAAAAATTCGAACACCTTTCCAAAACCAGAAAAAAAACCAGACTGAAAAAGAGAGATCGAGTGGCATGAAAAAGGCTAAACCAATGGCAAAAGGCAACACATATATAGGCGTCCAACCGATGGCACTCCATGGCTTTTGCAAGAAAAGCACACCGATTTCATACTGCCGGTTGGGAAACATAGGAAAAGTTGGAATAAGATAATGAAGACCATTCAAAATTGCCAGACCAGCTGATATCGAAAATCCTATCCACATCAATCGTGAGCTAAAAAACCTGCTCCCTAAATCAGTCAATTCAATTGGTAAGTGAACAATTGGATAGGATAGCCGTTCATATCGAATCCATTGTTCCTGAAAAAACAAGCTTAAGCAGACCAAGGTAACGATCAAAGCAGCAAAGAATAACGTCCACCATAAAGTTGGCTCGAGCCAATGATAAAGCCGTCTACCTGTATAAAGTGAAGAATCACCAAGATAATAAGGAATAATCTCATCTGAAATTCCCATTGTTAACCAATTTGGCAGATAACGCCAGAAAAGCTGTTGCCAATCATTTTCAGGAGTTGCATACCAAAATGCATGTGTCAGTGCAGGTACAACTGTTTGTAACATATCATGACCTGCCATCGCTGACGCGATTGACAACATGATATAGATAGCCAGTATTTCCCCACGACTAAGCCCACCTGCTGGAATGATTAACCTAACTCCGAAATTTATGGAAATAATAATGGTAAGGATAATAATGACATTGTAAAAAAGCGAAATCGTGGTTGCAAGACCACTCAGATAAACATGATTATTAATTAGGAAATATGCATTGAGAGGGATAATTAAAGCGGAAAGTACAACGGAACGGAGAGTTACACCTTTACCCTTATTCTCTTGTTTAACCAAAAGTTCTCAATTTAGGGAAGGCTAGAGGCGTCGATTAACCGTTGCCCCATTGGCAGTAATACCTGTAGCAATTGAAATTAAGGAAGGAGTTACAGCTTCATACAGCGATTCTTGTCTGCTTATAAGGTTAGCAGCTCCAAACAGATTATCGATCGATTGTGTGCTGAACTTAGCAGAATTGGTTCGACGTTCTCCGTTACTACCATTTAAAGTAGTACTGTAGGCAGAAATTGAAGGCTGAACACTACTGTAATTATTGTTCCTCTTATTTGATTGGCCTGAAAGATCGAGAGCATCACGTAATTGTTCGTTGATTGGAGAGTTTAATGCTGGTGCAAGTGAGGACAACTGCTCCTGAACTTCAGGGGAATCGGGAGCGAGATATTCTGCAATGGAGACGATGCGCCCCGGTTCGGTTGTAGCATCAGGTTGATTTGTTTCTGCAACAGCACCTTTGCGTTCAGTTCGCAGACGGGTCTCCGTAGCTCTTTCCAACCGCGATTGGCTTTCTGTCGAAAACCTTCGTGCTTCCTGAACCAAGCCAACTGACACTGAGGAAATAATCATAATCCTAACCTTCCATAATTAAGCAACCATAATATCATGTACAATTTATAATTTCAAGTAAAAATCAAGCTATTGTTACATTAGAGTTTGCTCTTGACACAAATATGAGTGAATGCTATTATTACCTATGTGTGAGCTAAGCGGCATAGTATGCCGCTGTTTTTTTATTTCACCATAAATATCTACCTCTTAATAATCTCTCATTGACTCAATCTCCCATCTTTATTAAGCGGAAAACAGACGACTAAATATATCCATAAGTCCAATTCTTTAATGCGTAGTGTCAGTCGAGCATTTCTTCGAACTTTTCGGTTATTTAGAATAACACGTATGTATTTGGGATAGTATCCAAAGATGCTCGCTACAATCGGCTTTCCTAACTTAAACTGACCTTGTATTGATTTAAATAGCCTTCTACTATTTCTGTGAGGCTTTTAACTTTCATCCTTAATTTTATTTGGATTTAAAAATATGAGCATAATGGGCCTAGACGTGGGTGACGTAAGAATAGGTATAGCTATTAGTGAAGACCTCTTGTTTGCACATCCTCTAAAAACAATTGAACGCATAGGACTTAAAAAGGACATTCAACATTTGTGCCAAATCGTCACGGAGAAAGATGTTGAAACTATAGTTGTTGGATTGCCGAAGCGACTCAACGGTGAAATAGGCATACAAGCTGAAAAGGTACAAGGATTTTCCAGAAAATTGGAGAAAAAAACGAAGGCTAAAATCGTTTTTTGGGATGAAAGGTTAACAACAGTTGAGGCAGAACGTATCTTTCAATCAACGGTTGAAAAGCGGAAGAAAAAGCGGAAGAAAGTTATTGACCAAATCGCAGCGGTCTTGATCCTTGAAGGATACCTAAACCAATTCCGCTTACCCTAAAACTTGCTCGATCATGCACAAAGTCGCTGTTCCACTTATTCTGATTAGCTTTGTTATTTTAGCTTCAATCACTATCGCACTTTTGATTTTTCGACCAATGCAAAGTAGCGACACACCTATTATGTTTCAAATAAAACCAGGTAGAAGTTCTCTTTTAATCGCTGAAGATTTAGCACAGAAGAATCTGATTCGGACACCATTAGCTTTCAATTTGTTGACTCGGCTTACTGGTACAAGTCGAAATCTAAAGGCAGGTACCTACCGCCTCAGTGGCGCGATGAATTCACTTCAGATTTTCTACTGCCTGCGCGAAGGCAAGTCAATTATGAGGAAATTTGTCGTCCCAGAAGGCAAAACGCTAAACCAAATTGCTCAAATCTATGAACAATCAGGATTTGGCTCCGCAGAAAAATTCCGACAAGCTTTGAACAATCCAAACTGGCAGGTCAAACATAATATAGAGAGTGACTTTTTGGAGGGATACCTTTTTCCAGATACCTACTACTTCAACGATGGTATATCAGCTGAAACTGTGATTCAAACCATGCTAATACGCTCCAATCAAAAATGGACTGACAATATGAAAAAAGCTGCCGAGGCTATTAGTATGTCACGCCACGATATTCTTACGTTGGCTTCAATAATTGAAATGGAGGCGGCATTGCCCGAAGAAAGGACCATCATATCTGGTGTTTTTCACAATCGCTTGCGCTTGCGCTGGAGATTAGACGCCGACCCCACCGTTATATATGGTTTAGGTAGTCCGAAACGCCCACTTACTAAATCTGATCTGAAAAAGGACACACCCTATAATACTTACGTGCACCGAGGACTGCCTCCAGGACCAATATGTAACCCAGGAGAGTCATGCATCCTAGCAGCCTTGTACCCTGACGATGTTCCTTATTTTTTCTTTGTAGCAATTAATAACTTCAGCCATCATTTTTCTAAGAGTTTGCAGGAACATCAAAGAATGATTAGAGAAATAAAGCGCAAAAAAAATCTAACTAGGTTCTAGGAGGCAGTTTTGGAAAAACAAAGAACCCTAACAAAAGAAATTAGTATTTCAGGAAAAGGTTTAATGCTTGGCCAACCTGTAACAATTACAATCAAACCCGCTCCTGAAGACTACGGTATTGTTTTTCAACGAATGGATTTGGAAGGAGTTCCAACCTTAAAAGCCTGTCCAGAAAACTATCAAGCTGATTTGCCACGTTGCACCAGCATAGGTGATGGGCACACAAAAATCAATAGTGTTGAGCATTTACTCTCAGCACTTGGTGGGATGGGAATCGATAATGCCCAAATCGATGTTGAAGGACCTGAGTTGCCATCGCTTGATGGAAGTTCGCTACCATATGTCGAGCGTATTATAGATGTGGGCATAACTGAACAAAATTCGGATAAGAAATTCATCAATCTGAAATCTCCTATTGCTGTTGACGATGGCGAACGACGACTTGTACTTTTACCATCAAGTCATCTTCAAATCACTTTGGTTTACGATCATCCGCAATTACCAACACAGATGGCAACTTTTACAATTACGCCAGAAGTATACATTAGTGAAATTGCACCATCACGAAGTTTCTGCTTGGCAAGCGAGGTAGAAATGCTTAAAGAATTAGGGATCGGCCGTGGTGCTAGTTATGAAAATGTTGTTGTTGTTGAGGACGATGGAAGTGTGAGCAGCGAATTAAGGTTTAGCAATGAGTTTGTTCGTCATAAAATCTTAGATCTGATTGGCGACTTCTACTTAGCAGGCCAATTACCAAAAGCAAATGTTATTGCGATTAAGTCAGGCCATGAACTTCATGCTGAACTTGTTATGTCGCTTGCAAAGGCTAAGCTGATTGATAACAATACCGTACACGAGCTAGTGGAAGCTAAGGATATTTATCGGATTCTACCACACCGTTTTCCAATGTGTATGGTCGATAGAGTCATTGAATACGAAGATGGAAAAAGGGCTGTTGGCATCAAAAACCTGTCGTTTAATGAACAGTTTTTTCAAGGGCATTTTCCGCAAGAGCCAGTGATGCCAGGTGTATTACAGATAGAGGGTTTAGCTCAGCTAGCAGCTTGGTTAGTATTGCAAGAAACCGATCAGGAAAATCAGATCGGGTATTTTGCCTCCATTAATGAGGCAAAATTTAGGAAACCAGTGATACCAGGCGATCAGTTGCGGTTAGAAGTTGAAGTCATACGTAAGAGACGCTCCTTTGTAAGGGTCTCTGGCAAAACTTTTGTTGGGGATGAATTGACAAGCGAAGGTGATATCTCAATCATGATTGGTAGTAATCCAACATAGTTTTTGGAGGCAAATGTCGAAAGGAAAAGTTAGAATCGGAATCGTTGGGTCTGGTGGCATGGCCAACAATAATGCCAGAAACATAGCCCATAATAATGCAGCTGAACTAGTTGCTATTGCTTCACGAAACATAGAAACTGGGTCCAACTTGGCAAAGCAATATAATGCCCATTTCATGCCGAACTGGCATGAAATGGTCCAACGAAAAGATCTAGACGGAATTGTCGTTTGTACTGCGAACGACAGCCACAGCGAAATCATTATAGGATCACTTGAATACAACAAACATGTTTTTACCGAATATCCGCTGGCACGTTCACTTGAAGAAGGGAAAATCGCAGTAAAAGCTGCTATCTCAAAAAAAAGAGTTTTACGTGTCTCGCATAACGAGCCAGTATCGGAAAAACACCAAGCTATACGACAGGAGATCGAACATTTAGGCCAGCTTTTAGTTGCGAGTTTTATCAGACTCACACCCGGCCGCGGCGCTCGTCCAGAAATTCTATTTAACTTGCAGATTTCTGGGCCTCCAGCACACTTTTTCATCTACCATATTTATCCGATTGTAGATCTTTTTGGTCAGGCAAAGTGGGTGGAGGCAAATGGAATCTACAATAATTTGAACGATTCAGGATCCTATGATCAATTCGTTAACAGCGTCACTGTCGGTTTCGAAAACGGTGGAATTGGCCATTGGATTTGGTCTGGAGGAATCGAAATTCAATCGGCAGAACAACACCATCGTTATGTTCTAGATAAAGGAACAATAATTAATAGCGGAGCAGAATGGCAACTTTCAACTAAATCAGGGTTAGAATCAATCACCCCAACTTCAGTCCAATACCCATCGGTTGTAGATCTCTGGCTCAACGAAGTTTTAGATAACAATCTGGCTTCTGCACAGATTGACGCAACCAAAGCGCTTGACGCAATCCGCGTGAGCCTGCTTGCGGAAGAAGCTATGAAAGAAAACAGACGAATACCTATTCACTATTCCGATTAGTTATTTTCTCCTAGTAAAGCTAGATAACTTTCGTAACGAAACGTGGCAATTTCGCCTTTTTTCACTGCTTCAATTATAGCACAATTTGGTTCACGAGAGTGCGAACAATCGCTAAATTTGCAGGCGTCTATACGACTTCCTATCTCTGGAAAATAGCGGTCCAAATAATCTGGGTTAACTCCCCACAAACCGACTTCACGCACTCCGGGTGTATCTGCAATCTTACCACCAATTTCAAGGTCGAAAAGTTCAACCAGTGTAGTGGTATGACGCCCTTTTCTCGTCTTAGAACTAACTTCATGTGTCCGCAACCCCAAGTTAGGCTGGACCGCATTAAGTAAACTCGACTTTCCAACCCCAGATGTACCGACAATAACACTAAGCTTTCCCTTTAAAATTGAGCGCAGTTGATCTATCGTCTCCTGACGATGAATACTGGTTAAAATCACTTGATATCCCAAATCCTCGTAAGCTTGAAAGACCTCAGAGAACTTGTCTTGTTCAGATTCATTTAGGAGATCAACTTTATTAATGCAGATGACAGCATCGATCTTCCCTGTTGCCACAAGAATCAGAAAACGATCTATAAACCGACAGTTTAATTCAGGTGAGTGTATCGACCCCACAATTATCGCTTGATCGACATTAGACACGATAATTTGTTCGATGCGACGATGTCGATTTGGATCCCGACGTGAAAGCTTGTTACAGCGCGGTAAAAGAGCTTCTATAGACCCTTCTTCGTCATCAATTGGTGCGACAAGAACCTTGTCACCCACCGCAATTGGATCAGAATAGATCTGCTTTCCTGCTTCCGATCGGAGTTTCCTTTTGACAATCCCACGAAGTTGACACCTAAGCACATTTGTACCAATATCAACATCATAGAAACTTGTTCTAGCTGAAATAACTCTTCCTTCAATCTTGCCGTCCATAATATTATAATGCTGCTATCCTGACCGTGATTTATTTATGTTCCAAATCTCCTTTTTCTATTACTGTAATCGCGGATTGCCCTCAGAAAATCAATTTTGCGTAGTGCTGGCCAATACGTTTCACAAAAGTAAAATTCTGAATAGACACTCTGCCATAGTAAAAATCCGCTCAGTCGAATTTCACCACTTGTACGAATGATTAAATCTGGATCTGGCAATTGAGATGTGTAAAGATACGGTGATATCAGTTCCGTTGTCAGTTCGTCCGCAATTTGGTGGATGTCTTTTTTACTCTCCGCTTCTGTATAAAGATGTTGTTGGATAGCGTCTATAATTTCCTCACGCCCTCCATATGCAACCGCGATATTCAGAATGAATTGGTTATAATGTTTAGTTGCCTCTTCTGCGTCATAGATTGCATTTTGAAGACTAAGTGGTAATAAATTGATACGTCCCATTGACCGAATTCTAATTTGGTTTTTGTGTACCTTATGGTCAACGATCATATCACGGATTTTTTCCTCGATTAAGGTCAAAATATCCATAACCTCTGACTGCTCACGTTTAAAATTATCAAGTGAAAAAACCCAGATAGTTACAATCTTAATTCCAAATTCATCACACCAGTTCAGAACATCCTCTAGTTTGTCCGCACCATCATAATGCCCTCTGATAATATCTGAGAACCCTTGACCTTTTGCATATCGGCGGTTGCCATCAAGAACAATCCCCACATGGTATGGAATCTGCCAGTTTTTGGACTGTGTTTCAAGCCTCTTTTGATAAAAAGAATAGATAAAATTTTTCAGAACCGTCTTGATTTTCTGTCGCAAAATTGCTTGAGTCCCATGGATGCAAAATCCCATATAATATACTGTATTATAGCATAATCTCCTAGCTCACATAAGTAACCATATCTCAGTTGATCCATTGACCCGCATTTTTAATCATGCTATAATCTGCGTGATGATAGATCAATCAATGAAGTCGAATGGCTCCACGCAAGGAGTAACAGTCAAGTCTATCGTCATTGCAGTCCTTCTCATCCCTATTAATTGTTACTGGGTAATTGAGATGGAAGTCATACGCTACTCAGGCCATCCGGTAACAATTTCCCTTTTTTTCAATGTTATTTTTTGTTTATTCCTCCTAGTCGGTATCAACCAGATTCTCAACCACTTTTGGCCTCAGCACAAGTTATCTCAAGCTGAATTAGTCATTATATATCTGATGCTTTCGATTGCATCGGGGATATCAGGGCATGATATGCTCGAAATCCTAGTGCCGATGCTTGGTCATGCTTTCAGGTTCGCTACTGCAGAAAATGAGTGGAAAGAGTTAATCACACCGCTCTTACCAAGTTGGTTAACGGTTAGTGACCCGAAACTTCTCCAAGGGTATTATGAAGGGGAAATTAGTCTTTACAGTGCAAACCATCTCATTGGTTGGGCCGAGTCCGTATTATGGTGGACAACTTTTATTTTTTTCCTTTTGTTCGGCATGCTATGCATCAATGTAATTTTACGCAAGCGATGGATTGAACAAGAGAAGTTAAGTTATCCGATTATCCAACTTCCGCTTGAAATGACTGAGACACAACACTTAAGGTTCTTCCGGAACCGTGCCATGTGGATCGGCTTCTCAATAGCAGGTGGTCTCGCGTTGGTAAACGGACTCAACTTCATATATCCAGTTGTACCACAGTTACGAACACGGATTCAGAGTTTTCGGCTGTTCACAGAACCTCCATGGAACGCCATGGGTGGAATTCCCATTTCGGCGTATCCATTCGCCATTGGATTGGGTTTTTTTATCCCGTTAGATTTATCTTTTTCCTGCTGGTTTTTTTTCTGGTTCTGGAAGATGATGCGTGTACTCGGATCCGCACTAGGTTTACAGGCACTACCAAGGTTTCCATATACCAATGAACAGGCATCTGGTGGGTACATTGCGCTTTGTGTTATTGCCATTTGGGCCAGCCGAGCCCATCTTGTTAACGTGTTGAAATTAACATTAAAAGGAAAGGACGCGGATATAGACCGTGAAGAACCAATTCGTTATCGAACCGCTGTTCTAGGTTTAGTCGTTGTCTTTGTATTTATGATTTTCTTCTGCTATCAAGGTGGTGGTACAGTTTGGATTACTCTCACATTTTTTGCCTTTTATTATGCCATCTCAATAGCAATTACACGCATGCGTGCTGAGTTAGGAACACCTGTTCATGATCTACATTATTCTGGGCCAGACCAGATTTTGACTAAGGCCATTGGTACTAGGAACCTTGGCCGTGGTAACCTAGCAATGTTTTCAATGTTTTGGTTTATTAATCGTGCCTATCGAAGTCATCCAATGCCACATCAACTTGAAGGTTTTAAGATTGCTGAGCGAACACAAATGAATCTTCAACGAATTGTATTCGCACTGATGATTGCAGCATTTGTAGGGGCATTTTCCGGTTTTTGGGCTTTGATAGATCGTGGGTATCAGGTCGGCATGGAAGTAAAAGCATACTGGCCATCACTTAGTGCTTTTGGTATCGAACCTTATCGACGTCTAGATGGGTGGCTTAATTCTCCTACTGACACCTTGATTCCTGATACTTCGTTCATGATACTGGGGTTTCTTGTTACTATGGTGTTGATGGTTTTTCGCATGAAGTTTGTCTGGTGGCCATTTCATCCCGCAGGTTTTGCTATTTCTACCAGTTGGGGAATGGACGTCACGTGGAGTTGCCTTTTCCTAAGTTGGTTAATTAAATGGATTGTACTGAAACACGGTGGAATTGGTGTACACCGTAAAGCAGCACCTTTCTTTTTAGGTTTGATTCTTGGTGAGTTTACGATTGGCAGTTTGTGGACGATCTTCGGAATTCTAGCCAAAATTCCAACTTATGGTTTTTGGGTCTAAATATTGTCTGTTTAATTTAGGTAAGGAAAGAACTTGATTCTCGACAAAATTGTTGCACATAAGAGACAAGAGTTGGAATACACTCGGAAACATATTCCATTGCAAGAACTGAAAGCACAGGTCGGTCATTTAGATCCAACGCGTGATTTCCGAGCTGCTATCAGTAAACCAGATCAAATAAATCTAATTGCCGAGATTAAGAAAAAATCGCCTAGCAAAGGAACTATTCGACAAAACTTCGATCATATCCAGATTGCTAAAATATATGTGGAGCATGGCGCTTCTGCAATATCTGTTTTGACAGATAGCCAGTTTTTCGCAGGTCGACTCAGCTATCTTTCTGACATCCACGCGATAGCCCCTCTTCCCATTCTGCGCAAAGATTTCACCATCGACCCCTATCAGATATACGAGGCGCGTGTTGCCGGGGCAGATGCCATTTTGCTTATCGTCGCAATTTTACCTTTAAACCAACTCAAGGACTTTATGACGATCGCACAAAGTCTTGATCTCGCATGTCTAGTTGAAGTACACACAACAAAAGAATTAGATATCGCACTACAAGCAGATGCAGAAATTATCGGAATTAACAACAGAGATTTGACGGTTTTTAAAACCGATCTGGCTACAACTTTTCGCCTCACTCAAAAGATTCCTCAAGATAAAATTGTCATAAGCGAAAGCGGTATTAGTTCTAAGGAAGATGTCACCCAACTACAACAAATCGGTGTTGACGCCATTCTTGTGGGTGAATCGTTGATGCGCAGTCCCAATATCGGCTTAAAGGTAAATGAGCTTCTAGACCAATAATGAACAGAATATGGAGCGGTTTTTGGATAGTTCTCTCTGTTCTCGTTTTCTTTCTACTTGGGGATAGTTTTCCCAGTTTTTCTGCAATTGATATCGAATCACTGGAACTCGGCTATGATCAACTTTACAAACGCAATCGCTGGGTTCCTATTCGGATTCTCGTTACAAGCTACGGTGAAAATTTCGAAGGATATATCAAAGCGGAAGTTAACAGTATCTCTTCGGGCAAATTGGTTGAAAGCTATTCTATTCCACTTAAGCTACAACATACAGACCGGCAAAAACGCTCGATACCTATTCTTCTTCCCAGTGGCCGAATTAACCTAAGTTTGCAGCTAATTAATTCGAAAAACCAAGTTCGGATTTCTCGACAGATAATGGTTAAAATCCCACGATCATTATCAGATCTATTTGTGTTGGTTGTTTCATCTAACCGTGATAGATTACATCGTCTTCACAAACAACCTATTGACCAAAAACCAAATGGAAATGTATTTATTGGATATGTTACCCCCAGCGATTTGCCATATAACTGGAAAAGTTATGATTCAATTGACGCATTAATTATCAGGAACGTTCCTTTGTCTGATCCGTATCTTCTCAAAGATCAACAAACTGCTATGCTCGATTGGATTCAAAATGGTGGCGTTCTAATCTTGTCCGGAGGGAGAAATTTTCACGCCATTAAAGACAGTTTTTTGAGTCCATATTTACCAGTCAGATTGTCAAGCCTGCAAACAGCCAATGAGGTGCCTAAATCTATTTCCCAACGTTTTGATATTTCATCAAAGACCCCGTTTGATAAGATCAATCTTAAGCTAAAACCTAGCGGAGAAGTTTTGATTGGTGATACAAATTCTATCGATGTAGCAAAATCCATGTATGGGAACGGAAGGATAATTAACTTTTCTTTTGATTACGCTTCACCTCCATTTTCTGAGGTGCCATTCACCAACCAATTTTGGTCATTCATGATTGCAAATCAAGGTAGATCCACCCGGCACAATGAGTACCAGTTTGACCCATTCCGAAAGCATAACGAGAAAATTTCAAAACAACTTGAAACACTGAAACCAAAAGATCTTCCGTTAATCAAATTCATCATGCTTTTTTTGTTGATGTATTTGTTATTTATAGGAGGGTTTACTTTCTTGGGTAAAAATTACGAGGCTAAATTTTTCTGGCTGACTAGTTTGTTCTTGCCGTTCCTATTTTCAAGTGCTGTGATTTTCTGGAACATTTTTGTCCCTTCTACAATTTCCGTTCGTCAATTGTCAATTCTATCAGTCTTTCCGGATAGAGATCGAGCTCATTTGCAAAGTTATCTCGGTTTAATTGGCTCTGCCAATACAAAGATGTCAATTGATTTTGGAAAAAACGCTTTCGTTCAACAATTAACCAGTACGACTTCTTCACCAATTGAATTGGCTTGGGGTAAGACCTCGCGGCTAAATTCGATAAACGCAGGACCATGGTCCGTTTGTCCATATTTCATTGAGAGCTTCATTGACTTGCAACTTTTCCCCCCTCTGAAACTGGAAAACAAATTCAATACAAGCCAAATGAAGTTGCTGGCCAAACAAACGGGCGTTAGAGGCGAATTCTTGAAGATCATCAACAATGAAGGAGTATTGCGATACTTAGAAACGGAAGATACAGTTACAAAAATGGGATGGACTCAGCGGTCTTTTTTACCAATTTCCTCCAAGGAAAAAATGAAATTATCTACAGAAACACTGGTTCTCCTCTATGATACTGACTCACGATTATCAACAAGTACAAGGGATTGAACCACACTTAGGGCAACCGTCTGCATAGATTCTAATTGCGTTTTCGAGTTCTATATCCAATAAACTCGCTAGGGTTGAAAGCCAAGCAAAAACATCAGCAAACTCTTCGAACAACCTTTCTTGATTACGCGGCTCCTGCCGAATTTCTCTGGCGAGTTCACCCACCTCCTCAGTAAACCAGACAAAATTTCGATCAATTCCACGTTGCGAATCGCGATCTAAATATATATCCTCAATCAACTTCTGAAATTCGCTAATCTTCATTACTGATCCCACTTTTTGGTGTGAATTTGTATAAGAAAACCCTAGTTTTACAATTACATCACTCAATCATGAGGTTCATGTAATCATCAGAACAACAAATATCAGCAGCATCTTCTTTTGACAGCGTAAAATAACCTCCCGCACGTTCGATCGGTCGCTGCGTTAATAATACGACCGACTTATCATCGCGACGTATGAGATGAACATGACGACGATTCTTGATACTGTACATATTAATAAAATCATATAAGATTTTGGGAATTGAGTTCAATTGGTTGTCTTTGTAAGGACGATATCGTTCTACAACTACAGAAGAACTATCCTTTTCAGCAACAGCATTACTTCTTATATGATTTTTGAAAATATGATAAACCCTTGTATTAGCAGGCTTGAGCAGTTTAGCCCACACTTTTTTGACCCCCTGCAACGCCCCTTCAAGCAGTTGAAAATAATCTGAAGTATGAATTTTGATATCAGCGATTTGGCCTGAATTGGGAACATACTGACAGACTAAAGAATACGATGATTCAAATGGTAACAGGAAATATGCATGCTCCATGTTCTCTTCAATAAAAAGCTGGGTAAATTCAGTAAACGTTTGGATTTCTTGGCTAGGTTCACCTGACTCTAACAGTGAGTAAAACCAAAATGAAAAACGAGCATTGATGCTGGCGTGCGTTTCACTGATAGCATTTTCCAGCTGAACGGTGTCTTCGTAAATTTGGTCAATCAATTCTCCCGCCAGAAAATCAGCATTATCAATCGTTCTTTCGACAATGGACCTAATATTGCGAATGATGTGCTCTTTTCGATCCGCAGCCGTTTCGAAGTAAAGGGGAGCAGAAGTAAGGCGATCTAGCTCCCAAAGTGCGTTAATTGTTTTTTCTAGATCACTCACAGATAAATTGAGCATAGATTTGATATTTTTAATATGTTGGGAGGGCATGTTTGGTTCAGATGACTCAGGCGTAATTAACCACTTTTGTTCCATACGAAATGTTTACTTTATGCTTTATTTTAAAGCCTATGCTATGCTATAATTTAGAATTGTCTGTGTGATGAGTAGCCGTCACTTCACGAGATAAGGAAAATTATATAATAGGCTTCTCATGGAAGTCAAAGAAACAGAAGTTTGAACACTCCAAAACATGGTTTTCATTTAAGAATCTAGTTGCCTCCGAATTGTTTTTTTCTTTAGTTAGTCTATATCAAATTTGTAATGAATAACAGAAAAATGAAATGGTCAATAAATTTAGTAATAATGCATTTGGGTTTTAGGGGATAAGAATGGCAAATTGGGGCGAATTCATCAATCAAACGCTCACGAAGTTTTCAGGTGCGGCAAAATCAGAAGCACTTCCACAATTGGTCGCAATCGAATCAGAGAAACCATCGAGTAAATTGGCCCTCTATGAAGGCCCAACAAAGCGACGCGAACGGCAAGCAAAACAGAGTTTGAGTTACCAATTATTCGAAAAAATGAGGAGACGAACACTAAGCTGGAAATCTTATTATTATTACGATGGTTTTGAAATTCCACGTATCGCAATTACAAATGACAATGCGACCGGGACAAACGTGACGAATAAGCGATATTTTGTTGAATATGAGCAAATTATCGAAGCCACCATTTATAGTGATACCAGTGGATCGAAAATCTTGGTTGATGTGAATGATCTACAACACGTCGATCGAGAGCTGTTTGATCAAATTGAGTCTGGCGAAGTAGCATTTCAGGTTTATAATAAGCTATTCCCATTAGAAATCTGGTACGATGAAAGTCCACAATATATAGAAAAATTGCATTTTCTAGGAAAACAAAAGATTTACATAGATAGTAAAAAGGGTTACCTGTTGCGGTCTTTTCGTAATTTGGGAGCGGAAGGCTTTTCTGCATTGTCAAGCCGGTTGCTGGCGCAAGAAGGAGTTTCGGTTGATTCGAAGAACGCCATTGAGTCCTTGCTAATTGAGCTTGGAAGCAGTGACCTCCTCCAACATTACCAATCTGCACTAAACGTTTACAATCAACAATCTTCACTCCGTCGCTCACCAAAGGACTTGGCTAATGGAACAGCACCACTTATCATTACTGAATCAAAACAGGGCAACCAAGTTAGCAGAAATGTAATAGAATTCCCACCAGATGAGGTCATCGATGATGAAAGTTTCGAGCGGCTTGCCGTCATGATGGATTCTCACTTTTCTGAGATTGAAGAGGAACTGTTGTACATCAGCCTCTCTTCCCTAGGACTCGATCGGGCAGCGGTAATCGACGGTTGCTCAATATTGAGAGATAAGCTTTATGAGTATGTAAAAACTGCATTTCTGGCAGAACAACGACTCGAAAATTTTTATCCGTTTGTTACTTCATTGATAGAAGAACAGGAGATAGAAGTTTCTGAAGAAAAGGAATATCCAATTTTGGAAGATGAAGCATACGAAGCAATGTTTATTAATCTAATTGAGGATATTGGTAATATAACCATCGATTACCGTTACCAAGCTTACCCACCCATAATGGATCAGCTCGACAAATTGCAGACACCGATTGAGTCCCTAGCCAATGCACTCGAAGACGCAAACACAATGCAACGTCGGCGTGAAATAAGTGACCGTCGTGAGATATTAACACAGCAAGCTTTCGAGCTACCAAATCCACGTTCTTATAATGTCCAGATCGAGGAAAATCAGCTTAGCTATTACGATAAGTTAATCGAGACCCGCGAAAACGTCAACGCAATCCGTAATCAGATGGAATGGTCGATCTATGACGTTGCATCTAGCCTGTTAGAATCATCATATATCTTATTACAGCATTTCCTAAAGGACATACCAGATCTTGAATCTGTTTCCACGCACCTTCTTGACCTGATCAAGCGAGCAGATTTAAATGCTGCAACGCAGGAATTCGAGCGTGAATTAATCGAAAGTATCACTTTATTATCAAGTGAAATTCACAATCTGATCAATAACGAACTATCAGGAAGGCTACAAAAAATTGCAGTGGAAATGGAGAAAATCATTGCCACAGACCAATGCTATATTGGCGAAGAATGGACTCCTCGGTATGCTGACTTTGTTCAGCAAGAGGTTTCAGAATTTAACCAGCGCATACAACAAGTCGCATTTGAGCGATACAACGAAATATCTAAGCAAATTGACACTCAATTTCAGCTGGTAGATATATTCATTAGTGGTGTCAATGTTCCTGCGCTTTTACCGTCCCAACTTCACGAATCAGGGGATGGGCTTCAGACTTTTTTGGTTCAAGAATTACAGACGTATTTGAATTCGCAAAATTTACAACTCCATACTGTGCCTGGTCGTGAGCAACAGTTAAGGTCTCTTCTGAACGAATTAATGCCTCAGAAATTGCAGGGCAGGTTCGAACAGTTGGAACATTTTTTCGTTAGCACAGCCTAAGAACAGAAATGTAGTTTCTTAGTTTGTGTTTCTAACCTCTACGTTGGTTAGTAATTGGATCAATGTTCAAATCGGCAGTAGAGTCTATTAATTACAAAAACCAAAATTGAAGGATAAAAAAATTCTTGCGGGAGAAAACGCGCCCTTTCAGTTCGACCGAGCTATCAAAGGATCTACACAACCAAGTAAGTAAGCAGGTTGGTGAAATCATACCTCCATATGAACCTGAAATACCGAAGATAGAAACACTCAAAAAAGTTTTAAGAGGAATTTGTTTAGTTGTCATCCCCGTTGTTTTACTTGTCTTTTTGGGAACGGTTGGTTTTATTGGTTACAAAACTGTAGGAGATTTCGATACGTTCTGGCACCATCTAAAGAACAACAAGACAATTGCCGTTACTTTAACAACTCAAAAGGAAGTTCAAGATATCGTAATCGACGATGTTCTGTCGCAACTTTCCCAACCTGATAAAACCATTCACGAAAAATTACTTGAAATTACTATTTCTGGGTATCAGAAACAAGATTTAGCTAAGCACTCACTGGTAATACATGACCAAAAACTCAGAACGCAGTACCAGCATGGTTTTGAACAATATATTCAGATGGCAATCAAGCAAGCTTACCTAATTTATGACAATTTCGGCCCGCAAACAGAGCGTGATGTTTACGGTATTACCTCTGAAGAGCTAATCTATCAAAAAGGTCTTCGCGCCGACGGGTACGCGCCGATGACACTTAAAAACTCAATCTATCAAGCAAGGCGTTACTTTCCATTCGCACTCATTGCTGGCCAGATTGCTGACATTGACCCATTACGGATTCTCAAGATTTTT
The DNA here is from genome assembly GCA_002709695.1 of Candidatus Poribacteria bacterium. Classification (GTDB taxonomy): domain Bacteria; phylum Poribacteria; class WGA-4E; order WGA-4E; family UBA9662; genus UBA9662. The sequence goes on from PAQF01000003.1 coordinate 75,187, forward strand.
GAAATTGAGACAAATTTCACAGAAACTGTCGTTTATAGTAATACTAATAGAATTATTAACGATGATATCGGTATTGCACAGAATAACCTGATTCTTATTCCAGGTCTGATCCGTGATATCCTCAATCCAAGTAGTCCAATTTATAGTCCGTATTTCGAGTTTTTTGAAGTCGGAGTTGATTTTGAAACTGGAGAATCATTGCTTTGGCCAGATTACTTGGCGAAATTAGAACAGGAGTTATCAGGAACGTACAAACCTCAACATAACCCAACCGGAAGATATTACGTAAACATGTTGAAGGCACCCCACTTGGGAGCCGTACTGGCAGCCTTTCACGTCAAGCGTGACCAACAATACCGTATTTATGATAAATGTATGCATTTTTATACAACTAATGCTGATTGGTTCAAGAAAACACTGAATCTTGAAAAAGAATTGAACCCTTTTCACTGGACAGACTACACATTTTACAATGGTGGACCTAAACGATGGTTTGTCATGAGGAATTTTTTAGAGTGTAAACAAAACCAAAAAGCAGTTAGTGCCCCCTTACAAAAAGCAGTAAATATTATAAAGCGTCGGAACACGTTGGCCCAGCGCATTGGTGAAAAAAATGATTACATTAAAACACTTGCCTATGACGCAAATCATGAGCAGAAGCTTGTGGAAAATGACGGGCTTTTCCAATATGGTTTATTTGATTTCACTAGCGATTTCGAAGGTAAACCGCTGATGCACAATTTAAATCAGCAAATCGCTCAGAACACAGCACAATCACCGACAAAAACCCAATAACACCTAGTTGAACGCGACAAACATCAAATCGCACGTCTTTATATTCTTTCCTAGAATTTTCTCCAAAAGAATTTTACTCACTAACTTAAATTATGGGAAGCCTAATTAATAAGAAAAAGTTTATCACTCATAATGTCTTGGTGTTCTCAATGCTAGTTTGCCTGTTTTTAACAACAAAAAAGGGAGAAACAGCTGTGACCGGCAAAATATCTGGGCTGGTGAGAGAAGAGCAGACAAGCAAAACGCTAGTCAACGTCAGGGTTGCACTTTTGGACATGCCAAGAGTGACATTAACGAATCAGGCAGGTGAGTATGTTTTTGTTGGTTTGCATCCAGGCCAGTATGATATCGAGATTGATCTAAATGGTTACCGTTCTATAATCAAAGAAGAAGTTCAGGTTGATATCGGTTTAACAACCACCGTTGATTTCTGGTTAAAGAAATCAACTAAAAAACAACCAACGTTGACTAAGGATAACATATCTGGTTTTCATAACAATTTTGATCAAAATAGTAAGCTGATCAATGCTTCAGAAATATGGAAAACCCCTTATCGTACTATTGATGAGATTATGGTTGCCAAAAGTGTAGGAACAGTCGATTGGGCGAATGAATCCATCCATTTTCGTGGTGGGCGATCCACAGGAGTGATGTATATGCTGGATGGACTAACGATTACTAACCCAATATCCAAAGGAATTGGGCTACATGTTCACCCAAGAACGTTAGAACAAATTGAAATCATCACTGGTGGCTGGGATGCGGAATATGGAGATTCGCATTCAGGCATTGTCAATCTTGTATCTAAGGAAGGACGACAAAAATTTAAGGGGAAACTAATATACCGTTATGGTATGTGGTCGCAACACGATGAGATTCAACCCTACTTAGTCTCTTGGCAAAATCCCGACGATAACTATCGAATCCACGCTTTGGAATTATTCGAAGGGGTTTTTCTAGGGAAACCTTATCCGTATCAGATTCCCTATCGGAAAGATCGTAGGACAATTTCAGAATACGAAACACAAGCAATAAATCCAAGTATCTACACACCAATTTTGCCAGGGATTTGGGCTGACCGAACACAAAATCCTGAGTTTCCTCTAACCAATTCAGCAACAGGCGAGCCAATTCTAGACGCGAACGGGAATCATATAATAGAAAGTCTACCTTACAAAGCCAAAGATGGCAGCCAAATTGATTATACAACCAAAAAAGTTACTTTGCCAGATGGTTATGAAATAGACCTCCGCGAATATAGCAAACTCTCAAGCAAGAATGATCAAAGTAGTTTTGCAACCGATGGGCATGACTTAGATGGAACACATCTCGGGGAATTTTTTCTGAGTGGACCATTGTATGGACATAACACTTTTTCCATTTCCGGTCAGCGGCGAAGATATCAGGGATATCTGCCTGGGAGTCTTACCAAACAATCTGGAATTCAAGGAAGCCTAAAGCTATTGTTAACACCTGATATCTCATTAAAAGCAACCACTGTGTTTGATACTAGTAGACGCAAGTTGTCTCGCAGCGAATACCGATTTAATCCGAGCATGAATCCCATCGGCAAAAACAATGGATTTAACATTGGTGTACTATTATCCCACCATCTCGACCTAAAAACAATGTACGGCATAGGATTGGGTTATTTTAAGAATACTTACCAAGAGAAACAGGATGAAAGGTCATGGGATCCTTTTACAAAGACGTTTGATCGAAACTCATGGAATGTGGATCTAACACACAAAGAAAATAGAGAACAGGGCAAAATCCATACTCCTATTCCAGCGTACAATGATCCGAATTACTATATTGCGGGTGACCATAACGAATGGAAGTCTCAGCAATACTCCATTTTTACGGTTAAAGCAGATATTGAGCGTCAATTGAATAGATACCATCACTTGAAAATTGGCAGTCGGTATGCTCGCACAAGAATCCAAGTTTTCGAGACAGTGGTTTATAGTGAGTCTGATTTGTGGATAAATTACTATGACACTCAACCATCACAAATTAGTACATACGTACAGAATAAGATTGAGTATCTTGAGTTTATGACTGATGTTGGGTTACGCCTTGATGTTTACAGGTTCAACAGCCAGTATCCTGCTGATTGGGAAGATCCACTTGAAACTAACGACGATGGAGGAATCAAATATAGTGCGACAGAACTCGACCCAGATTTCATAAGATTTGTCTATCAAGATGAACTTCATAGTTTAGTTAATCAAGAAGCTTTTCTAGAAGAACAGAAATTATCGTTTGTCCCACAGAAAAAGAATCCTGTTAAACCGATAAAAAAATTGGTCTTAAGTCCTCGTCTTCGAATCTTATACCCAATAGGGAAAAATGATAAAATACATATCTCTTATGGACATTATTCCCAGATGCCGCCAGGAAAAAATCTATACCAAAACACGAATTTTGATCTGCGCGCAAAGATCAGACAGGTGGGAAACCCAAATCTCGTGCCAGAGAAAACTCGTGCCTCAGAGGTTGGACTCACCCGTCAATTGTTTCATGATACAATGTTTGGAATAACCTGTTTTATGAAAAACATGGATAACCTGACTGATGTTCAATTCATAGACATTGGCCAGTATAGTTACTACCATTTTGCGAATACTGCTTATGCATGGTCAAAAGGGATTGAGTTTATACTTCAGAAACGGGAATCAGACTTTAACCGATTCTCGGGCATGCTAACCTACACCTACTCTATGGCAAAAGGGAGTCGCTCGTATTCGAACAATGAATACGTTGATCATGAACACAAAACTACGGGATATCAATGGCTGAATTGGGATCAACGACATAGATTCTCGTTGTTATTCAATGTCAAATGCCCTTTTAATATTAATGTTGAAGGTCTTAGCAGATGGGCTAGCGGTCTACCTTATCCTGAGACATCCAATCACCGGTCATACAGTCCCCCCAAGCGTTACCCTTCAACCTACAATTTCGATGTCACATTGAACTGGAAACTCAACAGCCTGCTAGATGTGCCGATGTCTCTTTTTCTAGACATACGTAATTTGCTTAATACACAGAACCTGTACAATGTTCTTGACACAGAAATGTATGAGATCTATGGTAACCCAATGTATAGTAACAAACGAACAACACCACAAGCATGGTCACCACCACGGCAGGTGATGCTCGGCATAATGATGGATTGGTAATCGAATGAATCGGTATATCATAAAATCCAAGTTAGTAACCCTAGCCATATTGTTTTTTGCTGCAACAGCAACCACTGGTAACGAAGTGTCAGGTGTTTCACCAATACCATCGCCACAAATACGTGCTTATCCCGCAGACAGGTCTATCACCCTCCTGTGGGACGGTTCGAACAGGTGGACAGATCTATCCGGCAAATTGAGAAACATTGAAGAATATGTTGATGCAAACAATCCAAACCGCATCTTTGAAGGATACCGTGTGTATCGAAAACTGCCCTTAGCCAACCCAAATAAAGGCAGTAATGAAGACAATTGGCAACTTATAGCTGAATATGATGAGGTCAGTTTCACCCGTAACCTCATTTCAGCAGAACACGTAGGAAAAATCAGTGATGCAGTATCGATTACTGTCTTACGGGAGCAACCGACTCAGTCAAATTCTCTTACGGAATCAAGCTTTCTTATCAAATTTCTGACCACACAACAGTTTGAAGTTATTGATCTGGCCAAATCACAAGTTTTAAAGTATCGTCAGAACCAAGGCGATGATGGTTTTACCCTTTTAAAGGACCTGACATCTTTTACGCCTTATCCAAACGGTTTATACGTTTCTGGTGCCATTATACATTTTGCTGGTATGTATTTTAAGATCGAGGGTTCACCTCAACCAAATGACATTTTCAAGATCACTACCTCTCCTTCCAATGCAATCGGGGAAAATCAGGGCTTAACATACCATTATATCGATACAAATCTCTTTAACGGTATGGAGTACCTCTATAGCGTGACAGCTTACGATTCTGGAGAACCAAGACTAGGATTACCTCCTTTGGAAAGCCAGAAAGAGCAAGCAACCATCAAGGTAGTTCCTCGGACGTATCCCGAAGGATACCAATTGCCCAAAACGAGCGTAACTCATATTGGTTCCAGTCATGGGATTGTTCGGGTGATACCGATTGAACCCAATCGAATAACAGGGCATACTTATGAAATAACTTTTGATAATAGTTTATGGACATTGACCGATAGAGACGGAGGCTTTGTTCTGCTGGAGGATCAACCCCAGTCAAACCAAACAGTTATAGTCCACGGTTTGATGATTATGGTAGACGGTCCGAAAGCCAGTATTGAAGGCAAGGAAATGGGCGGGGGTTCTGGACATGGAATAATTGAAACTGAGGGAGGAATTGCAAATGGTCGAAATGCTAACCACCATGATTATCAACTTCGATTCCTCAACAAGATGGAAAAGGGAATTAATTATAATTCTTCCAACTCAGAAGCGACTACTGATACAGATCATCCACTTCTTCTGACCAATTCAAAGGTACCTTTTGCACTTTGGGATGTAACGGATAACATGCGAGTCTGGCCGGTTTATGTTGACCTAGACAATAATAGGAATTGGGGACTTGATGAACGGATAATTTTTACGAGTATTCCTTATTATCAATTAAATAAATCGGGCATTCCACAAACGGATCGAGACGGAAGCCCACTCATCAATGACTTTTTTGCTCAAATTGAAAAAAACAAGGAAAAAAATGTTGAATCTGATTCGGTCAATAACCAAAATAACAGTTATCGTGTGGAGAATGAATGGCGGTATTATGCTCATTTCGCCTCAGCACCCAAGCCGGGAGATATATGGAGTTTTACCAGTACAAAACCCAATACAACAAGTGATTTGTTCCTGATTGAAACTCAAGCACAATCGCTTAATTTTGATCAACACAACCTGAATCGGATTAACGTTTTCCCTAACCCTTACTATGCAAAAAACCGTTTGGTAACCTCACTGGATAGTGACCAAATTTTCTTTTCACATCTACCACCTAAATGCAAGATTCAGATATACACTCTCGCTGGTGAGTTGGTCAGAGAACTTAATCATCAGAGTGATTTATTAACCCAAGCAAGTATGCCGGATCAACCCGGAGGGATGAAGGCGTTCGATCTACTGACTTATGACGGTCGGCCTTTGGCAAATGGCATGTATGTGTACCACGTAGAATCGTTTGATGCCGATGGTTCGAACCTAGGTTATAAAATTGGCAGATTCGCCATTATCAGATAATATGGCAGGTAAAATCCATATTTTTTCACTCATATGCGTGATCATATCCGCTTTTTCTTTAAACGTTAAGGCTGGTACTGGTGTAGGCACAGCGGGTGCCCAATTCCTTAAGATTGGACCTGGGGCAAGAGTTGAAGGTATGGGCAGTGCCTTTTGCGCCATTGCCAATGATGTCACGGCTGTTTATTGGAATCCAGCGGGAATTGGTCAACTTGAAGGCTTTAATCTTTCTAACACTCATACTTACTGGATTGCTGATACCCGATTTAATTACTTAGCTTTAACAACACCGATGGATTCGATGAACGGAACCCTCGGAATGAGTTTAACTTTGCTTACTATGCCCGAGATGCAGATTACAACTTACCAAAAACCAGATGGGACGGGTCTGTATTATGATGCACAAGATAGCGCTGTTTCTATTGCTTATTCCAGAGAGGTCAGTACAAACTCCGACAACAAGAAACTGTTTCTGGGAATGAATGCAAAGTATATTCACCAGAAAATTCACCATGAATCAGCAAAGGGAATAGGCATAGATCTTGGAACACTGTACCATACTGGTTGGAAAGGGTTACGAATTGGTATAACTTTCTCAAATTTTGGACCGGAGATGCGCTTTACTGGAGCTGGACTCCGCACAGATGTCAGTACTTTCAGCAGTGCTTCAGATTCAAAGGATGAACCAATTGCTATAACGACAAAAAGATCAGCTGAACTCGATACCTTAGCATTTTCACTCCCTTCAAGTTTTCGATTTGGAATTGCATTTGATGCTATCAAAAGTAGTACAGAGGTCCTGACTTTTGCCATCGACAGTCATCATCCAAGCGACAACACGGAAAAAATACATTTAGGCATAGAATACGCTTATAAAAATATCGGATCAATTCGTGCTGGTTATAAATTGCGTCTAGGATCTCGTAAAGATGAAAACGGAAAGTCTATTAGTTTAGCTACTGAAGACCCGGAAGGAATAAGTCTTGGTTTAGGATATAAAACAAGGCTAAGTACCACAGAAATGAATTTTGATTATGCTTTCACTAATTTTGGGCGTTTGCAGCAAACTCACCGTGTTACTCTCGGACTGAGCTTTTAAATAATCTGTTTGGTTTTATTAAGGCGTATTTTTACTGATATTGCTATTTTGAAAAAACGAACTTTATCCTATTCCACTTTATTAGTTTTCCTTCCAATTGCCCTTTTCTTTCTCATTTTTTTAATCTATCCGCTCCTTTATACTTTTAAAGAAGCTTTCTGGATTAATAGCAGTTTTAGCATAGAGTATTTTAAGTTGATCATCACTAACGAGACTTACCGGGAGATGCTGATTAACAGTTTCAATATGGGAATTGCTGTCACTATCGTTACGACAATTTTCAGTTTACCGATGGCTTATCTGTTGGTACGTTACAATTTCAAAGGGCGCGGCATTTTACAAGGAATAATCCTAATTCCCATGATAATGCCACCGTTCGTGGGAGCAGTTGGTATGCAACAGCTCTTTGGTCTATATGGAAGTATCAATACGTTATTATCCAAACTCGGCCTAATTGACATCATGAACCCCATTGACTGGTTTGGAAGCGGTTTTGCCGGCGTCGTTTTCCTGTCTACATTGCACTTATATCCAATTATGTACCTTAATGTTTCAGCCTCTTTGGCTAACGTAGATCCTAGTTTAGAAGAAGCTGCTGAAAACATGGGTGCCAGCAAGTTCAGGCTTTTCTGGACAATAACGGTTCCTTTGATGTTGCCCGGTTACTTCGCAGGTGCTATCCTAGTTTTCATCTGGGCATTTACTGATCTTGGAACACCGCTGATTTTCGATTACAATGAAGTAATTGCCGTCCAGATCTTTCGACAGATTACCGATGCCAATGTCAACCCAATGGGCTACGCATTGGTAGTAGTTATTATCGCCTTAACAGCTCTTTCCTTTTATTTGGCAAAGAAGTTAACTGCCAAACGTCAGTATGCCATGATAGGACGCGGACATGTCGGGTCACGTGAAGTGGATGCTGACAAAAAGATGACGGTACTGATTTATCTTGTCATTGGCACGATAAGTTTCCTGGCTTTACTACCACATCTAAGTATCATTATGATCTCTGTCACACCCGATAGCAGCCAACTTGAACCTACTATCGACGTTTTGCCTAAAAGTTATACCTTAAGCCATTACAGTACTGTTTTTACACATAGTGACACATGGCCAAGCATTAAAAACAGCCTATTCTACAGCATATTCAGCACCATCATTGCCTTGGTCGCCGGGCTGGTTATATCATACTTATTGACGCGAAAAAATCTGCCGTTTGGCAATCTGCTGGACGCAGTAGCAATGTTACCTTTAGCAATACCGGGAGTAGCTATTGCTTTCGGGTATGTCGGCAGCTTTTCGGATACAACCTTGCTCTTAAAAGCTCTACCAGAGTCATTAATTAATGTCATTGATCCTCGCAAGAACCCAACGTTTCTCCTGATCGTGGGCTATTCGGTTAGACGTCTACCATACATGTTAAGATCAATTTATGCAGGGTTGCAACAAACATCTGTTACCTACGAAGAAGCGTCACAGAATTTAGGTGCAACCCCCATTCAAACGCTGATAAAAATCACGTTACCATTAGTCGTAGCTAATATTATAGCTGGATCTATCCTAGTGTTTTCCTTCTCGATGCTTGAAGTAAGTGAAAGTCTCATTCTAGCTATGCGATCAGAACATTATCCGATCACTAAAGCAATCTTCACTGTTGCTCAATGGATCGAAGGTGGCGATTATGTCGCTAGTGCCTTGGGCGTGATCGGGATGTTGATTTTGACAACTTGCCTAATTTTAGCAGGCAAGGCTCTTGGTGGACGAATGGGAGAAATTTTTAAGATTTAATTTGAAATTATGAATGTCGAATCGATTATTCGCTCCTCACTTGAGGACGCACAAAATGTACTCCATAAATTTATTCATGACCCACAAACAATAAAGGTGATGAATCAGACAACGCAGATGATCTATGAAGTTTTTCGCAATCGCGGCCGCATATTTACCTGTGGAAATGGAGGGAGTATGTGTGATGCCATGCACTTTGCCGAGGAATGGACTGGTCGATTCAGAGCAGACCGACAACCATTACCAGCAATGGCATTGAGTGATCCTGCACACCTGACTTGTGTAGCCAATGATTTTGGATTTGATGAGGTTTTTGCCAGATCAATTACCGCATTCGGACATCCAGGTGATCTATTAATTGCTATCTCAACCAGCGGAAATTCGCAGAACCTAGTTCGTGCCTTGGAAGCCGCTAAATCAGCAGAGATAAAAACCTTCGCTCTGCTGGGAAAAGACGGAGGACAGATGAAATCCATGGCTGACCTTTGGTTAATTGCTCCTGGCCAAACATCTGACCGGATTCAGGAAATCCATATCATGGTTTTGCATATTCTTATCGAAGCAGTTGAACGAATTATTTTCCCAGAAAACTATTGAACTGATAGTTTATCCTTCGTTTTTTTTTGTATCTGCTGGATATTATGCGTTACTGAAGACCACTATTTCTTCCAGACACTGGCACCAGACAACCTGTTTCCCGAATAGATTATCTGTTAAAGATATCGGAAATGGTACTATCTGGAAATTGGGATCTACCAGATGTAAGATGTAAGTTAAACTCTAGCAAAAAGTTACTGTTTTTTCGCCAAGGATTCTTTTAGAACCTGTTTGGCTTCAGGGGTCCCTATCTTTTCCAAAGCACCAAGAACCAGAGAACTAACCGCTTCAATATCATTATTCAAAATCTTGATCAAAGCTGGCACTGCCTCTGCTGCTTCTAGCCCTATTCGACCCAAGGCAGCAACAGCATTCCGCCGAACCCCCACATCTTTGTCCTCTAAAACTTTTATCAGGTCAGGTACTGCTTGCTTAGCTGTCGCCCCTATCTCTCCCAAAGAACGGGCAGCAGAAACACGAACACCCACGTTTTTGTCACTCAATGACTTTATCAATATTGGCACAAATTCAACTAGCGCAGCTTGAGCTTCAGCGGTTCCTGTCTTGGCTAGCGCACCAGCAGCTGTAGCTCGAATTTCCTTATGCTCATCTTTCAACGCCTTAATTAAAGCAGGTACTGCCAGTTTTGCGGGTTCTCCCATCATATTCAAAGCAACAACGGCATTCCAGCGTATGCCTACGTCTTGATGACTCAAAGCTTCTGTCAGGGCAGGTACTGCCGGTTCCCCCATTCGACTTAAAGCAACTGTTGCATAAGTTCGAATCATTCCATCACTATCACCAAGTTCTCTCACCAATTGCTGTATTTCCTGCTCCTGAGTTTCTTTTTCCTCGTCGTCATCCGAACATCCAAAAAGAAAAACTCCAAGGTTAAGGACTAAAAAGGAATTCATTATTATCATCAATCTAGGTTTCATCATACCACCTTCGTCTTAGTTGCATAATTATCAATAGTTTGTCTATTTTAGTTTCTTTCGATCGAATTCAATTATGAAATTTGTGTATTCAATTTTAGAATCTGTTTGGTATTAGGTTGAACTTGCAATCACTTAGATGTCATGCTACCTGGCCAAATCCAAGAAATTGATATCATGTTTTTACATATTCCAATTGAAATAGCTACATGCATGATTTTGCTGAAAAACTATCCAGGTTGCGGTTTCAGGCTGAGCGAAGAGCTATTCTTCCCTTCTAGTTAAACCAGCGTTTTCAGTTGCAACAAACCTATAATTAACTGCTAGGTTTTCATATTGATCAACATAGCCACTAGGCCAATGAATCTCAATCAGATCTATTTTTTTTGCATCCCCAACTCCAAAATGTGCGCGCAGATCGTTAAAAGAAAGATAACTTCCTCCGCTTTGTACTTCCTGGTATTGTTTTGAGTCACCGATAATCAGTTTAATTCGTGTACCAATTCCCGACTTGTTACTTTTGGTGCCAACGACATCAATTTGTATCCAGTTGTTTAGGTTACCATATTCATTTCTCAATAAATCCGCTGTCTGATTCCAATTAGTAACAAGTATATCCAGATCTCCATCATTATCGTAATCACCAAAAGCTGCTGCTCGACTGACTTTCTGTAACGATAACCCTATACCAGACTGATTGCTGACATCTTCAAATGTCCCGTCCCCCAAGTTTCTAAACAGCAGGTTACGTTGTGGATATGTTGTAGAACGATCAACTTCGGTAATGTTATCCAGAACATGCCCGTTAGCTACAAAGATATCCTTGTAACCGTCGTTGTCGTAGTCGAAGAAAGCAATTCCCCATCCTAAATAGCTATATGTGACTTCACCAATACCAGCCAATGTTGTCACATCAGCAAAAAAACCGCTTCCCTCATTATGGTATAGTGTATTCGTTTCTCTCTGAAAATTGCTGACAGTTAAATCTAAAAAACCATCATTATCATAATCACCAAAGATAGTGCCCATACCAGCTTCTTCTTTCCCCATATCACTATAACTGACACCGGATAGTAAAGCTGTCTCTTCAAATTTGCCACCACCTTGGTTTTGAAATAGAAAGTTTGGGTCTTGGTCATTAGCTATATAGAGGTCTTGATCACCATCATTGTCATAATCACCAAAAGAAACACCTAGACCATGACAAGCGGGAACGTTCAAAAATCCGCTTTCTTCTGTCAGGTCAGTAAATGTCCCGTCACCGTTATTATGATAGAAGGTATCTGTATCTGGGGGATAAGCACGTGGGCCACAATACTGCCATATTCCACGTACATAACATTTTTTGTCGTTTTCAACAGCATAATCGGCATAGTTAGTAATGTACAAATCAAGGTAACCATCATTGTCGACATCGGCGAAAGCACAGCTTGTACCCCATCGCGAATTTGCCACTCCCGAGTTCATTGATACATCAATAAATGTCCCATCTCCACTATTTTGGTAAAGCACTCCCAAACCAAAGTTAGCTACATACAGATCTAAATCCCCATCGTTATCGTAATCACCAACTGTACATCCTGTACCATAGCTTGTGCTTCCTGTTCCAGTTAACTCTGTGACATCAGAAAAGTAGCCATCTCCGTTATTGCGATAAAGAACATTGGTTGGAGCATTTTTGCCTAGGGAAGCAATCTGAGAGGCTCCATTGACTAGGTAAATATCGAGATCTCCATCATTATCGTAGTCAAAGAATCCACCGCCGGAACCCAAAAATTCATTGAAGAGCCGCTTTCCACTCTTGCCGTCAGTGTGTTCAAAGTCAACGCCAGATTTGGTTACGGGAATAAAGCTAACTTTGGACTGGGAAACAGTTACCAAAATATTAAACAGGGGAAAGTAAAAGATAAAACAGGATAAAAAAAAGCGTAAAACATAAAGTATGATTATTGGTTGTTGTGCGATCAATCCTTTTATTGTCACTCGTTGATTCCTTTTGGCTGCCCACTTTGGATTTTTTTTAGCATTTCATTGTACTTCTGGTTATCGGGAGAAATTTTAATAGCACGTTTAATTGCTTCTTCGGCCTGTGGATACTCTTTATGCTGGTAATAAACGTAAGCCAATGTATCAAAGTTCGAAGAGGTAGGAGCTAACTCGACTGCTTTTTTTGCCAGTCCAACTGCTTGGTCCAAATTTATCTGCAAATCAGCATATAGCCAAGCCAAATTATTATAGGCATCTGCAGATTCCGAATCAATTTCGATGACCTTTTTGAAACTTTCAATAGCCTTACTTGGTTGATTCACACTGATTCGCAAAACTCCTAGCCGTAACCATGCGTGAGATTCGGTTGGATGAACCTCGACCAATTTGACATAGGAATCAATTGCCCCTTCCAAATTACCCTGCTGGATATAAATCTCTCCTAGTCCTTGACGAGCTAACATTAACTTAGGATTCCGCTGGCTGGCCTGCAGAAGGTATGACTCAGCTAAATCGTATTTCTGCTGACGAGCGTAAATCCAACCCAATTTTAGATATGGTTCTGCTGGGCTTTTATCTAATTGAATAACTTTTTGAAAGGCGTCGATCGCTTTCTCAAATTCCCCTTGTTGAGTATAGATTGTTCCGAGGTTACTGTGTCCGATAACGAAACTTGGTTGTAAAGTGATTGCAGTTTGATAGGCTTTGATAGCTTCATCGATATTGCTGACAGATAAATGTGTTTCCGCCAATTGAGCATGTAACAATACATTCTTCGGATCCTTTTGTGATTCTTTCCTCTGCCGCTGAATAGTATCTTGGTAAGCCTTAGTTTCCTGAAAATATCTCATCTGACCTCTGGCTTCTTTCATTCTATTCAATCGACGATAAACAGTGGCAAGATTGTAATGGAAGGCTTGATTGTATGGTTCTCTTGTGACTGCTTCCAGATAGGCTTCGAGAGCTTTTTCCGCCTGTTTCCTTTTGAGCCTGATATATCCAAGCCCATGGTAGGCTTCAGCCAAATCTTGGTCCAACTGAAGTGCCTTTTGATATTGTGCGATTGCAAGGTCAAACTTTCCACGCCTAGTATAAACATTGCCGAGTTCGCAGTAGGAATTCGCCACTTCGGGCATCAGCTCAACGGCTTTCTCCGCATACTGTTCTGCAACCTGAAATTTCCCTTGAGAGCTATAAATCATTCCCAAACACAAGTTGGCCACCCCATACGAATTTCCTGTGATTGGTACTGTTAAAGCATGTTGGTATGCATCTGCAGACTCATTCAGCATATTCTTGAGACGATAGACTGCTCCCATCTGACAATGGGCTGCGCCATGTGCCGGGTTAAGTTTTAAAACTTCTTGGAATTCGGCAATAGCATGATCGTAAAGTCCCATTTTCATATTATACATACCGAGTTGGAAATGGGTATCCTCAGTTTGTTTCACCGTTTTTTGGCCAATGAAGCTAATCGAAACCGAAACCGCAGTAGAAGCGGAAAACCCAGCTTTCGGGTAGAAGAGAAACAAAAAACACATCAACCAGAAGTTGAAAAGTCTCACTTTAAAATTTTTCTCACTATTACTTTTGGTTAGATCCATACTTCTCCATTTTAAGCGGTTTTAACACAGATTAAAGCCACTAGTACCTAAGTTTACCACGTTTGTCTTAGTTTCAAATAGGTGTTATCCCTATTTGTTTTGATTTGAGAAGAAAACAGAACACACAAGATTTATCATGCAATACAAACATTCAATCACATAAAACACGTCCCCAATGCAAAACAAGACAAACAGCACGAAAAAAAAGTCAACATTTCATAACCGTTTCATTTTTAAGACGCGCTTATAACAAGCAGCACGACAAATAACACACATTTGTTTACCGTAAATTGTGGGATTTTTGTGTTTTTTTACAAAATATCAGACAAACATGTTATAGTGGTATCTTACAATATAAGGAAGGCGAGTGGGTACACGTTGATTATGTGGTTGAGGATGAAACTGCCACGGGTTACGTGAACACCAACATCTCGCCCAGCGGTCAGAAAAATCCTAGGCTGATCACAATGACGTTATCAACTTTCCCCAAGAATCCAGTTGTATTTGGTGTTAGTGGTACCGCCGGAAACGATTTCTGGATTGATGGCACCATCGATGAGATTTATTTCTGGAATCGTGTTCTGAGTAAAATTGAGGTTGTAGATTCATCCGAAGGTGCAGCAGTGGTTGCAACTGTTGATGCACGAGACAGGTTTGCCACCAAGTAGGGGAAAATCAAACAGTAACTCATCAAAGTCACGTTTTGTTAATGGGAATAACAAGATGCCTAACCCCATTAACAAAACGTGATCCCAACTAATGGAGGTTAAAAAGATAGAAAAATGATTAGATTAGCGAGTCGGGTTTGTTTTGTTGCTCTTTTTGTGTTGTCCTGGACTAGCTTGGTTCAGGCAGATCTCAACAAGGGTGTCGTTGCTGCTTGGACCTTTGACGATGGCAAAGTCACTGATGCCATCGGCCAGAATCACGGTAAGTTGTTTAAAGGCGCTGCGATTAAAAATGGTGGTAAATTCGGTAAAGCACTCGACGTTAATGGCAACGACGATTGCCGTGCAGATATCACGCTTAGCAAAGACATTGAAAAAGTTCTCGAAGGACCTAACACCGTGTCTTACTGGTTGTACGTTCGGGAAGGACGAGATCATTCTGGAGTGTGGAAAGGGGAAAAAATTGGCTGGGGCCCCCATTTCACTTTTCGTATCGTAACAACTAGTAGTACTGGTCTCACCTGGGGAGTGACTCATGGCGGAACGCAAGCTTGGTTTGCTACTGATGGTGCCATCGAACCCGAGAAGTGGATTCATGTTTGTCAAACCGTTGATGGCAAGGAAGCCATAGCTTATGTCACCCATGAAAATAAAAAGACCGAAATTCCTGCTAGTGGACAGGGNAANCCNNANGCNGCNCCAGAACCCTACAATCTNTTNCCTGACAGGCCATTGGAACTCGGTTGTGGTCGCCAAATTGGTGGGAATGAAGGGAATGATAATTTCCTAGATGGNATAATCGATGATTTGATTATTTGGAACCGGGCTCTTTCTGAAGATGAAGTGAAGGAACTTGGAGAAAAGGAAAAACGCCCTGATAGAGCATTAAGTGTGAAAGCACATGGCAAACTTTCAACCACTTGGGGTAAGGTTAAGTCTTATAATACCATGTTATAATCTAAACTTAGCCCATTAACCCCAAAGAGACATCTTAAATAATTTAGTTTTAAGGTGTCTCTTATGTGTGGAGGTTGTTTTTCCCGATTATCAATTATAACTTGAATATATTGTTACAAATCTGTTAGAATGTTCCGGTTATTATGTAACCTAGGTTAGCTTAGCAGATTTGATTTGCTTGAGAAATCGTTTTTGGTTACAATGAATCCTCAATTTAAGTGAGTTAGCAAAAATTTGCTTAGGAGATGATAATAAATGAAGAAGCATGTAACGTTCTTACTAATTTGTTTTGCAGTCGTTTTGACTGTAGCATCAATAGGCCAGGCTCAAAAGAAGATAACCGGACCTTGGCTATGGATGATTGCACCAACTGCAGCAGGTCAAGGTGGTGCAGCTTCCACAGATATTGATACTTTAGCTAAAGCCAGTGGTGGTTCCGTCACCGCAGCAGGCGTAGCCAAAAATGGTGTTAAAGCCGGCGACAAATGCGGGAAACTGAATTGGACTTGGGGCGAACTTTCAGCTACAGGCGGTAACAACGTCAATGATATCGTGACCAAAATTGGTCTTGGTAAAGGTGATATCAATGATCATGATTCCTGGGCCTATCTAGAGCTCGATGCTTCAGCCAAAAAAGGCGTAACAGCCAAAGCTGGTAGTGATGATAGTGTAGTGGTTTGGCTCAATGGTAAGGTAGTCCACAAGAACGCAGTTAACCGTGGTGCTGGTGACTTCCAAGACACTTTCAAAGTTGACTTGATAGACGGTATTAATCGTCTGTTGGTCAAAGTTGGAGAAAAAGGCGGTGGTTGGAGCATGTTCATCGGTATCGATGCCAACTTCAACGTGGTTGCGGTTGAATCGGCAGGAAAACTGTCCACCACATGGGCCGATATTAAAAACCGATAGATTCAATCTCGACAACACCTAAAAGCAGTCTAGATTCGTAAAGCCCAAGTTTATTCCTCATTTACTAAGAAAGGATAAGCTTGGGTTTTTTCTATATCTACTAAATTATGCTGTTATGTTTTAAGGCGTTCACAAACCCATTAAAACTAGGTGAGAATATTTGACATTTCCACCTGTTTTGAGAGTTTTTTTGGGGTTGATGTTTCCATATTAGCTGTACTAAAACTACGCCATGATATACTGGTTTCTACTGTTATGTTTTAAGGTGTTCACAGATCTGTTAAAATCAGGTGAGAATATTTGACATTTCCATCCATTTTGAGAGTTTTTTTGGGGTTGACGCCTTTATTTAACTGTGTTACAATTGGCTCTCAGTAATATTACATTCGCGTTACGGTGGCTGTTTGGGCAGCTGCTATTAACCCTTTAACGTTAAGGAGTAAAATCGAAAATGAAAAAAAGCATTTTGCTTTTCAGTGTGTGTCTCATGATGGTTTTCATGTTTATGGGAACAGATGCTGTAGATGCTCAGGACAAGATCACCAAAGGATGGATGTGGATGGCAGTTAAGACCGCCTCTCCAGGAGGCGCAGCCGCCCTAGCATCCAAGGTGGACTGGTTAGCTGAAGCTACTGCCAAGCTTGAAGGCGGGAAAGTCACAGAAGCCAAGGTCGCTGCAAATGGCGTCAAAGCAGGAGACAAAGTTGGAGATCTCGCTTGGAAAAAAGGTGATATCGCCGATACTGGTGGTAACAATGTTAACGATCTGATTGTCAAACTTGGTTTTGGCAAAGGTGATCTTAATGATATTGTTTCCTACAGTGTTATTGAGCTTGATTCACCGAAAGAACAAAAGACTAGCTTGCATACCGGTAGTGATGATGCCATTCAGGTCTGGCTCAACGGTAAATCGGTCCAAAGAGTAGAAAAGGATCGTGGCGCTGGTAACTTCCAAGAAGAAAAACCAGTTACCCTCAAAAAAGGTAAAAATATCCTGATGGTCGCGACATACGAAAAAGGCGGCGGTTGGAGCCAGTTTGTTGGTATCAACGCTGACTTTACAACTTCCGGCGGTCAAAAGGTTTCTTTCAAAGCCGCACCAGGTGCTAAGATCCAAGACTTCTTGTGGATGGTTGCACCATCCGCAAAATGTGGTAAAGATGGTACTGGCACTGACTGGTTAGCTGAAGCTAGTGGCGGAAAAGTTACTGAAAAAGCTATCGCAACTGGCGGAGCCAGAGAAGGTAATACCGTCGGTAAACTGAAGTGGACTTTCGGTAAAATTGCTGATACTGGTGGAAACAATCTCAATGACCTGATGGTTAAGCTTAAGCTGGGTTCCGGCGACATCAACAATGCTGTCTCCTATGGTGTAACCCATCTTTATGGTCCAGGTGGTAAGACCAATCTGCATACTGGTAGTGATGATGCTATCAAAGTCTGGCTCAACGGTGAAGTTGTTCAGGAAGTCAAGCAAAACCGTGGTGCCGGCAACTATCAGGAAAAGAAAGAAGTTACTTTAAAGGATGGTCATAATATCCTGATGGTCGCTGTCTATGAATGCGGCGGCGGATGGAGCCAGTTTGTCGGGTTTGACAGTGATGTTACCTATGAAGCGATTGCTCCAGTGGAAGCTCAAGACAAACTCGTTACGACTTGGGGAAAACTTAAAAGCTTTTAATCCTAAGTTATAAAAAACTGAATTTAAAAAAAGGCGGGCTCGACAGAACCCGCCTTTTTTTAATGATCTAATTCAGCAACGGAGGTAAAGATGAAAACCAAGATTTTGATTGTTCCATTAGTTTTTTTTGTTTTGTTCTCAGTTTGGATTCAGCCGGGAAATGCACAAGATAAGATTATTGGTCCCTGGCTATGGATGTGTGTCAAAACAAAGGGAGTTGGAGGCGCAGTCGCTACTGATCAGGATTCACTTAAAAACGAAAGTAAAGGTAAAGTGACAGAAGAAAAGGTAGCTAAGAACGGTGTCAAAGCTGGAGACATGGTGGGAAAACTTAAATGGCAGAAAGCAAGTATTGCCGATATAGGAGGAAACAACGTCAATCCTATTGCTAACAAACTTGATTTTTGTCCTGGAGATTGTAACGACATCAGTTCCTACGCCTTTATCGAGATTGAAGCCACCACTGCAGGTAATCGGACGATGAAAGTCGGTAGTGACGATTCCATTAAAGTCTGGTTTAACGGTAAAGAAGTGCATAAGAATGCTGTCGACCGTGGTGCTGGTGATTTTCAAGATAACTTCAAAGTTGCAGTCAAAAAAGGCAAGAACTTGTTGTTGGTCAAGGTCAGTGAAAAAGGCGGCGGTTGGAGTATGTTCGTGGGTATGGAAGGCAAATTCACAGCTGCAGGTAAAAAGTACCCAAGAGACGGTGGTGACGGGAACATAGACATCGCAGGGGACAAAATTACTGGTCCTTGGTTATGGATGATGGCGGAAGCCAAACAAGGTCAAGGTGGTGCTGCTTCCACTGATTTCGATTCTCTGGATGAAGCTAGCAAAGGTAAGGTAACGGAAGAGAAGATTGCTGAAGAAGGGGCTAAAGCAGGCCAAAAAGTAGGTAAGCTTAAATGGACTAAAGGTGAAATCCCAGCCCAAGGTGGCAATAATGTCAATGATGTAATGGTCAAACTAAAATTGGGAAAAGGGGATATCAATGACCATAGTTCCTATGCCTACATCAATGTTGTCTCTCCAAACGACCGGAGTGGCAGTTGCTTTGTCGGTAGTGATGATTCCATCAAGGTTTGGTTGAATGGTGAAGAAGTACATAAGAATGCTGTTAACCGTGGTGCTGGTAATTTCCAAGATAAGTTCAGAATCGACTTGAACAAAGGAGATAACCCGCTACTAGTCAAGGTTAGTGAAAGAGGCGGTGGTTGGAGCATGTTTGTTGGCTTCGATACCAAAACCGAGAGAGGGTTAAAATTTAATCTCAAGCAACCGAAATTGGCAGTTGATTTAAATGATAAGCTAGTGACGGCCTGGGGTAAGATCAAGAACCCATCCTAAGTAACAGAGCAAAACACTAACTTATTGCCGTAAATTCAAGCGGTTCAGTCGAAGTAGTCATTATTCCTGAATATCGCATTTCTTGCCATTTTAAATTTTTCTATTAGGAGAAAGCTTATGTGTAACAAATTGTTCACGCTCATTATTTATTTAATGATAGTCATGGGTGTAGCAAATGCGGCAAATGAAGTTACCGAAGCCGACATAGCCAAAAATGGAGCTAAAGTGGGTGATAAAGTAGGAAAAAAAAAGTGGACTAAAGGCAACATCTCAGATGTTGGAGGGAACAACATCAATGATGTCATCAATAAACTAAAGCTGGGTGGAGGGGACAATAACAACATTGTCTCCTATGCTTTGATGACTCTGGATTCACCGGCAGATCAGAAGGATAGAACTCTCCACACTGGTAGCGATGATGCCATCAAAGTTTGGCTTAATGGCAAAGTTGTTCAGGAAGTCAAGAAGAACCGTGGTGCTGGTAACTTCCAAGAACAGAAAAATGTCGATCTAAAGAAAGGAAAAAACGTCTTTCTTGTTGCCGTCTATGAGTGTGGTGGTGGTTGGAGTATGTTCGTCGGTATTGATGCTAATTATACGACTTCAGGTGGGCAGAAATTTAAATTTTCGGGTGGCGTTCCCGATAAGATTACCAAAGGTTGGTTATGGATGTCCGTGTCGACTGCAGGTAAGTGTGGAGCCAATGCAACTGAGCACGATTGGTTGAGTGATCCTGGGGATAACGTAGCACCAGTGGGAGGACCAGGCGATAAAATCACCGGTCCATGGTTATGGGTAACAACTCCAGCTCAGCCTTGTGGAGCTGCTGCTACCCACACCGATCTACTTGATAAAGTAACCAAAGGAAGAGTGACCGAAAAAAAGGTGGCCAAATCCGGTCCTAACACCAGAGTTAAAGTTGGCAAGGTCCGGTGGACTCCAGGCAAAATTTCCGCCCAAGGCGGCAACAATATTCAGGAAATAATCAATAAGATCAAATTGGGTGGCGGTGGTGATGATAACAACATTACTTCCTATGCCTATATTACTGTTGTCTCTCCCAAAGCCAAAGCCGCATCAATGTATACCGGTAGTGACGACTCAATAAAGGTTTGGCTCAATGGTGAAGAGGTGCATGCCAAAGCTGTTAACCGTGGCGCAGGTGATTTCCAAGAAAATTTCAAAGTGAAGTTACAAAAGGGAGATAATCCTTTACTCGTAAAGGTAGGCGAATGTGGTGGTGGTTGGAGCATGTTTGTCGGTTTCAGCTCAGATGTCAAAGGGTTAAAATTCCATACCAAGCCGCCGAACCTAGCAGTTGATTCAACTAACAAGTTGGTAACAGTTTGGGGAAAGATTAAGAACCCATCCTAAGCTAAGTATCATAGATTAACCAAGTTTTCTCAGGCGGAGGATTTTCGCTCCGCCTTTTTTTAATGTCTTGATGATGTAACCTCGTCAGTTGTACACACCATCAGACATGTAAGTTCCCCTGCCTTGGCTTACCCCTTTCTCAGGAAAAGTACAATTTGCTTATTTTCCCGCAGGGACAACACATCTAAACATGGTTGATATCCAATGAAGACTTTATTCATGTATGGTAATTGACAGATCTTGGTAAAAGGAAAATTAAGTATGTAAGGCTGACACAATTAAAACGGACTTTTATCCTACTACTAATTTTCTTTGTTTGGTTGTCCATGTGAGTTAAACATGGAGATGTTCCAGACAAAATTGTAGATCCCTAGTTGTGGATGTGTGTCAAAGTTGAGGCGAAACAGGAAAGCGTAGCTGCCACTGCTCAAGAGACACTTGAGCTAAAAAGTACGGAACACGGAAGACAAAGTGGCTAAAGCTAGTTCGGCACGAGTAATAAAGGTGGCAAATTGGTTTAGAGTTCAGCTTAAATCGCTAAGATGGACATAAATAGTTAATCCTGGTTGCCAACATTCTTATTTTTATAACGGAGATTGTAAATTCAATATCAAGAAAGCAAAAATGGCAGTCGATTTAAATCGATAAACAGCTAGAGTTGGGATAATCTTACAAAGATAGTCAGAGTCTTTCATTCCTGAACTTCGAAAAGTGCGATAGTTCGGCATTATTCTTGTCACAACTAACAGAATATTGTAATATTATTATTATAAACGAAATAATTAGGAGGAGACAGATGTCAAAAAAAGTAATTATCTTGTTGAGCTGTATGGTTTTCCTAGGTTTGCAGACAGGATATGTCATGGCCCAAGACAAAATCACGGGTCCATGGTACTGGATAATGGTCAAAACTTCTTCACCCGGAGGAGCCGTGGTAACCGATGAGGATTGGATCAAAGACGGAACCGGTGGTAAGTTAACGGAAGATAAGCTTGCCAAAGATGGGATCACCAAAAAGATCAAGTCTATTAAGTTTAAGAATAAACTTAAATGGAAAGAAGGCGAAATCACACCCACTGGCGGCAACAATGTCAATGACCTATTAGTGAAAATCAAGCATGCTGTTGGCGATGTCAATGATCATTGTTCTTACGCAGTTATCAATGCCGTGTCTAAACAAGCTAAAAAAGGTGTTACAGCCAGAGTTGGTAGCGACGATTCCATAAAAGTCTGGCTCAATGGCAAGGACGTCCACACCAATAAAGTTGACCGAGGAGCTGGAGATTTCCAAGATACTTTCAATGTCAACCTGAAAAAAGGTGGGAATGTTTTGGTAGTTAAAGTTTGTGAAAAAGGTGGTGGTTGGAGCATGTTTGTTGGTATCGATGCCAAATTAACCTATGACCTTAAATTTAAGGGCTTTCCTGTTGAACCAAAAAGCAAGTTGGCAACATCTTGGAGTCAAGTGAAAACCCAACGAATTTAAGACAAAAACTACACATAAAATAAACAAGGGCAGGTTCTTATATGTATAAGGCGTGCCCTTATTTATTTCTGGAATTAGCTAATTTCTAAATAATCTTTTTCGGGAAAGTCTGGAAAGAATGAAGTACGTAAGGATTGATACCAGTAACACACTGAGACAGGTATGAATGATTTGGAAGAATTCTAAGTAAGAATTAAACGAAATATCTATCGACACAGAAATTGTCTATTAACGAAAACCCCACCAAGTATAACTGCGTTTTTGTTTAAAGATAATACCATTATGATAGAGCAACCTGTAGGAACTTTCTTATGTCCATGCACTGGGACAGTTTTAAGCTTGCCCAAATTAATCGCAACAAAATGAAAATGGAACCAATTAATAAAGCCCAAACCTTTCTCCAGAAGTTAACACTCAACGCCAGCCTAAGCGTAACCCTATGCCTACTGGTGTTTTTTGAATTATCCATTCCCACTACCACTGCAGAAGAAGGTAGTTATAATTGGGAAACTGCCAAGCAACTGTACCCAGGAATTCTGTACATACACACTGAGCCGTCCAGTCCACGGAAGATCGTCATTAACTGTGTACAAATCGATTCACAGACACCAAGATTGAGGTTTTATACAACCCCACGTCACGTTAACTGGATGGAAGGCAAAATTGAAACGAATCGTCAAACAACGCGCAACTTTATCCGCCAGTCTCATCAGAAATCCCCAAAACTGATGTTTGCAATCAATGCAAACGCTTTCTCACCTTGGCCAGCACCTTTTCAGCGGGAGGATCCTACGGATGTCTCTGGCCTAGCAATTTCTACGGGAATCTTAGTCTCTCGAAGTAACGGAGCGCCGTCATTCCTGGTTGATAAGACAGGAAAACTTCAGATTTCCACCGTCAATGTCGACACAGATTTATCGGATATTGAAACCGCAGTCAGTGGCTTCAGTTTGTGTTTAGTGGAAGGCGAGGTGCCTACCAGCGGCAACGATTTGCATCCGAGAACGGGACTAGGATTGTCACAAGACGGACGATACCTATTCCTGTTGACAATTGATGGACGCCAACCTTCCTCTCTAGGAGCGACCGTTCAGGACGTTGGTAACCTGTTGAAGCAGTTCGGAGCACATACTGGCATTAACATGGATGGTGGTGGTTCAACAACAATGGCCTGGTGGAATCACAGTGTGTCCGGAAAGGACAAGTGCCAATTGTTAAATAATCCTGTCGGTGATGGTGAATCCCATGAGGCAAAAAAGACGACCGATCCTTTCGTACCAATGGAACGAGCTACAGGCAACAACTTGGGCGTATATTTTCTGAAAACAAATGCAAAGTAAACTTAATAGATGCGAATGCGGATACCTCACTGTGTGAATCGCGTGCGGATCCACGAAAGAACGCATGGGAATTTAACCTAAGCCAATTTAGCCATATAGGTCATCAAAACACCGGAACTTCGGCTTACGAGCCTGATCTGCAATCCAGTGCATAATCAATTGTATCGAAAATATCATATTGGGGTTGATAACTAAGCTGTTCCCGGCTTTTGCTAAGATCGAACTCATAGAAAGTCGGGGTTTGTTCCAGAAGATTTAGATCAATATATTCTACCCCCAATGCTTGGGCCAAATAGGGGATCGTTGTTTCCCAAACAAATGGTGTTGGAGCAGCCAACTGGAAAATCTCTCCTATTGATTGCCTATTGCCTATTGCGACCCGAAAAGCTTGAACAAGATCCCGAACATCCAGAATATGTTTCTGGTAAGATCTACCATTTTCGTCTCTGGCAATGACCAACTTTTTTCCTTGATGCTGGAGAAGCTGTTCTCGAGTTTTGGCAGCCGCACCTGTAGTGCGTGTCTCATAAATGTTTTGCCAGTAACTAAGGTAAAACTGTTGAAAGTTTAATATCTCGTCTGTTGCAACCACCAGTGCGAAACGGAAAATGGTAATAGGAACACCTTGACTAAGAAAATAACTTATGCACATTTCTTCACCTAGGATTTTTGACAAAGCATACCAGCCACTCGGAGTTTGTGGCATCAGATCTTCACAAATCGGCTCGGTTAAACCACCAGCTGGGTACTTACTATAGATGGCATCGGTACTAGCAAAGAAAAAGTGTTGAACCTGTTGTTCTGCAGCGGCTTCTAGCATATTGAAAGTCCCACCGACATTAATCTGGAAATAGTCGTCATGCGTAAATGGTCCTCCAGCTTGAAATGCTGCTCCCAGATGACACACAACCTCAATTCCTTCCATAGCTCGGGACACATCTTGGGCTTTTGTTAAACTTCCCTCTACCAAATCGATTGGCAAACCATCCAACTTGACGACGCTAGGATCGGCACTCCAAACCAACCCACGTACCTGATGCCCATCAGAGACAAGATTCCGCGCCAATTGCACACCAACGCGACCGGTAATTCCTGTAATCAGAATTTGCATAGTGGTGCTCCCATCAAAGATAATTTTTCTTCTCTTAGCTTTTCAAGTGAATCATTAACAAAACAAACAAGAATCATAGAAAATTCTTTGTTTTCCAAGTTACTTATTCCCCTCAAAAAAAGTTGGCCTAACTGTGTAAATTAGCTATTGCCTTTTTAATGCAAAACTTCAAAAGTTCGCGGTTCATAATGACCATCAACACTACTAATCTGCTTATTCAAAAATTCATTCTCTTCTGATAAGAGTAAGACTACCTTTCAAACACAGATTTCCCTATCACTTTACCACTCTCAAATTGTACCACCAACAATTCTGAAGATCTTTTAGATTTGACAGAATAATGCCAAACTTCGTAGTTAAACCCTATAATTGGGTCGCCCATGATGTCCCTAACTTCATCATACGACATATTCAATTGTACTGACTCATGAAACTTTTCTCTTTGAGACCTATCATCCTTATTACAAGCAATGACAAAAAACAACGAAACTACGACCATATAAAAAAACGGCTGCTGTAATTTTATAGCCTACTCCTCTTATTAATTAGTAACTGAATAGTGTTCAGCCCACCGATCTCTCTACTAGCATAGCTTGACATTATATCAAACTTATCAGTAACCAATCGAAATTGAATGGAAAAAATAATGGAGCACAAACAGGAAGGTTAGATAACGTTTAATAACTCGGGAAAATCAATGTGTTTCATAAAGAAACTACTGGTTTTACCACGATGATAGTGATAGGCAAATAATCCAATAATTAGCAGAAGTTCCGAGTGGCATATTTTCACAATACTTAGAACGGACTGCGAGATAGTTCTGATAACACAGTAGACATTAACAAGTTTTTGAAGTTTACTGTTGAGCCAGTAGGTGTTTAGTTAAGTACCTGCGACAATTGGGTGCAGTGGATGGTCCCAAGGCCCGCCAGCAGTCATCTCATCAGCAGCACCAGCCGCATCTCCTCTACCTGTAAAACAAACATAATCAGGAATATAGATGATGGCAAAAGCACGACGCGGGCGATTCGAGTTGTTGGCACCGGCATGATGAAATGTACATCCATGATGAAATGTAACTCCACCCGCTGGCATCTCCATTGATACTGAATCAGGTAGTTCGTACTCTTTATCCTCCATTTTTTTGATGATACTCTCACCTTCTTTGCCTAAAGCAATTGGCTCTAATTTGCCGAATTTGTGGGATTTGGGAATGAAGTTTAGACAGCCATTGCTTATTGTCACATCGTCAACTGCTACCCAAGCAGAAAGAGATCCAATCGGATCCATCGGCCAATAAGGGGAATCTTGGTGCCAATTAGTTTCCTTACTGGTTTCACCAGCAGGCTTTATCATAGCATGGTCATGATAAATGCGAACATGCTGACTTTCAGATAGACGTCGTGCAGATTCCGCTAAACGTTGATTGAGCGAATACGATTTAACCGAAGGATAATCGCACCACAGGTTCACCATTTGATTGAAGACTTTCTCGTAATCCTCAGAACCACGTCCTCCATTTTCTGCTCCAAGGATACGATCCCGGTTACAAGTAATAGCATCATCAACTGCATCACCAAGATCCTTAATCTCTTCCTTACTAAAGAAATTAGGATATTGTATAAAACCATTTTCCTTGTAAAATTCGATATCTTCTACACTAGTTGGGCAATTTTTAGTATCCACTCTGTTTACCTATTCAATTATTTTATGTCACCATATAATTTCGTAACCATTTTCATAAATAAGACGCCGTAATATTAGCTCTTTCACAAAAATAATGCAATCTTAAATACAAACCTAAAAATATTAACGGTTTGTCAATTAAACCAAGTAAGAATAAAGTTGTGTTTGCCGTAGGTTAATGCGTAAGTATCCTTTCTGTTCCAGAAGTGTTGCCAATTTGCCTTCGTTCCATTTTGCTTGAATAATTTGGATCCCAAACTGTCTGGAGACTGTTTGGATAGTTCAATGTAGCTTCGAGCTTCGTACAACAGCACCACGTTTCCGAAGTTAATGAAGTATACAGGTGAGGTTCCTAACCCTCTACAATACCAACATTATCAAAGAACAGCTGTCGCTGGTCAGTAGGTACAATGAAAGAAGAGTTCATTTTTCGCTTAATGTTTCTTTATCCGTTGCCATCTTAATACATGTTGGACATGTGGAGATAAGCAATCCCATAATTCCCGTGGAAGATGTAATTCAGTATACTCATGCAACCAGTTATTAAAAACCCAAGGTAGGCAAAAAGCCATGCACAACTTGCCACGTGGATGATCTCGATTGGGTATCCCCCGATGGAAGGCACGTCCATCCTGTATCCAGAGCGAGCCTTTCTTCAAATTCACACGAATTGGGAGGTATTGCGCACGATCGTTAACACCCAAGCCAAGTACATCATCTAATTCGTTTTGTGATTGCCTGATCGCCCTTGTTGTTCAACACTACTATTCCGAATTGGCCCCCATGTCTGATGGATGCGATCAACTGTTTCTAGCAGAATAAACTCTTCGAACAAAACGGAACCATTGATTCTCTATTCTTGCACCAGCCGATCAATATCAAATTCTATGGTCATCATTTCTTCCTTGTTGACTTGGCATATACAAACATTTGTTTTCTGTATCTTCCTTGAAAACGAAGACACTCAACTCGAAGATTGACGGTTTCCTAGGAAGTTGAAGACAAAACGCCTATCTGGCGCAACGTACTCTTTTTAATCTTGCAGATCATGGTATATGCGGGATCAAACACATTACCAATATCATATTCCACACATTGTCCCAACAGGATATGCGCAGCACGCTTTTCTAGTCCAAGTTCCACCAACCATTGTATTAACTCCGTGGTTGCGTGCTGCAGGGCTTGATCTAAAGGCCGAGCGTTCCCTGCTGTTAAAATGTAATCATCATTCTCTGCTCGGGGCCAAGCAACATTACCACCCTTGATTAAGTGGATTGTGAATTGTACATCAAAAGAAATCTCGATACCTGTCCCGACGATCTCCCCATCTCCTTGCACTGCGTGACCATCACCTAAATGAAATAGTGCTCCAGCCACAAAAACCGGTAAATAAACAATTGTACCTTCAGCGAAGCCACGATAATCCATGTTCCCACCATGTGTGGAAGAAGTAGCAGTAGAAATAGCTTGACCTCTGGGTGGAGCAACACCGAAACAACCTACCATCGGTTCAAGTGGAATCGCAAATTTGCCTAATTGGGTATCTGGGGAAATTAATGTTGCCGTCCATTTTTCAGTATCAATCTCCCATTCAGCTTCTCCACTTTCCGGCATCTGTGAAGCAACATACCCCGGATCAAGAACATTTGGGGCAACCACTGTGGCTGTTCGACCAATTCTTCGATTAGGTGTCAACTGGTCAAAATGAACCGATAGGGTGTCTCCTGGTTCAGCACCCTCAACATAAAATGGACCCGTTTGTGGATTGCCTCTCGGTGTAACTGACTGATCCAATTTGTCCCGTCCGCCGCTATCCACAGTCGTCGTAATAATAGTATCTCCGCTATCAATGTGCAATACAGGTTCGTGAGCTCCTATTGCTGTGTAATACACAGTCGGTTGAAAATTGTGGACTGCCATCCGTGTTCTCTCCATTTATTTTTTCTGATTTCAATGATTAGAAATTACATAATCCCGATACAATATGTCTAACATTATAGCAAAAAACGTTTATTATCAAAATTAACATTTCTCCTGATAACAAACATTCGATTAGAAGCAAGATCCTGTAATAGCACTAATGATTTCCACTGACCTAAATCACGGTCACAAAGTCATTCAAATTAATTAATCCTTTCCACATTTCTTGAGCCTAGCTATTTTTTCTACCATTTGCCGGATGTCTATAGCTTATTGACTGTCCTAATTTATCATGACACAATAATAAATTAAGTATCGATATTCAAATCGGAGCAAAGCCTAAAAAAGATATGAGAATCGACCAAATTGATGTCTATTATGTTGAATTACCATTGATCCATCCTTGGAGAACAGCTTATGGTGAGGATGCCACTATCGATTCGGTAATGGTACGACTGATTTCTGGTCAACATGTTGGCTGGGGAGAAACCACCCCTCTAAGGGCACCAGCCTATTCGCCTGAAACCGCAATGTCTGTTTATCATACAATAACCGAGTTTATTGCCCCAACTCTAGTGGGACAAGAATTCGAAACGGCGGATCAACTGCTGGATACATGCAAATGGATCAATGGTAACCCGTTTGCGAAGGCTGGGCCCGAGATTGCCTGGTGGATGCTTAAAGCTGACATGCAAAAGGCTCCATTATATCACTTATTAGGTGGAACTTTCAGAAATGTTGAGGCAGGTGCCGATTTCGGTGTACAGAATTCAATTGATGTGCTACTGGAAAAGATTGAAGGAGCTGTTAACAACGGATTCAAGCGAGTGAAACTAAAAGTGCGCCGAGGCTGGGATCTCGACATGTTACAGGTAGTATGTTCTACGTTTCCACGACAAACTTTTCATATCGACTGTAATTCTGGATACACACTGGATGATATCGAATTCTTTAAGGAAATTGATGAGTTGGGGCTTGCCATGATTGAACAACCACTACACCATAACGATTTACTGGACCACGCGACACTACAAAAGCAGATTTCTACTCCCGTGTGCTTGGATGAGTCAATCGACTCAGTACGCGCTTTTGAATGGGCTCTGAAGCTGAAATCGTGTCAGATTCTTAACATTAAAACCGGCCGTGTTGGAGGTCTGTCAGTGGCAGTTAAACTGCATAACATGGCACGTGACGCAGGTATACCCTGCTGGGTTGGTAGCATGTTGGAAAGTGGTGTTGGAGGAGGTATCTTAATCGACCTGGCGACGCTTGATAATTTTACTTATCCAGGAGATTTATTTCCTAGCCAATTTTTTTACCATCAAGATTTGACAGAACCAGAACTGGTATTGAATGATGACTGTACCTTCACACCGTCGACGGTCACCGGTACGCCTTATGAACCAATACATGAACGCATCGAACAAGTGGCAAAATTCAGTTGGACACTACTGCCTAATTGATAAACTGCTTTAACAAGTCATTAGAATAACAGAACATTTACCCAAGAGAAAAACTCAACGATTGAATTCATCAGGTTTTTTACTGTCAGGTGGCCAATAGCCGTTGCGAGATTGTTCCCATACATTGCCACAGAAGCCTGAAATCACCCGCCACTCAGATGCACCCAAGTCTGGGTCAGGATGAAAAAGGAAACGCTGGAGTCCCGCTTTTCTTGAGGCTGTTAGGATGCCATGTAAATCTCTGGCAGTCATTGCATCACCAGCATACGGGCTTCTCCCAGTAGAAACCCAAGCAATCACCTTATTATAATCGTCTATGGCGTCCAATGCTCGACGTGTCTCATTAAATACGATTTTCTCAAAGAATTCCTCAGAAAATCCCAGTTCCATATCCATCAATGACTGAACATTTGGTAACTGTAATCCAAATAAAGATTTGATTACCGAGAAACAATCTCGTTCAGTCAGGGAATGATTCCACTCGGCTAACTTCCGAACCCAACGTGCAACGGTTCCATACATACCATCAAAACCACGATGCCAGAAATAATGTTTGGGAAATATATAGTCAAAAAGCAGCGTCATGTGCTGGTAGTTTTGGCCGGTCAATGAAGAGAAAGTCGCTGTCCGTGGAATCCCTCCGAGTTCAACCTTTCGACCTAATTTATCCAATTGTGCACGGATAGATCTCATATAGCCTAATGCCAGTTCCTGTCGCGTTCGTAACCAATAGAGCGTATCCTCATTGATATCAAACAGAGTTAAAGCTGCTAACATCCCCCCGGAAGCATGATACCTAACCAGATCGGGTGTCAAGTGGTGCAATCGATTCCGAAAATGCTCAATCCCCCGTTCGAGGCGGCTGACATCAACCCCTAAACAAACAAGCTGATTTCTATTCTGACGGATTTCAAGGAGTTCTCCACCATGATGGATGGTAAGCTAACTCATAGTGTTGTTCCCCAGGACCATCTATAATTACTCCATGTATTTGCGGATAAGCATCAACGATATCCTGTACCTGAGCAGCAAACCCTACTGCTCCATAAGGATCTTCTTCTAATGGTCGTTGGCCTCCACCTCCGGGGACACTAAAGGCCAGAACATTCCAATCACGGGATACCGCATCGTCCAACATAGCATGCAGAAGCTTTTCCTTCTTCAAGTCGCGTGTTTTTTTTGGAGGAGGATCAACTCCGAAAGATTCATAGACCTTTGGATTAGTAGCAAAGATAGGAATTGACATACCATTCTCCTGCTTGAATCTCAAGTAACCGAACACAATTCCGCGGATTCCACCTTCCTCCCAAGCATCGAACGTCTGCTTATAGTCAGCCATCCAGCGTTCCAGCGGGTCTTGCATGAAAATCCAACCGATCATAATTGACCTCTTTTGTCAGTGTGAAAAAATTCTCGTGAGTTCAAATTGAACACTTTAAAAAGCTTAATCAAGCTGAGTTGGACCAGTGTAGCCGATGCTTTGCCAACCAGCAATGTCACCTCCTCTCAAACGATATGAATGAGGGAAAATTCCCAAGGAACGATCTTCGATTGGCAGAAAGATACGTTGGTGGTCCGCTTGAGCTGACTGTTTCAAAGCCACAGCGATTTCTAAAGCCTGGCGATAATCATGACCACTACATATTTATTGAAATTTCAGTGTTCTAAGCTAAATTCAAAGTAATCACTAAAGTACTCAGAAATGGTACCAACACAATTAATCTTTCAACACTCTTCGACCATTATTTTTTCCTTTGAGTAACGACACGACATTTACGTGTTTGGCACAACCTATCAACCATACTCTTTCGTATAGATTAACAGAATTTTGATGGCAGGATAGATGAATTCTATCTAACTTATGTGATAGTAAGATCTAGGGAAACAATAAGTGCACGATGACTGAATACCAAATGGCGAACCGCTCGATTTAATTCATTAAAAATGTATGAGCAACCAATCAATTTTTTGCTAAATTCGGCTGATCAATTCTGATATAGTGAAAGGCAGAAAATCAGTTTGATCGTAAATAGGAAGTGATTAGACGGGTTTGACAAATTGGAGTTGATACTATAAAATAATTAAAATCGTTCCCGAAGAGAGGTTCAATGGAAAATCAGGTAGACTCGGAGAAAAAAAGTCGCCGTGACTTCATCAAAGTGATAGGAGCAACCGCCCTGACACCTGTTGTTGCCCCCACAATTCTTCATGCTGCTGACAAAACAGGGAAAAGTAACCTTGTTATCGGCACAGGCAAATATCGCTACGAAGTATTCCATGACTGGGCACAATTGCCCTCAAAGTTCACTTGGCAGACAACCCATAATGTAGCTGTCGACGCAGAAGGTTTGCTCTATGTCATACACGAAGGCAAAGCCGACCTAACTGATCATCCCTCCATATTTGTGTTTGACCAAGAGGGGAAATATGTCCGTTCTTTCGGCAATCAGTTCCAAGGTGGTGGTCATGGACTAGAAGTGCGTACCGAAGGTGAGGACCAATTTCTATACGTTTGCGCCTATCAGCAAGTCAAGGCCTTTGCCAAGCTTACGCTAACAGGCGAAGTAATTTGGGAAAAATATGCTCCAATGGACAGTGGAGTCTATCAGAAGGGTGAAGATACTATTCGCGTCAAACGTTGGGGTCGTGATGCTTTTATGCCAACTAACTTTGCTTTTCTAAACGATGGTGGCTTTCTCCTAGCTGATGGGTATGGCTCTTTCTATATTCATCGCTATGATAAGGATGGCAACTGGGTTTCGAAATTTGGAGGGCCAGGTGAAGGTAAGGGCAAGTTTAATACACCACACGGAATTTGGATTGATCAGCGGTCAGAGGGACAAGAACAAGTGGTAGTTTGTGACCGAGCTCACCACACACTACAGTACCTTACTTTGGACGGAGAATATATTGAAACTCTCAGCGGCTACGGCCTACCAGCCAATATCGACACTTGGAAGAACCTGATGCTGGTTCCTGAGTTGCATGCGAGACTAAGTATTCTCGACGGTGAAAAGAACATTGTTGCTCGTCTAGGCGACGATGTTGAGCGGGTCACTGGAGAGAAAGACGTTCGTAACGATCACAACAGATGGATAGCAGGCAAGTTCGTTCATCCACACGATGCTTGTTTTGATACTGAAGGCAATATTTATGTTGCCGAATGGGTAGCCACCGGCCGCATCACAAAATTACGTCGTCTTAGCTAAATTAAGGAGCAATATCTTAACCAACTTTTAGTGTGTTGTCGCTAAAACCATCATTCAGCCCGTTAAGGAGTCTAATATGCCAGTTTATTTCTTAGAAGACCTAAAAGAAGAAACAATTGATAACAAATATCTCGCTATCGTTGTCGCCACGAAACGCGCTCGTCAACTAAACAAAAGAAGCATTGAACAATTGAATCCAAGTACAAAAAGAGCAGCCTCCGTCGCTTTGGATGAGTTGTTTGCAGGCGAAATTCAGTTTCGTGAAAGAGTTGAAGCTATTCAGGAAGTCGATGATGACGTATCTCTCGACTATTTGATATCTATGAATTCTTATGATGAAGCACCTGAGGATGATAGCTAATAGCTAGAAACAATCAAAAATTAGCTGTATAATGCTTTGGCCTCCTCAATTTAAGGAGCTATACTACCTTAACTCTGGTAGGTACGTAGTTTGACGGTTTAACAACTCCTCCATCATTTTTTCAGCACGATTAGGACTATCAACTGTGGGTTCAAGCAGCAGGGCTGAGAGCAAAGCACGTTTGGATTTTTCCGCATAAGCTTCTACCAACAAGTTCTGTATCGAAATCTGTTGTCGGCACATAGCAGCAATTCCTTCCGGTAAAGAACCAACTTTAACAGGGTGAATACCGTTACCATCAACTTTGACGGGCACTTCCACAACAGCATCTTCTGGTAGGTTACTAACGTATTTTTCTGTGTTAAGAACATTCAAACCGGCAAATCGTGTAGGCTGACCGAGTTCAATAGCACAAATAATAGGTACCGCTGCCTCAGTGGTTGGTGATGCCAATGATTCTGTCATTGGGACTTGACGGTCAGCCACCTCCTGGATCTCCTGCCAAACAGGCAAACTACTAGCATCCCCCGTTTCTCGAACCCTAATATGACGACGCCGATAGTTTTCGAACTTCGGCCCCACCATATCGTAAGCAAAACCTACATACTCACCAATATGGCTATCAAAAGGGAAGGTCAAAAGGCCGAAAGTCTTGTGGAGGAATCGTGCCAGCGGTTGTATGACGGTTTCGTCCTCGGCAATGGCTTTATTCAAAGCTGGCATCATATCCTTACCAGTTTTTACATCGTTGACGCCCAAAATCCAATGAAAATGGTTAATCCCTCCAACCAAGAATTCTAGATCGTTTGGCTCTTTGCCCATCATTCTTGAAGCAATTTCACAGGTTCCCTGAGTCCCATGGCAAATACCTACAGCATCCAACTCCGTCAATTTGTTGATAGCTAAACAGATACGGCTTTCAGGATTGGTAAAATTCAGAACTAGAGCTTGGGGACAAACCTCCACGACATCGTTGATAATCGGCATCATCAAATGTAAACTACGTAAAGTATGGAAAGCAGCACCAGGGCCACCATTTTCTCCGTAGATGTGTCGGAACCCGTAGGCCAATGGCGTATAAAAATCCTGTTCCCAGAGCTTGATCCGGTCTCTTGCAACGCAAGTGATCACATAATTGGCATCACAAAATGCTTGGCGGCGGTTGGTGGTAGCTTCAATCTGGGTTGGTACCTGCCGATACTCTTTCAGTACTTCCGAGAAATGATACATCCGATCCAAGGCGACTTGCTCGACATCTACTAGTACCAATTTCAGTTCGGTTTTCTCATTTAACTCAGTACAAGCTAAAACATCAGCGATAGCGGCTCGGCCAAAGGATCCGCTCCCTGCTCCCACGATAACAATTTTGACCGTTTGCATTTTAAATTATGACCTCACAGTTCTAGTTTCTTCAGTTTGAAAAGGCCATACTTTGTTATTAGGAAAGTGGCCAAATCAAGCTAAATTAAATAGCCTAGGCATTCTAGCATGAGAAGAGTCTCAACGTAAATGCTATGTTTCTAATACGTGAGACCAGATAAAAGACAATAGGGCTTCTAGCCTAAGTGGAAGACTTTTTGCCAGATCGAACTATTTTTTCTATTTTTTTTGCTTAAATCCTAATGTTTTTTTATATCCTGCCGATATATAAACAGCTTGATTGAGTGTAGGAACTCAATTAAGGCAGTTTAAACACACAAACAACAACCGTTT
>PAQF01000004.1 GCA_002709695.1 Candidatus Poribacteria bacterium
GTTTCAACCCTAACCATCCAACACATCTAGGTGTTCAGCAAGCAATAGATATTGCCAATCACCTTCAGCCTAAACAAACATATTTCACGCATATTATGCATCGACTTGATCACCGATGCTTTGAACAACAATGCAAAGAGCAACAAATTAACCTGCCCGAAAACGTCTACTTGGCTTACGATGGACAAGTAATTTATATTTAAGCTTAAGCCTAATTACACATAATCAAATAGAGATTCCATCGAATATGACATTTAAATATTATACAGCTTAAAATAGAAGTAAATTACATTAAGTGACGCAAGCCTAACCCTAACCTACGCATGTGTAAAATAGCATTAATTGATCTAAAAACCAAATTTCAACTAATCTCACCCCCGAAACATGAAATACTGATCGATAAACCAGACCAACTAATAATCCCCATCAGAACACAACTAACCAAATCAAAATTAAAGCAATCCAATTAAACCCCCGACACCGAGAGAAACAATTAAACAACCAAATCCTCTATATTACCTAAATCTGGTATTTTTTCTCCCCTAGCTTTTGAACATGAATTTAATACAAACAAGCCCTGCCTTTGAAATTGAAGTCAACACAGATAATCAAAATGGTATCTTCACCAACAATCAGAAAATCAGTCTATTTGCGAAAATCAACAACAATACTGAAACAAAATCTAGAGGAAAATTAACTTGGACGATAGAAACCGATGAGAAAAGAATCCTACGAGAGACAAACACCAAATTCCAGATTGATGCGGGCCAAAACAAACTGCATCATTGTCCAAACATAAATATTACAAAAGCTGGATTCTACCGTTTTGGATGCACCTACCAGTATAAAGACCAATCATGCTCACACGTTACCACCATTGGTTACAATCCTGATTCGATCCACATATCCCTAACACGAGAAAAAGACTTTGATTCATTCTGGGGACGTGCCCTAGCACAACTCAAAAGTATTGACCCAGAATATAAAATTACCCTTCAACCCAACAAAAGCAGTCAAAAAAGGGACACTTACCTGATTGAGATGAAAAGCGTTGATAATCTCACTGTCCGTGGATGGCTAGAGACTCCAAGAAAGGAAGGAACTTACCCTGCTTTGCTGCGACTTCCCGGATACGAATCTGCAATGTGGCCAGTAAATGAACGCAACGATATGATTATATTTTCTTTTAACCCTCGTGAGCACGGCAACTCCGACAAAGCACCAGGATCACCACAAGGCCTCTGGGTCCGAGGGCTAGACAAAAACGAAAACTACTATTACCGTGGTGTGTATCTCGACACCATCAGAGCCATGAACTATTTGGCCTCCCGACATGATGTCGATACACAACAAATCGCCGTTTGGGGCAGCAGTCAGGGAGGAGGTCTAAGCTTTGTGACCGCAGCTTTTGATCAAAGAGTCAGGTACTGCATTGCAGACATTCCATTTTTATGTAACTGGAATAAATACTTCAAAACAACCCATTGGGACGAAATTGATATGTGGATCGATCAAAAGCCCGAAACTCGCAACTGGTCGAAAATGCTCAAAACTTTAAGCTATTTTGATACTATCAACCTAGCAAAAAAAATCAAGGCAGAAACTTTAATGCGTGTTGGCCTACAAGATCCGGTATGCCCACCAGCAACATGCTTTGCCACCTATAATCAGATCAAAAGTGAAAAGAGCTGGATTGTTTACCAAGACTATGGACACTATTTGGGAGAACATTGGCAAAACGGATTTGACTGGCTAAAACGGCGATTTCAACTATGATGGATAATTCCTAAAACACCACAAAATTCACCATAGCCAAGAATCAAATATCAATAGGTACAGTAAGATGAAGAAACATAACTTTAGGAAGATTAGACAACCAATCCAGAAAATTGCCGTTCCTAACTCCTTTCATATCCATTTCTCGCCCATGGTTATTTAAAAAAACCTGCGTTGCCGCTATCAACTAACCGCTTGAATTAGGGCAATGATATACCCAAACTGAAATGCCCA
Organism: Candidatus Poribacteria bacterium; assembly: GCA_002709695.1. GTDB lineage: Bacteria > Poribacteria > WGA-4E > WGA-4E > UBA9662 > UBA9662. Next base: position 2,011 of record PAQF01000004.1, read on the forward strand.
GGCTTGACGTACTCGACCCGACAACCCAGGAGGAGAGATATCATCAGGATGATGAGGTGCATGATCCGGCATCAACATATAAGAATACTCAACTTCTGCAAGTGTTTGTGCGACCCTATGCATATCCAGATCACCTTCATCCGGCCAGACTTCCTGAAAATTATAAAGTCCTCCCCGAATGTTGCGAAAGTGGACATTGAAAATCTTCCTTCGCTCACCAAAATAGCGTATTATGTCATAAAGTTCGGTTCCCGGATCCTCTAACCCCTCAGAAGCAACACCACAACAAAAATTGAACCCATTATATGGACTGTCCACCAACTCAACAAACCGCTTCAGCCCGTCGAATACCGGGTAATTCCATCGTTCAACACCTCTAAGAACCGGTGCGGGAGGATCATTAAGGTGAGCAGCCATTTGGACCTTATGCTCTTCCGCCACCGGGATGACTCGCTCAAGGAAATAACCAATTCGATCAAAGGCTTCATCCCGGCTAACTTCCCCCGCTTCTGACAACGTTTGGTTATCAAATTCGGCGAGGTCGAAACTACTATATGTTGTTCCTCCACGCCCAGGCTTGGATTCGGTTCGCTGATGTGGCAAGATACAGAAATTGTAGTTTAAACCTCTAAGCCCAGCTTTACCTGCGTTTTCAATAATCTGACATATACCTTCCAGATCTCGATCACGTTGTGGATCCTGGGCTAAAGTGATGCTACTTGGAAGACCAATGTGAATCATTTCCAAACTAACACCCCATTGGCCAGCTTTTTCTTTATGACGCAACAAAGTTTCAACTTCATTATCTTCGACCGAAGCATCCATGTGCGTCACACCATGTCGGGCTAGAAATTGTAATTCTTTTTCCGAAGTACCTATCCCTTGAACACCAACATGCATTCTTCCATTTCCATCCATTTCCAATATTTCCCCAGCAAACATTTAAAGTAGAAAGAGCTTACAGGATTGAGAATATTGGCACAACTCCTTTTATACATAGTCTACCGTTTTCGGTGGGCCATTTGATCCAATGCAATACGAGCAGTCCGCCGAGTTTCTCTATTTCCATTATTCAATGCCTCAATCAACTGAGGCTCAGCAGGTTGACCAATATTTAATAACGCACGCACTGAAACCCGACGAACATTCCATTCACTATCATCCAAATTACCAATCAAAGCAGGAATAATGAGGCTAATAGGCTGACCTATTTCACCTAAAGCAAAAGCAGATTGTTGACGCACACCCGCATTTGGGTGTCCAAATGCATCAATCAAAAATGGGACGGTAGGATTGCCAATTGAAATAATAGACAATAAAGCAGTGGTACGAACATTTTGATCAGAATCAGCAAAAGCACGAATTAAAAACGGCACAATTTTTTCAACAGGTTCTCCAATTTCACCTAATAACCAAACTACATTTGCACGCACAGCTAGATCCTGACTATCTAATGCTAAAATCAGATTTGGGACAGCAGGCGCTCCAATTTCCTTTAAACGCTTAACAGCCGATGCCCGGTCATTCGCACCCGTTGCAGCCATTTGTAAAATGTACTTTTCAATTTCATGTTCCGATGATCTGCAACCCACAAAAAAAAAGCCATAGATTACGAACAACAAAACCGAGAAACTGAATCGCAATGCACTATTCTTGTTGCTCGACATTTCTGAATTCTATATTCCAATAGGCAAATGGTATCTTTTATGCAGCTTAGGCATATTCGATCACTAGAAACAACTTACAACACATATCTCCACCAAAAATGGGCAAGCTAACTAAAATGAATCCAGTAACCATCGGGATCCTGAAAGCTTAAATTGGGACCACGCTGTCGCAATGGAATATTCTGCTGACGGAGCGTTTCCAAAGCAGAAACCTCTTGTTGGGTGGTCAAATTAAATGCTAGATGATGAACTCCTGTGCCAATTTTGTCGGCATCTGCGGTTTCGAATAGTGCCAAAACACCACCATCCGCCAACTTCAAAAATATACGATGTTCTGACACGCTCGCTTCTTGCAGCCCCAAACACTCAACATACCAATCGGCCGACTTTCGAACATCTTTTACCCAGATAGCAACGTGATTGAAACTTTGAACTATGATTTCCGGCATTTCCCAACTCCTTTTTCTCAAAACAAACGAAATAGACTTCGACCCCTACGGAAGTTTCCGATTAAACTAATTCAAGATTATCACATCCTCAGTAAAGATTTCAATTACACAAACTCGCAAAAAATCATCGGAGACAACACACTAATTCCATTTGACCTAAGAATAGTAACTTGTTAGGATAAAAGATATATTCTAAAAGGAAGTAAATTCTGGTGAAGGCCAAAAAGCGCCACGGGTTTAACCATATCTAATTAGACAAAATGCCTAGGCTCTTCTATGTAAAAAGGCGTGTGAAAGCTGGAATTTTGTGTAAAAAACCATCTACTACAAAAGGATAACCAGCCAAAGGGATCCACACCACTTACCTAATAAACAAATCAAGCAATCGAATCAGTCAGCTCAGGCGGGGAATTAGTAGTCGTCTCCTAGTTCGACCTCTTAATGGAGCTTGATGTAGGCTTGTCATAGCAATGAAATACAAGATTCTTGTTTCCAGATACCAATACGCTTGGACACTTGTAACACATACAGAACAAGAATGCATATACTCTCTCAGTCAAAGTGAAATAGCTGCTAATAAAAGCAAATCCAACACGATTAATCTTACACGGCCTTGATCAATAACAACATATTCAATTAAATTCACAATTGGCCAAAAATCAAAAAGAAGTTGACAAAAGGACACTAAAGTATTGTTATCAACGCAATACAAAAACCTCATATCATGCAAATCAACCGCGATCAATTTTTGGAAGATGGTTACCTAGTCCTAAAACAGGTTATCCCTCTAAGTCAACTGGAAAACCTACGTGCTAGTTACGAACACCTAGTAGAAAAACAGAAAGCAATCTGGAGCCCGGATCGGTCCCCTAATACCCCTCCGGGTGGAGTATGGGAAACTGCAGCTCAACCTAGACTAATCCTCCAACAAAGCCCTCTAGCGGATCTCATCGACCAATATACTGCGAGTGCTATAGAAATTTGGCTTCATCCAAACACTCAAGGTGTTAGTAGCGAATTGCTGGATATCCCCGATGCAGCAGTCACGGAAATGATGATGATGTGCAATCCAGTAATTGACCGAGGACCAGCGGCCTGGCACCGAGATTTACACCCTATTGATACTGCTCCACTCCAAGGTTACATTGACGACATTATTGAAACCGGTCCCCGCTACGTACAATGGAACATTCCACTTTACGACGACGATGTCCTATGGGTTGTTCCTGGTAGCCACCTTCGTCTCAACACCAATAAAGAAAACGAGCAACTACTAGCTGATCCACGTGCTCCACTTCCGAGTGGCATTCAGACTCATTTAAAAGCTGGCGATGGTGTTGTCTACATACTTCCGATTCTTCATTGGGGTAGCAACTACAGCACTAAAACTAGGAGAACCATCCACGGAGGTTTCTCCAATCATACCCAATATCCTAACTTAGATTTTGTCGAACACCTAAAGGCACCAAACCAGCGGACATTCGAAAACTGGGAAAAACGAAGTATCGAAATGCAAAATCATACCGAAGCAGCCCTCAGAGCCGCAATAAAACGAGACAAGCAAAATTATCATTCTAACCTAGAAAAGCTTTGTCCCAACAGAAAAGAAAAGGGAAAGATGCTAACAACTATCTTCCTGTCTAAAATGGTTTGTTTTATTAATCTAAACAAAAACCCCAACTTCGAAAGTATATCGGATGATCTTCGCCAAAAAGCGTCTAATGCACACCCAACGACCCTCAATTGGGGGCCGAAATTTGCCGATCGTTTTTCATTTGAAGAAGCTAGAACCCTATGGAAACGATTTAAAATTGTCGAGGCTAAACTACAGATGGACGAAGAGCACTTTTTCCCCGGTTTTCAATCAGGCCCCATGCATTATTTCTTCAACCAAATGCCTACTGATTTCAATGTTACAGACCTAATTTCTAGCTGGAGTGAAGATTAGCATCCAAAACAAAACTTTCAGCAAGTCGACCCAAAAGGGTACAATACCTTATCAAATGTGGTTTCCCTAACTAACTTGGCCCCATGTGCTAGAGTCTCTAACACATGATCAACCACAAAAAATAAATCCACACAGCAATACACTCCACAAACACCTCAATTTGAAAAGCTATATCCTTACAACACACGATTGTATAATAAATATAATCATGCTATCGAAGTTAGCAAAAAAATTTAAAACACTCAAGGTCTCAAACGATAACCTTTCTTCGCTTAGAGATAATGGCCAAAACTAACCTATCGAACGGAATTTTTTAACCCAAACAGATCAAAAAATTAAGGAACTCATTATTATTAGAACTTGTATTTGGGGAGTTGATTATGCAGAGCCTAAAAGACGTTTTGAGATCGACAACTATAATGTCATTATTTGTTTGGCTATCCTGTTATGGATAAATGGATGTGAAAACCAAACCCATAAGCAGAAGTTTGACAGACTAATCAGGCAATTACAGGATCAAGACCCAAATGTTCGTGGTAATGCAGCAATCACATTAGGACAAATCGGAGTAGGCACCAGAGATGCCGTCCCCGTTCTGATACAAACATTGCAAGATCAGAAAATAGAGGGGTTTGTTCGTTCCAGTGCAGCAATCACATTAGGACAAATCGGAACAGAGGATGGAGTGTATGTCTTAATACAAGCATTGAAGAATGATCAAGACACAGAGGTTCGTAAGGCTGCGGCAAGAGCATTAGGTGCTATAGGAAACAAAGCAATAGATGCAGTACCTATTCTGATACAAGCATTGAACGACCAAGACAGAAGAGTTCGTGGCAGTGTAGCATATGCATTAGGACAAATCGGAACAGCTGAAGCAATCAAAGCAGTAGAGAAAGCGGTGTCTACTCTGATACAAGCACTAAAGGATCGGGACGCAGCAGTTCGTGATAATGCAGCAGAGGTATTAGGAATGACAGGAAAAAGCGCAGTTCCTGCCCTAATACAAGCATTACAAAATGATCAGGATGCAACAGTTCGTAAAGGTGCGATATTAGCATTAAGTTCTATAGGGTCAGAGAACACAGTCTCAGCTCTGATACAAGCATTGCAAAATGATCAGAGTACAATTGTTCGTGCTAATGCAGCAAAGGCATTAGATTCTATGAGTGTAATCTATCCAGAAGCACTGGAAGCGGTCAAGGAATACCGATCTCGAAAATAACATGACGATCGATTGAAACAGTCTACACTGAATAATAAAACTGTCTTGTCTATTCAAAAAAGTCACAAAAACTTAAGGACCAACCACAGATAGCAAAACTGATGATTTGGTAGTTACCCTTCCTCGATTTGATGCTGATCCAAAAATAGATGTGAAATAAAAGTATCTTTAAAATAGAACTCGAGCAGATTTGATATAGAAATACAGGAGATTTACCACAATGGGGAAAAAAACGAACAATATTACTATACGGGTAATGACCTATAACATTCATCACGGCGAAGGAATAGATGGACATATTAATCTTGACCGCATTGCTACACTTATTCATTCTGCCAATGTTGATCTGATTGGATTACAGGAGGTAGATCGACATGCCGATCGATCTCAAAATCTTGATATGATAAAAACCCTGGCGTATTTAACCAACACACATTGGGCATTTGGTAAGAATCTCGAATTACAAAATGGTGACTACGGCAATGGAATCCTCACTCGTTTTCCTATTTTAGATCAGAAAAACCTTTACTATAAAATGGTCAGATCATCAGAACAACGTGGTTTACTTCAAGTAATAATAAACGTTAACAACCAAGAAATTGTATTTATGAATACTCATATCGATCATCGATTAGATAGCACTGAATCCCTTGCGAATGTTGATCAAATCCGAGCAACCGCTAATTCCTACGAAGACAAACCAATAATTATCTCTGGAGATTTTAACCACACACCTGAAAACCAGATGATTAAAGAAGTAGAACTTGATTTTATAAATGCCTCAAGTACAAACAGTCAACCCGCTTTGACTTACCATTCTACCAACCCAAAAACTCAAATTGACTACGTTTTCACCTCGAAGGATTGGACAATTCAGTCTATAGAAGTACCTTATTCCCTCGCCTCTGACCACCTACCTCTTGTTGCAGAAATTTCTTTGGATAAAATGTGAAGATTAAATCACAGAAATTACCGATATTATTGAAGAGTATTTCAAAAAACGCAATAGGAAGCGAAGTAAAAATAAAAGCAAAACCCAATACAAGTTTTCATCTTACTCTTTGATTGCATACAGTTACCCCATACATAAAAAAATACTATAGATATCAAGGAATTAGATAAAGAGTAGAAATTTTATCAAAATAGTTTGGGGGCAATGAGTAAAATAGTCAAAATTTGAAAAGGAGAATATAAAATGGAATTTGGGTTTTACGAACTGTTGGTGATTATCATTGGAGTAGTATTAGTAATAGGTCTTTCCCGTATAACCAAATTATATTGGAAAATCGACAGGATGGTTGAACTATTAGAGAGTATTGACAGGAAGATGGGAATGGAAACAGATCAACAAGAAGAACAGATTATAACCGTATAAACGCATAGTATGGCACCTATTACAAAATAAGGGATTGAATATAGTGAATCCAAAGCAAAAACTGCACTTACAATCTTGAATAATGAGCAATTGAAAAACATCAAGAAAAGGTTGTTTAAAAAAGTAGGCTCTCATCATATTTAAAATAGAAAAACTTCTTCTAAATGATTAATATGTCCTCCCTTTTCAATAACATCATTCTTATTGCTTGCATCTGGATTAGGACTACTGTTAATTGATTTTTTTCTTTTAATTGAAAGCCTTTATTATGCGGATACTCGGGTAGTTGGAGATACTTTCCTTTTCTTCGACAATCCTCATTTACAAATGCTATTAAAAAAATAACACCCGAATGTTACTGAGAACCTGAAACTGTATAAGACTTTACCCGTTTGAATGGTAGGCGTTTACCTATACGAGGATGACGAATATGGCAACAAACGGAATCGGTGATTGGTACTCCATTACAGAAACATTGGATAAGCTAAATATCTCACTAGGAACACTATATAAACAAATAAACGAGGGTGAGTTAAAATACAAAAAGGATGGGGATCACCAGTTCGTTTGGATTGACAATACAGTTGATTTAGGTAATAAAACGTATACCAATACAACCGGGACACAGGAAAATGATATTATAAAAGAACTCATAAACCAAGTTGAATATTTAAAAAGTCAGGTAGAAGAACTCGAAACAGCTTTGAAAGGACAGAGTTTGAAACACAATACAACTATTTTCAAGATTATAAACCAAAACCAGGCGTTGATGGAAAGAGCGAAAAAAAAACCTTTTTGGAGAAAGTTTTTCAATTCTATAATTTCAATCTAAATCAGGAAATAAGCGTGCTTTGGAGCCAGAAACTCCCAAGCTTGCATGTCGGAAGTATTTAGATGCGTCAAAAGATACTGATAATTACATCATTCATATGCCCTGTAATTGCTGTCTTGATTTTTGTTAGCGATTATTTTGGATGGGTTGATTATTATAATTTTGATCGTCCGCTTTGTATCTTTTTTTTCGGACTTGCTTTTTTTATAGGGAAAAAGTGGATGAAAACAACTATGGAAAATAAAAACTATGAGGACTCTATTTAGAAATTAGTGAAATAGTAAATGGAAGGGAATTAGAATGCAATTTTTCTCTGTCTCTGACGAAATTGTCTCTCTGCCCAAGGGAGCTTGGGCGAAGTCACACCGAATTAACATCCACTGGCAAGGAAGACACATAACATCCCTAAGCCAAGGTAAATATCGTGCCTATCTCTTTCCAGTTTATACACCTCAAGGGTTTGCTGTTACCACAGAAAGTCCTATCGACCACCCACACCACAACTCCATTTGGATAGGTACAGACCATCTTCATTGTTATTTACCCTTTTCCAATCAGGGTTATGAAGAAGCTACTTATAACTTCTACGTTAACGAAGTTTTTCAGGGACGCGCAGCGGGCCGTATCTTAAACGCTTCCGTAAAATACCAAGAAATTTCAGAAAACCAACTGCAAATCACTCAAACTCTCAACTGGCAAGGCCCAAACGAATGGGGCGAACCACAGGGGAGAATTCTCGCCATCGAAACACGTACCATAAACATATACCCGGGTGAGATTGCGAACCTGATCGACATCCGTTCGCAACTTCGCCCAACAGAGTGGAAACTTCATATCGGCCCAACACGTCACGCTTATTTTGGAGTCCGAATGGCTGAAGCCTTACGAGCAACAACCGGAGCGAAACTTATCGATTCAGCCAATCGTTCTGGAGGATCCGAAATTACAGATCAGATTTCAGACTGGGTAGATTGTTCAGGCACAGTAGCCGCCTCGAAAAGTGCTGGGATTTCCCTATTTGCCTACCCATCTTGCGCAGGAGAGCCTTGGTTCGTCTCAGATTGGGGCATCCTAACAGTTAACCCCTTGAAACAACATAAAAAAGTACTTAATCCCGATACAGAACTGGACTTGGCCATACGTATTGTCGTCCACGATGGAAACGCCGAACAGGCAGAAATTGGCAAAATTTATCAGTCGTTTCGCAGAGAAATAATTTCACAACAAAACAGCGAAGTAACATAATGAAAATTACTTATGGCACATATGCCATGCCTCTTACTATAAAGCTAGAATCAACCATCCCCAGCTAGCACAAATGGGATATGATGGAGTCGAAATTCGCATTAGCCCCAATCATCTTGAATCTATGCCTGACAAAATCAACGCCACGCGACACAAGGAACTAAGACAGCTACCGAAACAACAACACTTAAGTGTACCAGCGTTCATATTCTTAGGACATATTCTGAAGACAGATAAAAACATGTATCAGAATAACCTTGCACTCACACGAGAAATCACACAACCAGCAAGAGATTTTGATGTTGGAGAAACACTTGTAATTGCGAAAGGAATCGGAGGCAAAAAGAATGAATTGGAAGAAATGTTACGCGACCTAAAATTCAGACAATTCAACAACACATCGAAAACCAAAGTAGTTATCAGCATCATTTGGTAAATGAAAGCTACGGTCAGCTACCCGAAGTCCAAATGAAAGATTGTCCCAAGACCCTCCACGTAACACACGGTTGTCTTGACCATCATCGTACAAATCAGAACACCATTCCCAGACATTACCTATCATATCATAAAGGCCATAACCGTTGGGGGAGAACCGCCCTACTGGTGAGGTTTGACCACGCCACTTATCCTTATTACCAATTCCACCATAGTTAGCATAATCTCTAGCCATCTCTAAATCATCACCCCAAGGATACTCTTTGCCTACTAAACCACCACGTGCAGCATGATCCCATTCTGCTTCTGTTGGAAGCCTTTTGCCAGCCCAATTACAATACGAAACGGCATCATGCCAACTGACATAAATCATTGGATGCTCGTCCGTTGGCGAATATTTATACACCTGCTCCCAATAACCAGTATTGTAACGGTGCGCAGTTGCTCGAAGAAATTTCTTGAACTGCCCAACCGTCACCTCAGTACAATCCATATAAAAAGCATCTATTTTAATAGATTCTGATACTTTAACAGACTTGGTAACAGAATTCCCAATTCGATCATACCCCCTTTCCTCTTTAAACGTAGCAGGAATAGAAAGTTCAGGGATCCATACCATCTCAGCTCCATCCTTTTCCCAGACAACCTTGCTAGCAGGCCCACCATCACAACTAATAATCCCTAATCCTATCAACACAAAAATCAATCTGTTAATCATAATACCCGATTCCCAAACTAAGTAATTCTAGCAATTCTAATTCACACAACTTTCGGTCATAACAAACGCTATTGACAACCATTAAAATTGAGGAAATTATAAATTTTACCTCATGGTTGAAATCGAGATTAACTTTAACCAAATTACTATTACTCAAATAAACAACAAGAAACAAGACCCTATCAAACACGATAAATATTAGCTCAAAGGATCAAACTGAATCAAGATAACGTCCAAACGAATCAAAAATATTCATGACCTAATAGAAAACCAGTTAACAACTGGCAACGACGCCACAATCTCTCAAAGCAGCAATACAATTCCCCAAGAACACCTTGAAAGCTATCCTTTCACCTGGAACTTCCGTACCACTACCTACCTATCCCAATACGAGTGTTTCTACGGTAATCAATCTCAACTGGCACGGAACAATAACGTTCACCCATCTCTTGTCGAACCACGAATCGAACCAGCTAAAATCTGAGTACAACTATAATCGATACAACTATCTTATCATAGCAAAACTGATTTTAAAATAATCCATGTGAACAACTACCCCACATATATACAAACTTCAACATGGCATCAATTTCACCCACAAATCATAAACAGGTGGCAAGAGTCAACAAAATCTGATAGGATATTTTGGTAGCCAATTGTCATATCATAAACCCTCTTTTGCAAGAAGTCGCCTCTAAATACTAATCACGAAGGATAGAATTGAATGGAGCCACGGCAACCAAATATCATATTCATTATGTCCGATGATCACGCTTCTCACGCCATCAGTGCTTATGGAAGCAAAATCAATCAAACGCCAAACATAGATCGTATCGCAAAACAGGGAATGCGCTTCAATAATTGCTTTTGCACCAACTCAATATGCACTCCTAGTCGAGCTTCTATATTAACTGGAACATACAACCATATTAATGGTGTCACCACGTTAGCCTCAAAACTTGACGGACGTCAGATAACATTCCCTAAATTACTACAGGCTGCCGGCTACCAAACAGCAATGATAGGCAAATGGCATCTTGGACACGGCGGCCATCACGATCCAACGGGTTTCGATTACTGGAACGTACTGCCCGGCCAAGGACTGTATCACAACCCGGAAATGATTGAAATGGGAACAAAAAAGGTGTTTGAAGGATATACCACTGACCTAATTACCGATTTCTCGTTGGATTGGCTCAAGAATCGAGATCCAAATCAGCCATTTTTCATGATGACTCACCATAAAGCACCACACAGACCATGGGATCCATCTGAAGCACATATGCAGATGTACAAAGATATAGATATTCCAGAGCCAGAAACCTTCAACGATGATTATAGTACTCGCGCCTCAGCTGCCAAGGAAGCCAAGATGCGTGTTGACCGAGATCTTAACGCACGAGACCTTAAAATCCCTATTCCAGAAGGACTCACAATCGAAGAAGAGAAAAAATGGAAGTACCAACGTTACATCAAAGATTATCTCCGCTGCGTCGCCTCAATTGATGATAATGTAGGTCGCTTGTTAGATTACCTTGATCAACACAACCTAACCGAGAACACAATCTTAGTCTATACTTCTGATCAAGGTTTTTTTCTGGGTGATCACGGATGGTATGATAAAAGATTCATGTACGAAGAATCGCTACGGATGCCATTCCTAATACAGTATCCACGTAAGATAGAAGCTGAGTCAGTCAACGATAACATGATTTTAAACGTTGACTTCGCCCCAACGTTTCTGGATTTTACAAACTTGGACATCCCCGACCAAATGCAGGGAAGTAGTTTTCAGCCTCTCACACGGGGTGAATTACCCGAAAAATGGCAAACGTCAATGTATTATCGTTATTGGATGCATCTTTCACATCATAATGTCTATTCTCACTATGGCATCAGGACGTTACGTTACAAATTGATCTATTATTATGCCGATTCACTTGATCAACCAGGGACAATTGATGACCGACGTCCTCCAGAATGGGAACTGTTTGATCTAGAGCAGGATCCATACGAACTTGACAATGTCTACCACAATTCGGAATACACTGAAATTAAGCAACAACTGGAAAATGAACTTCACCGATTACAAATGGAAGTTGGTGATCAACCTTACCCAAATTAACTTGATTGTCGATCTAAAATTGATATGGATTACATAATCAAGATGCCAAATTTACAACAACAGGTTAAAGATTTTTGCCAGACACACCACTGGAATTCAGGATGCTGGATCTGATCTCAGAACCAAGTGAAGCAGCCAAAGAAATACTAAAAACGTCTAATTATGGAAACCGAAAGTTACACCTTCGGTCAGAATTCTCTGATGAACTAGGTGACGTATTTTCTCACTTATAACAGTAGCCAACCAGTGCGAGATAGATCCAGAAGAGGCTCTACAGAAAGCGATTAAAAAATACGAATACAGATTGCAAACCAAAGGGAGTCTAGGATCGGAAAACAGTGTAGAGGACCCACATGTCAAAACGAAAGAATAATGTGTTGCTGATCACTAGCGATCAGCAACATTGGAATACAATAGGATTAAATAACCCAGAGATTGAAACTCCCCATTTGGATCGATTAACAAAAGAAGGAACCATATTCAAACGGGCCTATTGCCCTAACCCAACTTGCACACCAACACGAGCATCAATTATCACCGGCAAATTCCCAAGCCAACACGGAGCTTATTCACTAGGCACCAAATTGTTGGAAAGCCAACATACCGTAGGCGAAGACTTCTTAGCTGCGGGATATCGTACTGCATTAGTGGGAAAAGCACACTTCCAACCGTTAGAGAGTACAGATGAATTTTCATCCTTTGAATCCTATCCTATTCTGCAGGACCTGGACTTTTGGCGTAGCTTCGATCAAAAATTTTACGGTTTTGAGCATGTAGAATTAGCTCGGAATCATGCGGATGAAGCGCACGTTGGTCAGCACTATGCAATATGGATGGAAGAAAACAACTGCATGAACTGGCGAGATTACTTTCGACCACCAACTGGAAACAACAAAAACCAACGCTACACTTGGTCAATTCCAGAACGTTATCACTACAATACTTGGATAACAGAACGTACCAACGCCCTTATTGACCAGTACCAACAAAACAATGACAATTTTTTCTTATGGGCTAGCTTCTTCGATCCTCATCCACCATATTTAGTCCCTGAACCTTGGGATCAGATGTACGACCCAGACAAATTGACTGTCCCCGCAATTTTGGAAGGCGAGCACGACCAAAATCCACCTCATTTCCAGATGACGCAACAATCGAACCCTGATTTCTCCACTTGGCGCGAAAGTGGAAAAGGCATCCACGGCTGCCACTCGCACCTTCACGACCAAAATCAACTTGCCAAGAATATAGCTATCTATTACGGTATGATCAGCATGATGGACTGTTATATAGGCAAGATTCTAGACCGTTTAGACACTTCTGGTCTAACAGAAAATACGCTGGTTGTCTTCACCTCAGACCACGGACACTTCTATGGACACCACGGATTAACAGCCAAAGGACCATATCATTATGAAGATTTGATTCGCGTACCAATGATTGTCCGACAACCTGGGCGCGTCCCCGCAGGAAAGACATCTAATGCGCTACAAACTTTAGTTGACTACGCACCAACATTCCTGAGTAGCACCGATATTGACATACCATACCAAATGACTGGTATTGATCAAAGTCAAGTTTGGTTCGGAAAACAGGACACAGCAAGAAACCATGTAATCGTTGAAAACCGACATGAGCCAACAACTATTCACTTAAAAACATACATAACTGACCGTTACAAAATCACAGCCTATTATAATCAAGCATACGGAGAGCTTTTCGATCTACATGAAGATCCTAATGAAGTCAACAACCTATGGAACAATCAATTATTTGCAAACCTAAAAGCGAATTTGATCCAAGAGCTTCTGTTTGCAGAAATGGGCAAGGAACCTCTACCAATGCCACGTGTTGCNGGNGCCTAACTATAGATACAATCGAAAATNCTTNAGACGATCGAAAATAATTCGGTTACTATCATGGAANTTATGTGCGGCATCATAAGCAGTCCTCACAACATAGATTAGNTCATTCCCATCAAATTGCCAATCAACNTATTGNAAACCTGTTAATAACAAAGAATCNTGCCAAGAAAGANCNGAGTCNTCNGCTANAAGTTGATGTTTTACTTTCCAATTAACTAAATCTTCAGACACAGACAANGATAAGATATTACGTTGTTTGGCACAATTGNCATCNGTATTNTTGTTAACCAAAGACAAATACATTCCNGTTACTAAATCTCTCCGAATACTAAACTTTGTCATCCCTCCAGGAAAATCAATGAAACCAGTTTGAGGATCGAAAGAGAGATCCCTTCCTTGATCATACACTTTTATAATCGCTGCCCTATCGCAAAGCGGAATCGAGTTAAAACGCAAAATATTCCAGATTTCTCCCTCAGGATTTTCTATGACATTTCCCTCGAGCCAACCAGGACATTCCAATTCCCCCCAATCCGGCGGCAACCACCTTGGATCAAATGGGACTTTATTGCTGATTGTCCAACTATCGGCAACCAGCATATCTGATTCCAAGTCTGCTGATACCACCAAGGACTGAAACCCACTTCCCCAAGTGCAGGGATCACAGTCCTCAAACGCACGATAAACACGGCCATCCGCCATCAATATTGGTACTGGAGCACAATGATAATTTGGAGCATTGCGATAAGGTCCTCCTTTAAACAATAATCCAGTCTTTTCATCCTTAGGATGCGTCCAAGTGTAACCGCCATCATCACTGCGCCGAATGACAATTGTCCCATATTGCTGGGAAACACCAATCAAGTACACCGAATGATGATGAACAAAAAGTGAACTCCAATAGGCATTGGAAATGTGGGTAATATTTGACCACGATTTCCCATTATCGCCTGAACGATAAACACTTGTCAGGTGCTCTTCGTCTTCATGATTACGAGGACAACCTCGACCGAAATAATCGTGAGTAACCAGTAGATCTCCATCCAGCAACCTGATAATACTTGGACTGCCAAGATACGTCCTCGATTTGAACGATTGAAATTTAACTTCATTAAACTGCATCAAGACCCCTTTCCTAAACTAATTCTGCGATTAGACCTTCACTCAAATAGGAGGTAAGGCAAAAAAGCACCATTACAAATAACATGCAGCATATTTCAAACATTCCATATAAATCAAACCTATAATGCAAACTTCATTTTCTCATAGTCACAACAAGACATAAATACCACATACGTGTCCCTTAGCTCCCAGACAGACATCTTATCATGAAAAACACATATCTTAATTCCCATAAAACTGGCAATTCCGATCTCTACCACCCCGTTACACTTTCCAAGCTTAGGCCAACGTTTAGGGCGAAACAATTCCAGTCTTCTTGGAATCTAACACCTAGAACCAATACAAATCCTAATTATTTTATCATACCAATATGATTAACATAGCCGTAGCTCTTCAGTTTTGTAGATGCGGAATGTTACCTTAATCACATAACATATTGATACTCTAGAATAAATGAATGATTTTTGCAACCAAGGTAATAGTAACTCTAGTTTCATAGATAAAACGTAGACTCTATCGAATCAAGCTAGCCTAAACCAATAAGAAAAATCGCACTTAATCGGGTTTCCTATACTCAGACAGATCACCAGCTTCCCTTTTCCATGCTCTGTGCAACTTCTTCAATTTACTACCATTGTCAGCTAGTAAATATTTAAGTTAAAATAAAAGATAAGACAATACATTTAATTACTTAACTTTGTAATTTAATACTCTGTTTACCTAAAATCATAATTGATTGAAATCATCGGCTGAAAAAGAACTGTAGGTCAAAATAAAAAAGCGATCCCAGTTCGTATTTCCAAGACTGCTTCTAATGCTTGAATTTCTTTAAATGCTAAAATTTTATCAAGCCTTTGGCTTGAAGACCTTTAGCTGTTTCTCCAACTGTAAACTCTACTCTTTGGTCTTCCTCAAGTGTTTTGAATCCTTCACCTTGGACTTCAGAATGATGAATAAAGACATCTTCATCGTAATCAGTAGTGATAAATTCGAAACCTTTTGCATCATTAAACACTACCCGTTTTTGTTTCCATAACTTCTATTTTTTCTTGTTAATTAAATAATCTACTAAGTCAGTATTCTCTAAAGTATTATGAGCATTTACTACTAAAATATAAATTAGCTACTTTACATAAAGGATATAAGGATGAGGGTGAAATTTAACCAAGAATTTTGGGGAAGCAAGTATTCTATCCTAGGTTTTAGCAATGTTTCTACCATATTTCGCGCTACACAATCCCCTTAAAATTTCTCAGAATCCACGAGAAAAACTACCATCATGCAACTTTATTCGACTAAAATACAATTCTGATTATCGATTAGATACTGCAAATTAATATCACAAACTGAATGCGAAAGGTAAATATGAGAGTTAAGAGATTTACTGTTGTGTTGCTGGTGATGTTTATCTCGGCTGGATGTGACGAGGATAAACTTGATAAGGCTCTTGACCAAAGGCCTGCGAAAAGAATTACTTGGAAGAAGGACGACGCCAAAATGGCACTGATCCCAGCAGGATCTTTTGAAATGGGTGATCATTTGGATGGGATGGTGAACGCGTCTCCCGTGCACAGAGTAGACCTAGATACTTTCTATATGGATGTTAATGTCGTGACAGTAGGTCAGTTCAAACGGTTTGCCAAAGAAAATGGATATAACTATAACAGGTGGAATGATGTAACCAAATACTCACCGACGGATGAGCATCCAATGATTTTTGTTAATTGGAATGATGCAACGGCCTATTGCGAGTGGGCAGGGAAACGACTCCCCACAGAAGCAGAATGGGAGTATGCATCAAGGGGAGGATTGACGAACAAGCGATGTTCATGGGGGGATGATGAAAGTCTTGCACGAGAATATGCCAACTACCAAGGTACAGGGGTAAAGGATCAGTGGTCTGAGACTACAGCCCCAGTAGGCAGTTTCAAACCAAACGGTTACGGATTGCTCGATATGGCTGGTAATGTCTGGGAATATTGTTCCGATTGGTATGAATCTGCTTACTATGATATTTCGCCAACAATTAACCCTCAAGGACCGAGTTCTGGCAGTTCCCGCGTTTTGCGGGGTGGTTCTTGGCTCAACAATACAAACGTCCTGCGTGTGGCTTACCGCCTCAGTATCGATCCAACGCTTTCCCTCAACTTCATTGGTTTCCGTTGTGTATCAGGGTTACCTATTGTGCAGTAGGAGACTTGCTTTTGTCCGTACGCAACACGGTCTTTAACTACTTTAACACTATAGAGGTTAGCCAAAATTGAAGTATCAACTACAAAAAGAAGTAATCTAACCTGTTCCGTATTATGCTGTTCCACACTATGTTAAGGATGTTGTTCGTTGGCTGGATTATTCTGATTGGCGTCTCGGTTATGGCCCAAAATAAGGAATTCAAAATCAAAGACCAATACCAAAGCCCATCAGAAGGTAAAAAATGGGAAGTTATCATTGGTATTAAAGATTACCTCAATATAAATATTACCGATCTTCGGTTTACTGTCAACGACGCTGAAAAGCTGAACCAGCTGCTTGTTGACCCTGAACACGGAGGTTTTAGACCTAACCGGATCAAGCTAATTACCAGCAAACACCAGATTATTCCCAATTGTACCAATAATACCCCGAAAGCCCTTCGAACACTAGAGAGCAATGCTGATGCTGAAGACACCATTTTCACTTTCTTCTCTGGATATGGAATCGAGGAAGATGGGAAAAGCTACTTCTTATCCAGTGATACAGCCACTCATATTGAGCCTCAAGCGGAGAGGGCCAAATCAGATTTTGAACGCACCATGAACCGAACAAAGGCTAGAATACAAACACAACATCAACAGGCACAAAAAATCGAGAATGATGCGGCGAATACTCAAGCTAAGGTCAATCTGGATACCACCCGTCGGTGCACGAAGACAGAACAAGTTCTAATTGAAGATATCAGCCAAGGAAAGACATTTGGATATCCTGTGGACCTTGGTTACAGAAACTCAGTGTTATGGCGCTCTGCCTTGGTGCCAGGCTATGGACAACTCCATATTAAAAATGTTGAATCAGGATTCCTTTTTCTTTCTAGTAGTCTCATTGCAGGAACAGCAACGTTAGTACAGTATGCCAAAACCGTAGCTACGTTTCGGCGCTACAAAGGCTTCGTAGCTGACTATGAATCAGCAATTACGGAAAAAGAATTCCAGCAAATAAATAGGAACCTGAAGTTAACTAAAAAAAGATGGAGAATTAAGAGAAGACAATATTACTCAGCTTTAGCCATAGTTGGTGGTATTTGGTCACTTAATATGCTAGATGCAGCAACGACTACTCCATCATCAAAATCAAGTTTCTCTTCTTCCCAGAATCCTGATGGTAATAGTTTATCATCATTAAATTTTAAGTTTTGGCCTAGTGTTTGGACAATCAACCTCCAGAGTTTCTTCTAGCTGATGTTGATTGAGAGAATAATGCACAGTCGATTCCCATCCATACTGGTACTATTGACCTTAATTATGTCTTGTACTGACGAGCCAGATTCACCGACACCAAACCCCTTCGACCCGAACAACCCTACAACCAACGGCGATCCCTTTAATTTGAAAGTCGAAATTCAAGATCAGGAGGTACTCTTGACTTGGGAAATTCCCGAAGCAGACTACGATAATTTTGTTGTTTATCGAAATTCTGTCAGGTTAGCAGTGGTTACCAAGTCTGAAAACAACTATAAGGATAATACTATCCAAAATGGGATTAAGTACCATTATCAAATTTGTGCTGGTAAGGACAACCGGAAGAGCAAGCTCTCAAAAGGTAGCATAACAAATGCCCTACCTTTGGTAAAGATCGGTCAACCTCAGATTACAGGGAATGATGTTACAATAACTTGGGCTGGAGAGGATGTAGATGGTGAGATTGTAGGTTATACTTTCCGGTTAAATCAAGGAGATTGGAGCGATTTCTCGCCTGAAACGAAGTACATTTTTGCTGACCTCGTTCATAAAAAATCACATAAGATTGAAGTCAAAGCCAAGGATGTTATAGGTGACCAGAGCATCGTAGCCGAAAGAATGTTTAGTTTTACTGTTGATTTCAATACTTCGATCAAGATTCACCAAGGTAAACATTTAACACCAAGTACGCAGGTAAAACTAAGCTTGAGAGCGAATCATGCCGTTGAGATGCAAATCAGCAATACAACTACTTTTGGTGATTGGGAAATGCTTAAGAAAGAAGTGGACTGGGAATTAACAGAAGGTTATGGAAACAAGACAGTTTATCTAAAATTCAGAGATAATGTAAAAAATGAGTCGGAACCACTCTCAGTTTCAATTATTTATGACGATCCTCAGGGCTACTATGAAGGTCTTGGGATGGTCTTGATTCCAACTGGTTCCTTTGAGATGGGGGATCACTTAGATGGGATTGATAATGCCCTGCCAGTGCATACAGTCTATATAGATGCGTTTTACATAGATAAGTATGAAGTAACAAATGCCCAGTATCAGAAATTCGTAAAAGCTACTGGACATAGGACACCTGAGTTTTGGAATGACCCAAAATTCAATCAGCTTAACCAACCAGTAGTAGGAGTTAGTTGGTACGATGCAATAGCCTATTGTAAGTGGGCAGGAAAGCGACTCCCCACGGAAGCAGAATGGGAATACGCAGCTAGGGGAGGATTAACAGGCAAACGTTATCCATGGGGAAATGATAAAAGTATTGCACGAGAATATGCCAACCACCAAGGCACAGGAGGCAAGGATAAGTGGTTTGATACAACAGCACCAGTAGGCAGTTTCAAGCCAAATGGCTATGGTTTATATGATATGGCTGGTAATGTTTTTGAATGGTGTGCTGACTGGTATGATGAAAGCTATTACAGCAAATCACCATTGCACAACCCCCAAGGTCCGAGTTCTGGCAGTTACCATGTTTTGCGAGGCGGTTCTTGGTTCTTCAACTCAATCGGCCGGCAAGTAGCTGACCGCCGCAACGATGATCCATCGAATACTTTCATTTGCATCGGAGGTATTCGTTGTGTGTCAGGATTTTAAGACCATATGTTCACTTACACAATCCTCACCGCTTTACCGACAATTATCTATCCTGTATTTTAAATTAAAAATTTTGGACAACTACTAGATTGGAGATGACCTAAAAATCCCATATAAAGAGGTAAATACCTCTTACGAATTAAGGCATAAATAATCCTCCGCTGACATGAAGTGATTGTCCCGTAATGTATTCAGAGGCATCCGAGCTAAAAAAAACAACAGTGTGGGCAATATCTTCAGGAATTCCTTTTCGGCTGATTGGTATTGGGATGCCAAGCCAGTTAACAGGTTCGTTTTCCTGAATCTGGATAGGCTTGGTTCTCTCCTCGGCCAACTGTCGGTTTGTGGGACCAGGCAATATCGCGTTCGCGGTTACATAGGGGGCACCTTCGTGAGCAATTCCCTTTGTTAAAGCGATCAAAGCTGCCTTGGATGCAGCATAAGTGACGCCAGAAGCGCCACCTATCCCATAAACGGCCAACACCTGAGGAAATCGTGATAAACCGTCCAAACTTTCTTTGGATCATACCAGGCAAAAGATCACGTGCAAACGCAAAAGTGGCACGGGCGTTGACGTTCATGACCCGATCCCATTCTTCGTCTGGTGTATCAACAATTTGATGTGGCTGACTAATACCCGCGTTGCCCACTAGAATATCTACTCGGTTGAATACTTCCACCGTTTTCTGGACTAATATCTTACACTGAGCAGTGTCTCCAACATCAGCCTTAATAGCCAAGGAACGCTGACCTATCATTTCAATTTTGTCTCGTATCTTATTGGCTTCCAGCTGGCTGTTATTGTAGTTAATGGCCACATCAGCCCCAGCTTGTGCTAGCGCCAGTGCAATTGTGGCACCAATCCCACGCCCACCACCCGTAACTAAAGCAACTCTACCCGAAAGATCGATTTTAAAATCCTGCATATTCCCTCCATGAATTTCTGTTCATCTTTCACCTAAACTGTTCTGAATAGCAACGGATCTTAATTAGCCTCATAGAGCTAATTAAGATTTAACAGCTTTAGAAGTTTGAGTTATAAAAATTTTGGACAATTAGATATTAATGCTTGTAGGATTAATACTTTTTACCATCAATAGCGGACAAGAAATAGTAAACATATTCGTGTTAAACACCTACAAAAACACGAAGAAGTACAAGCGTAATCCAACAAAATGACTGAGCTAGCGGAGGATACAAAAATTAACACCGAGGGCATTAGAGTTCAGAAATAACAACATTCTCCAGTACTACTCTCCACTAACTTTTTTCTCGCGCCGCTTAATACACAGTACAAATAGCCGCCTACTGTGTATTAAAAACCTGATTATTGTTAGACACTACAACATCAAATACTGAATACTAAAGGCAAATGTTCAAAAATTAGTTATTATCTTGATGAGGTGCGGCACAGATAAACCATTATTTAATTTCGAACCTGACTTGTAAATCGATTTTTGTATCTACATCATTCGGAGCTTGAATTGGTACCTTAGCATCCATAGCAAATTCTGCTATTGCCATACTTTCTGACCGGACCACAGGCCCTCCGTAGGACAGCTCCTGGATACTGATTGGTTTTCCTACTTCTACGTCACTCGCTTCAGCTAAAATTTCAGCCCTTGATAAGGCATCTTCCATAGCAGCGCGTCGAGCTTTTTGTCTGAGTGGTGTTGGATCCTCAATGGAAAAAGTAAGCCCATTTATTGTGTTAGCACCATTGTCTATAGTAGCTTGCATTAACTCCCCCACACGATCCAAGTCTCTGATCTTAATTGCCAACATATTAGTAACATTAAACCCAATTACAACTGGTGGGTTATTATTTTTGTATTCTCTTTGTGGGGAAATATTGAATGAATTGGTTTCCATATCCTCATCAGTAAGACCTTTATTTTTCAGAGAAGCAATAATTTTTTCAACTTTAAGGTTATTATCAGCAGTTGCTTGCTGGGCAGTTTCGGCGAACGACTGAACGCCAACTTGTAGAGTAGCTAAATCAGGTGCAGACTGAACAGTTGCTGAACCTGTGACCAAAATACCTTCATTTTGTTCTGTAGGTAAAGTCAGATGAGTACAAGATGAAAACAGAAAAATCCCCTGTAAAGTAATTAACAGCAGAATAACCAATGTTCGGGAGTTTTTTTTTATCATTGAATGCCTTCCTTTTTTAAATTCATCTAAAGCAAATTCATAAACGCTTGGCAGAGTTTGTAAGTTCACTTAGATAAATTTAAAAAAATTAAGAATACATGTCTTTAAGTTATTGAAATAAAGCACATAGGCATATAATCACCTCCCTTTCAAAATCAAACAAGAAGTCTCTCTCTGAAAAAGGGTTTATCTGAAAAACATGCTCGTTCCCACATAAGAACCACGGGTGATTTGAGGGTATGCTACGCTATGAATCCGAGATAAGAACATGCGTACGTAAAAACAAAAGAGGAAAATGGTATTTTTGTACACGTGTGGTCAATCCCGAGAACCAATCAGATTTCATGCTGGTTAAAGCCACTCAGAGGGTGATATCCTCAAGAAATCACCACCAAACCAAGGACTATACAACAATCATCAACATGCTTTGAATTTAATGTTGGTGTTACTCTGAATACGTTCGGGACACATGCGAACCAAAAATGAGCCTATACAAAAAAGCTAACAGACGGAGAGGACGTCATGTTTTTTCCAGGCGACAACCTAGCGTAGGAATAAACCCGTGGACAGATGACCCAGTCTATCAATCAACTGACAAAGATTACGAAAACACCGTAGAAAAGAGAGTTTCAGTTTCCTTCGGAGAAAAACTCCCCACATTAATGGGAAAAAATTAAATCAGTTAGTAAAGGAAAGGTAAGAACTCGATGGTCATTTCAAATCTTTGGTGGTGAGAAATAATAATAGCATAAACCGTATCATGCTTGAGTCAAGAAATTTATGATAACCTTTCCCCAATTTAGCTAGAGATTTCACTAACCAAGAATCAGTAACTAACGCACAAACCTCAAATAGCCAGGTTTGATTCCTAAATTTGGATATTCAGCCAATCTTAGGAATAGGTTAACTACCCCGATTCCAATATCAGCAATTTTCTCAACCTAACCACACTATTATTCAGATTAGCACTAACTCACACCACAGTTTGGGAGGGTTTCCAAGCCTCACCTGCGGCTGCCGCTTGACGCTCCAGCTCACTTTGCCAACCCACTATCTCACCAGCTTTGATACGGCCAATATCGAAGCCAGGGTATCGATCTTCAAGTGTGTCTCCCAATTTCTGCGTTTCAGCCCAACGATCCCACGCTATCTTCATCCAATCGTGTGGCAAGGATTCCCTTACAGCAGGATCAAGTTGCCATGCATGTCGCACGTCTGCCACCGAAGGCTCCCCTGTAAACGGGCCTGACCATTTCGACCAACCAATTGACAAAGTATTGCGCTCGCGATCAGGAACAGTGTGTCCAGTGTGGATCGTTGTTCCATTACGAATAAGAGCCTCTCCAGCCTTGAGACGAATCGCAACCTGATTTGGCAATGGAGAGATTCTATCCCAGCTAGGTGTGTAAGGTATTCCTTGATCCTTCATTGCTTGTGGGAGAAGAACGTCATGTTCAAACGGTGTACGCCATCGGTCATGACTACCAGGTATAAGCTCGTGGCATTCGTCGTCAGTAAGAGCAAGAAACATACTCACGCCCTTCCTTTCGGTAATTGACTGTACGTTTTTTTTACGGATTTCTTCCCAGCGGAGTTTTTCGACCTCCTCAGAGTAAGCCTCAGGCCCATCACCACGGTCATCCTTCTGTGCAAAGTAAGGTTTCCCGGTACCCCACCACGTTGTATCTCGATGCCAACTAGGTCCATTCTCATAACGTCGGGGATTACACCACAGAAGCATACCGCTCAACACTAAATCCTCGGGTTCAAGCCCATAACACCATGAGCGAACGAAGCTAAGAAAATCTGGAGAACCGTGAAATTCGGCAAAACTAGGTTCCTCGAAAGCAGGATGAATAATACCTCGGATTGCCCAAGGCTCATCTTCTCTCGCACGGTGCACGTAACCTTTGGAACAGTCGACCTTGCTATAGCCATGCTCAGG
>PAQF01000005.1 GCA_002709695.1 Candidatus Poribacteria bacterium
TTGGAACTTGCCAAGACCCCCAAACGAATTAGTGTAAGCAAAAAACCTGCAGATCTAACTTTATACTTTATTTTTACTAGAACATTTAAAATAAAAAGCTACAACGTAACTTATTGAGAAAGCAATTATGAAGAAAACTAAAGAAGACATAGGCATCCTCTTAGGAAAATTCTCTAAAGAACCCGATCCAATACTGATTTTTTATGAAGGACAGCATCTATAGCAGTTTAATGCTTCTTAATCACCAATAGCTGGTGGAACAATTACCTTTCCATCAATTAGCAAGGAAGTATCAACCATTTCTAGGATTTTGATTTCCCATCTATCAGCCCTCAATTTCAGCCAGCGTCCGAACAATAACCTATTTGACATTAGCTAACCGCTACTGTACTTTATCCATTGTGGATTCATTTTAAATTCTGCCCGGAAATAAAGCAACCAAATCCAGCTAGAACCCAAAAGCTCTTTCTACTCATTACCAATATCACATTACAGTTATATCTCAATATTTTACGAATCTAGGTACTATAAGGAATACAAGACATGCCATCAAATAACCGTCTTCGAGTTGGTATCGTCGGCGCAGGCTGGGCTGCAGAAGGTCATGCCTTTGCCTACAACCAGTGTACAGAAACAACAACTGTAGCCATCTGCAACCGAACACAATCGACCGCTGAAACAGTAGCACAACGCTACCAGATTCCAAATATCTTTTCCAATTACCAACAGATGTTTCAGGAAGATCTCGACATAGTAGCCATAACAACTCCCGCCCATACACACTGTCAAATTGCAGTGGATGCCTTGAACGCTGGAGCACATGTCATCTGTGAAAAACCAATGACGTTGAATGCCAAAGAGGCCCTCAAAATGTGGCAAATAGCAAACAAAAGAGATCTTAAAACCGCTATCGCCTTTAACTGGAGATATACTCCAGAATTCATACATCTTAAGAAACTTATTGATAACGGACACATTGGCGAAATCCAAGAGATACATGCACACTGGCTTCGCGGACTGCCAAGAGAAGTAGCTGTTGGCTGGTTCACTCGATTGGAACAGGGAGGAGGATTCCTAGCCAATGGCGGCGCACACGAAATTGATAGAGTCCGCTGCCTTCTTGGACGCGAACCCAAACGGATCTGTGGTAAAACTATCCACTCACTCAAGCATGGATATGTAGTCCCTAACACAAATTATTTTCTTGACCGATTGGCATGGCGACCGAAAAAAGATGAACCGCTTAGCAATTATCAAACTGAAGAAATTACCGCAGATATGGGATATTATTTTCTAGCCGACTTCGGAAACAATGAAAACGAGACGATAGCAGTCTTCAGATCTGGATCATCTAGGGGAAGAGGTCCTCGTAGCATAGAAGTTTTTGGAAGCAAAGGTACTTTAGTATTAGAAGACAATCAATTATCAGGTTGCTCTCTAGACAAACAGGAGTTCGAACCTATCTACCCACCTATCAATTCCAACGATTTAGCTTCAAACCAGCTAGAACTACTAAACTATCTTTGGACTAAAATGGTGGAAGATTTTATTAGATCTATTCGTCAGGCTAAGACAAACGTGCCAACTTTCTATGACGGCCTAAAAGGACAACAAGTCATCGACGCGGTAAGGCTTTCTGACCAAGAAAACAAATGGATCCAACTCACTTAAAAAGAGCTGACAATACTAAAGACTCAGTTGAATTTTTCAAAATCGAGGAGTTTCTTTCCAATCTAACTGGAGACTTTATTAACCAATAGATATTAACAGAGATTAGTAAATTTAATGAAGCAATAATCCAACACACGGATAAATTTGATCTCGATTGACCGACAAAAAGGGGATGGGGCAAACCTTAAACGCTTTGTGATCAACCCAGCCAATCAGCCCAGTATCATCAGAAAAACGAAAGAATCTCTTGTAGTGGAGTTTGCTGTGCTTTTTATGAATAGAGTACAAACACATGGAACTTATCCCTGGAAGAATAAAACCACATAAGAGTCTACTTCTCAATTAAACAGGCCTCTCAGAATCTCATTCCTAGAGTTCTATCCAAAGACCCATCCGCTCCAAGATTCAGTGGAGCAAAGATCTAATACCAAACATATAGAGGAAAAACAGCGCACTGTTGTGATCAAGAAATCCATCACGACGAATTAGTAAAATTACTAACGGGAAACTAAAGACGAAAATGCTCGCATTAAGCATGACAGATAAAAATGCAATCTTCATTACAAATCGCTAAAATCCTGACAGCCCTCATCCCTCTTTATAACCAATAGGTTCTGGGAAGTATGATTTTCCAAACATCATGTCTGAATAAACACCATCAGGAATAACTAAAGGGTCATCTAGGCGAAATTCATTAACAACTTTCCAGTCTAATTCTATACCTAACCCTGAAGCATGATTTAATTGTAATTCTCCGTTTTCAATCTGCAGCGGTTTAACCAACAAATCGTTAACGAAAGGATTGCTCATCTGATCTACTTCAACGGTGATACCATTGGACATAGCCGAGACTACATGTGCATTAGCCATTATAGCAACAGCATCATTCCAAGAATGGGTTGCAACCCCCAACCCGGATTCTTTTGCCATTTCAGCGATCTTCCAAGCTTCACTAATCCCACCACACCGTGAAGTATCTGGTTGCACAAT
The DNA here is from genome assembly GCA_002709695.1 of Candidatus Poribacteria bacterium. Lineage (GTDB taxonomy): Bacteria > Poribacteria > WGA-4E > WGA-4E > UBA9662 > UBA9662. Next base: position 2,662 of record PAQF01000005.1, read on the forward strand.
GTCTAATGCTTTAGCTCGAATCATTTCACGAAACCCCTGTAACCCAAACTCATTTTCTCCACCCGCAACAGGAACATCAACAATTTGACGCAACGCAACATAGGAATCAATGTCCTCTGGAGCAAATGGCTCTTCGTACCAAAAAATTTTCTGTTCCTTCAGAAAAGATCCCATTCGACAAGCAAGTTCAAAATGATATCGCATCGAAGCATCAACAATAACATCGTTCTCCATACCAATTGCTTTTCTAACAGCAAGAACAGCTAAAGTATCATATTCTTCACTACGAGCTAACCGCATCTTGACTCTTCGAAACCCTTTTTCGATGTACTGACCTGCTTCTTCCGCTAATTTGTCAACATCATTCCAAAGTAGGCCGCTGGCATAAGCTGGACAAGTTTTTCTCTCCCCTCCAAGAAGTTCCCACACAGGTTTACCTACCGATTTACCCCGCAGATCCCAGAGGGCAGTATCAACACCACCTAAAGTTGACATTGCCACACCTTTACGACCATACCACAATGTCAAACCGTACATTTTCCTCCACAGATCTTCCACATTACAAGGATCTTCTCCAATTAACAACGGATTAAGTTGATCTCGCACGATAAGGTAAATGAGAGCTGGATGCGAATAGACGGAGCCAATTCCCACATGATCCGTATCTGTATGAACCAAAATTAGTGTTGTTAGCCGATTAGTACAAACACCTCCAGCATACTGAAACCTATCGTTCTCAGGATATTGGTAAAGTAAATTAATAGCTTCGACATGTTCAATTTTCATATTTTATCAAACCACTCTCTCAAATTAAATAGGATTCAAGCCTGATCGTTTCTAAGAAACCCATGAATTTCGATTTTAAAATTCATTTCCTACAACCAAACTGGCTAGCAACATTCCATTAAGTAGGAAAGCAACATTTTGTTTAACTGGTAATATGGCGCGTTGGAGAAACACCATACTGGTTGCACCAATCCCTAAGCGGATTAGAACCTCCATCAACTTGGAAAGTCTTAACATTATCGTAAGACTCCCCAACAAGATAACTTTCTAGAGGATCCAGTTTTTCTAAGAACTCTTGTTCCTGTTTTCTAAAATCCATGGGTACAATCCAACGATAACCATAACCTATCATCACAGCTTTCCGAGTATGGTTTGTCAAATTTGCAGCTCCCGCATGCCAAGTTCTATTCTCGAAAATCAGACAGTCTCCAGGATGAATTGATGGTTCCAAGGCATTCATCGGATCTACCTGTCCCTCGGGAATTTCCATCGGTTCTTTTAATCGATTACTACCAGGTGCAACCATTGTTACCCCAGAATTAGGCTGACTCAGGTCAGTTAGATAGTAAGCACATTTCAACACAATTCGCGGGATACTATAATGACCAAGATCATTCATCGCCTGATAATAATCTCTATGCCAACCTGGAGAACGGCACATGGATGAAGTCCCTGCTATTTCGGGCGATTTATAGATCAAATGTGAAGTCATCAGTTGCAGATTCGCGCCAAGCAGTTGAACTACCAATGAGAGAATACGAGGATGTGCAACCAAAGGTATAAATGAATCATCTAAAGTAATGCAATTGCGAAATCCATCGTAACGTCCATCTTCACGTTGCTGTCGATTTACAATCAGGTCACTATGAATCAACCTATCCCCAGCTGCTATCAGTTTGGCAATAGTTTCTTCTTCAATAGCTTGGCGAATAATCAGATAACCTTCTTGGTCAAATTGGTTTTGTTGCTCTACAGCAATAGGCAAAAAGTCCATCATAATATAGGCTTCCTTTTGATGATACCATATGATTTCTAGTGGATATTACCAAAAACTCTACTCGTTTGACCACCCCTCAACCGAGGGTCTCAACACCACAGCAGACAATATAATCAGGCAATAACTGCATATCTAAATGACTACTCAAAACAACGCCACCAGAACTCACACTACTATGAATAACTACATAGTAGTATGGATAATCAGGATGTGGAAAGACAACATACGGGTATTACCCTCCACTTTTTGACTTAAAATGCTGTATCTTCCCAACTGGTTTCACACTCAAGTCTCCTTATTCAATCACCAATTCTTATTTTAACAGGGATAAATTTTTTGAGCAATACAACATAAAAATCCAACAGCAAACTACAGAACCTTTTCCAGTTGACGCCGGCTAACAGTCAAGTATAATGGACTAAAGACAGAAATCTAGAACATTTGGTGATCAGATTTAATGATGAGTACTAGACCTCAACAACTTGTTTTTTCAACGGAGAGGTTTCAAAGCTTAACTCAATAATATTCTGAGAGGTATCTCGAGTCAAACTTGCTTAGAACTATTAACCACATCATAGAGATAAACTTATCCATCAAACAATATCGCCCCTTATAATATACTTTCAGCCAATGAAGCTCAGTGAACTAGTACTACTATCTATATAGTACCACCCTTCCTTCAACTTAACTTCAACCCTGTTGACAAAGGGGAACCATGACAAATCATCAAAAATGTAGATACCATAAAAACATAACACCAAGCCAACTATGAAGATGGCAACACACAGGAGAAATACCAATGGAATATCGAAACCTCGGCCGTACCGGCACCAAGGTCAGCATGTTGTGCCTAGGGTGTTTGATGTTTGGTGGAAAAACCAAAGAATCAGACTCGATGGACATTATTGACCGGGCCATTGATGCCGGCATTAATTTCCTAGACACAGCCAATATGTATGTCCGCGGCATAAGTGAAGAAATGGTCGGCAAAGCACTACAAAGGAATAGCAAACGCCCACATGTTGTGCTGGCCACGAAAGTACATTTTCGAATGGATGATAATGACCCTAATGCACAAGGAAACAGCCGGCGTCATATAATAGATCAATGTGAAGCATCCTTAAAACGATTACAAACTGACTATATTGATCTCTACCAAATCCATCGACCTAGTTCAGAAGTACCAATTGACGAAACACTTCGCGCATTAGACGATCTCATCCAAGCTGGAAAAGTTCGTTACATCGGCAGTAGTACCTTTGCCGCTTGGCAAATTATGGAATCTTTGTGGGTATCCAAGGAGTTGGGCCTCAACCGTTTTATCTGCGAACAGCCACCATACCATCTGCTAGACCGACGTATTGAACGGGAATTAGTGCCGATGGCACAAACCTATGGACTGGCACTAATTCCTTGGTCACCAATGGCAGGAGGATTCTTAACAGGAAAATACCAGCGTAACCAAGCACATCCATCCGACGCCCGATATACAGAGACAAATCAGAAATCAGACTTATTTTCGGATGCGGCCTATGATCTACTGGAAACAATAACTACTATAGCCAATGAAAAAAGCTGTACACCCGGTCAGTTAGCATTAGCTTGGTGCGCACAACAACCAGGAATCACTAGCCCTATTGTCGGTATTCGAACGATGGAACAACTCGAACAAAATCTGGGCGCCATTGAAGTGGAAATTACCGACCAAGATAGAAAACGCATTGATGAAAATTCTCTTCCCGGCAGAGTGATCGTTCCCTACTACCAAGCAGACTTTGGACCACATCTATTTCGCTGGTAAAGTTTTGAAAAAGTCCAGGCGAAACGGTAAGGCTCTTACGCATAACCTATAACTAACACAACAAGGCACCGCTTCTGAGTACGATGTTGGTTATCTACTCTTGTATCTCCAAATCCAGAACAATTAAGAAAAAATAAATATAATATCAACAAGACGAGCTAAACCAAACTAAGGTTGGTGAATTGGATCATGCTAAAAAAGAAACACAAAAAATCTGCCATTGACCAAAAACTTTGAACCACAAAAAACAGAGGAATTGAACTAAATGCAACTGTCCCCTCAACAACTTTCGTTTATAGATACTTTTGGATACCTCCATCTACCCGGATTACTGGACGACCGAATTTCACGTATTACTGAAGAATTCGAGCTTATCTGGAGCAATAATAGCAACGAACATAACAGACATCTCCACGACGGAACCGCTCGATCTTGTATCGTACCATTCATTGATCAAAGCGAATACCTTTCTAGTTTAATTGATGATCAAAGAATCGACGGTATCTTTGCCAGCTTGCTCGGTAACGATTATAACTATCTCGGCAGCGACGGCAACTACTACGTCGGAGATACAGGATGGCACTCAGACGGAGACTGGCCGCGCCCGATTATCTATTATAAACTGGCACTTTACCTCGATGTGTTAACGCAGAATACTGGAGCTATTCGGGTTATTCCAGGGAGTCACAAGTACGGAGATCAATACGCTGAGTCACTACAGGAACATGTCAGAAGTTCAGATCAGAACTGGGGAATTTCTGGTAGTCAAGTGCCAGCAATGGCAGTCGAAACCAAACCCGGTGACGTGATCGTGTTTCATCAAGGTACAAAGCATAGTAGTTGGGGAGGAGGGAATCGCAGGCGCATGTTTACCATCAATTGCTCACCACGACATACTACTGATCAACTCCCAATATTACGAGACGAAATAAGCGCCTTCGCCCGCTTCTGGGTCGATTCAGTTTATGGCAAAGCTATGTTGCGAAATGCATCCCCACAACGAATGANCCACCTAGAACAAGCGCTGGCCAATCAGGACCACCTAGCCNAACTTTCCCGAAAATCACGTCAGGAAATGAAAGAACCATCAAGAGGTTAATTTCAAAAAAANATTTCGATGATAGCTATATTCAAGNANAATAGGATAACAAATTCNGNTCATCTTTCACNNNTATTACCNTTCTACCANGACCAATAACTTAATCCTAGCATCTCATCGTAATTCTCTAAAANCTGGAGAAAAAACCNAGCNTTATGGNACAAAATAGTTGAGCGCCCCCCANTAGAACTTGAGTTAATCTNACCACATCANACAANATTGTTTTTAACAGAANAAAATGACACAAAAAAAAGGANTACGACTGCNAGGTAAAGTCGCAATTGTCACTGGTGCAGGNTCCTGCAGNTCGGTTCTTGGTACAGGGCAGACAACCTCTATCCTATTCGCCAGAGAAGGTGCACAGGTTTTGCTGGTNGATCGAAATCAGAGCAATGCTTTGAAGACACTAGAAATTATCAAAGAAGAAGACGGTGAAGCATCAATATTTATTGCCGATANCAGTAAAAANNGGNANTGTCAAGCCATGGTCAATNTGGCACTAACACGTTACGGCGCTTTACATATTNTATTCAANAATGTAGGTATTAGCCGCCCNGNAACAGTCATTGATGTAGANGAAGAATCTTGGAACTTAGTTTTAGACACCAATCTCAAAAGTATGATGCTAACCAGTAAGTATGCCATTCCACAGATGATTGAGGGCGGAGGAGGTTCCATTATTAATGTTTCTTCTGTGGTTGCGCAGCGGGCGGGTTGGAGAGAAAACATTGCCTATGCCGCTAGCAAGGGTGGAATTGACGCCATCACCAAAAATATGGCCGTCCACCACGGACGGGACAATATTCGTGTTAATGCCATTGCACCAGGACACATTCATGCTTCATTGGTAGACCATATCCCAGACGAGGTGCGTGATTTACGTCGTCGTACAGGACCTTTAGGATTAGAAGGCACAGCTTGGGATGTAGCATGGGCAGCACTATTTTTAGCTAGTGATGAATCACGTTGGATCTCGGGTGTTGTCCTGCCAGTTGATGCTGGCACATTAGCAGCCTCCCCCCTCTCAATCTTGCCCCATCTACAAAAAGAAGGGGAGTAACAAAATTATACTCAAGAACATATGGCTGACGTCAACGTTAAATTGGCTATGTCAAACTCATGCTGTAGACAAAAATCGATTCAATACATTACTCAGCAAACGTGAGATGTTGTTATCGAAATTGTTCCAAGGTAAGCTACCACAAAAGGTTATAGAACCAGTAGAAAACACAGCTCCTCCTCCTGGTGTTTGAAAATAAACCATATCTGCTCGAATTAACTTAGCCTCTTCCTCTCCCGGCCAATTGGTAATATGTGTCAATTGTTCTTCAGGTACCAAAACGAAACTCGGCTGATGGTTTTCGGACCGGGCAACAACCCAAACATTATCAGGTGTACCCAAACGTATGTCTGCACGGTCAAGTTCGAAACCAGCAGCACCTCCTCCACTAAACCCGAAACCGCCCAAAATCTCATCTTCAATACCATCGAAAATCCACGAAACATTTGGATCTTTTGATTCACGGGTACGACGGTAATAGGAACCTTCAAATTTCCCTTGCGCGGAAAAGCCAATTCCTGATAATTTCTGTGGGGGGCGACCGTTTCGTCTCCATAATCCTCCGTAAGTACCATCAAAAACATGGTAGTATTCCCCTGGTTCAGCAGCCCAAGCTCGAATCCCACTTTCAGCACGACGAATCTCGATCATCCCTGATATCTGCTGAGAAAGTGCTACTCGCCAGTAGAAACCGTTACCACCCAGATAAACCAAATGACCACCTTGATCCTGGTAACCTTGCAAAGCATCAAGGGTTTCCATTGTATGATATTCAGGATGCGATCCGGTACATACTACAGAATAGTCTCTAATGCTATCCAAACCTTCTTGATGCAGTTCCTGATCAGTAACCAAGTCATAATCATATCCCTTAGCTTCAAGCCACGCAATCAAATGAGAATCAGCCTGAAGGTGCCGAAGACCAGAGCCTTCACCTTCCCCGAACGTCAAATATCCTGGACGCAAATTCATCAATGGTCTTCGGTGTGAAGCGAAACAGATCCCGCTTCCATCACTATGAAAGTTGTAAGTCGAAAGCCCATATTGAGGATAATCAACTGGATTATATGGATAGGCATTCCAATCCTGAATTCGGTTCCGCCAACTATCCTGAAAATCTGGGCGAGCATGGTTACCATACATAGTATAGGTAAAAGTCGAAATCAGCAGACATAAATCAGCAGTCCGTTTACCCTGTGGAGGAAGGATAAAAAAAGGAATCTTATCTTGATAAATTCCACACTCTAGCTTAACAGCATAAATCCCACTAGGTAAATTCTTAGGAACTATAAATTGAAAATCAGTCTCCCATTCAAAGTCATAAATATCGTCATCATGAAAATGAATCGCCCCATATTCACTAGGCGAGTGCCGCCAACACATTTCGCGACCTGTCCAATTACAACCAGTCATAGCACGTGTTGGAGCATTGACCAATTCCCCATGTAGCTGATTCGAACTGATGTCGATAATTTTGGAAGTTGACATTTCCTGCGAAAAATCCCAGTGAGCTACCCTGCCTGACAATGGAATGCCATCGAAGCATTGAGTCATTTCGTCCGCTGACAAAGCACGATCGCAAACTCCCGGTGTTTCAAGTTTGCCGTTGAAATGTTCCTTTGCTTTTTTGCCCACCTGTGCGGCAATACCTAAACAATCACCTGCTCTGGTCGACAAAAAAGAGCAATTTTTTTTTCGGCCAACAAAATCTCTATCTTCCCGATTAGTACCAAGAATTGATTGCCCTACTTGTAGTTCCCCCGAGTTAGCATCAAAACTCATCCATACTTGGTACCAGTTTCTTTCTTTCAGGATTGTACCCAAGCAGAGTTGATTCAATAGTTGCCCATTCCCCACTANGGCAGTCAGCTGGCCGTCCTGATNAATTTTAAGCGCAAATCCACGTTTCTCATCTTCNTCTAGGTTAGAAATAATGACCTGCTGCCCTTTCAGAGGTGCCGTCGGCCAGATTTTNGCATAAACAGTGAAACTTATCAATTGGNACAANGGTGTTGGTTTTGAAACCAAACCATAGGATCCAGGAAAAAATTCCTGCTCCCGCGAAGGATANTCCCCGGCAAAGTCTCCNTCAATCTCCTCTTCNATCATCCCNGGGCCTTCCAAGTTAGGATCAGCACAAATGATCCNTACAAGACTAGCACAATACGGTTGATCGANACTGGAGCTAATCTTAANTTCCAATGATTCACCAGNNCGAGCTGAAAGTCGATCAATATAACCTATTAATGGTATATTTCGCNCTTTTTTCATCTAGATCCTTTNTTCATATTCAACCTAAAACCATNATCCCCAGATTAAATTATAGGTAGTAGGTTTTCCTCTCAAAAAGGCAACCAACTTAATGTTAGCGAACTAACAAACGCTGATAGATAATATCAACCGCTAACTGCCCAAGTATATTTACAGCAAGTTTTTCTAAACATTTATCTACTTATTACGAGAAACTATCAATCCAGCAGCAATTTGAAACATATGTTTTCGGTTTTGCCTAATTGCCGCTCCTGACTTTGGCAAGTCATTTAGGACTCCTTACAACAGGAAAAACGTACAAACTAAGCAGGGAATTCCTAGGATTCAGCTTACAACAATACTTATCGAAGATTTAAACTATTTCACTGAGGTGATCAGCAATTTTCTGTCCTAATTCAATTGTACTTGATTGCCCTCCAAGATCTGGGGTACCTACACCTGGCATTTCCATCACTTGACGCACCGCAGTTTCAATCAAGGCTGCTGCATGCTCAACTCGTTGATCATGATAGCGTTGACCTAGCCACTTTAACATCATAGAAACCGACAGGATAGTCCCAACAGGGTTTGCAATACCTTGACCAGCGATATCTGGAGCAGTGCCATGTGAAGGCTGAAAAACAGCTGTATCCTCACCAATATCCGCCGAAGGAGCCATCCCCATTCCACCTACCAAACCCGCAGCCAAGTCAGATAGAATATCTCCATACATATTTTCGGTAACTATGACGTCATACGCATCAGGCTGCTGTACCATATACAATGCCATAGCATCAATATAAGCATAATCACGTGTGACTTCCGGATAATCTTGCGCAACTTGGTCGTAAATGTCCCGGAAGAAAGCCATTGACTTAAAGACGTTCGCTTTGTCAACACAAGTCACCTTCATTAGCGATTTGTTCCGCTGTGTCGACAGTTCAAAAGCGTATTTCACGGCACGTTCTGTTCCGGATTTAGTAATAACCATCGAATCAACTGCTACTTGCCCACGTAATTCAATACCAGCATTCATTGAAGCAAAAAGACCTTCCACGTTCTCTCGCAAAATCACCAGATCGATATCACCTACATCCATTCTTTTTAATGGTGTGTGGTCTGGATTATACAAATAAATCGGACGAACTCCAGCATATAGATCCAGTTGGAAACGCAAATCAACCTGTGGTCTCATTTCAGTACCATCTGGCCAACGCACGTCTGGAAGCCCCATCGCCCCCAAGAGTATTGCTTCCGCTTGACGGCATCCTTCCAAAGTTGATTCAGGTAAAGGATCTCCCTGATCTACATAACATTGTGCCCCACACGGATATTGTATGAAGTGACAAATCTGACCAATTTCCCTCTCCAACGTCTCAACAATACGAATCGACTCATCAACAACTTCAGGACCAATTCCATCACCTTTCAAAACAGCAATCTGATAAACACGATTTTCCAAAGCCTTTTCTCCAATTTTCACTGAAATTCCATTTTCTGCTGCGCTTACCACTCATACCAAAAATCTATGTCTCAAATTAATTTTAACAGTATTAGCAAAACCTCCAAACAACAACCATATAGAACATAATGACTACGAAGGACAACAAACAGATGCCTAAACACTCGCTAAAACTGTAAGTCAAGGTGACGAAACAACCTCTTAATCCTAGCCAGATTGCCAATCACTAAAACCGAGGAAACAAAAAAACACAATAACCTAAAAGCATTTAATGAAACCAGCAACTCCTAATCCTAGGATTTTGCTCATCATCTAACCTTCCACAACCACTTATTCCCAAAAACAGACAACATCTGACCTTCAGCTCCATCAGTTTGTAAAACCAATCTTAATCCTGTGGATAAAGAAGACCTATCGCATCGATTTGGCTCCATCCAGACCTAGCTTGAGGTCTCAGATGAATCTCCACCATATCAACTTTGTACGCCGTAGACGGCAGTTGGATTCGAAAAATCCGCTTTTTCACAAAAGTGGTTTCAGGTCTTTCGCGTTGCCACAATGAATACCTCTGCCCAGCCTCATCAAAGGCAAAAACCTGAACAATCACGCCTGGGTTACACGTCTCATAAACCTTCAATCCTTCCATATAGGTTGGAGACTCAAAACCAACCCGAATAAATTCAGTTCGGTCGGTATTGTTCACTTCAGGGCACCAAGCAGTTGGTCGATCTCCATGATCAGGATAAGTATCAGGAGGGCCAAGCGCTTGCTCTGCCGACCAATCCGCATCAGAGTATTGGCTGCTAAATTTCACTACTCGATTGGCCCATAAGACATTTGGATCACGATCCATACTACTTCTTCTCTGGCGAGTTGACTTGACCAAGTCTTCCAAGGTTCCGGTCGACAAATCAGCATAATGTTTCTGATCAATTAATAATCCATCACCAATAACCGTTAGCGTAGCAGGAACAGCCCTAATTGGAAAACCAACCGCAAACTCAAACAAATCCCACTCAGCTTGATTGAACCGGACTACCGGAAAGCTGAGTTTTTCCAGATTATCCATCTTCTTTGCAAACCAACCTTCCTCAGAAAAATGCCCCTCCATGATGCCAACAACCTGCAAGCTACTTTTCTTATCTTGACAAAATTCGTTTAGTGTTTGCAGATTGGCCTTGGATTCATTCAAAGAGAAAAAGTGGAGAATTATAATTTTGTCTGCGAAACTAGACAACGAAATTTCGTCCCCATTGACATCCACCATCAATGTGTTTGGGACAATCCCTTCGGATCGACGAGATCTCCTATTCCGTCGATCCTCTTCTCCGTTCGACTCGGTTGAAGCTCGAATTTGCTCGGCAGTCTCAATTCGGCCTGCAGCTTGATAGGCATCAGCTAATGAGCGAATCAAATCCCTATTACGGCCGTCAAGGATACCTTTCTTGAAGATAGTAACTGCACGATCATAATCTCTGGCCGTCATATAGATATGCCCAAGGGAAGAGAAAATATCTTCTTCTCTATCACCGAACCTCCTATTTCTTCTATCTGATTTGTCAATACGATCAAGCTCTTTTTGCAGTCGCTGAGCGATCTCTTGAACTTTAGACATCATCTTTAAATCAGCATACGACTCAGCTAATAACCTGTGAAAGCCATAATAGTTGGGCTGTTCTTTGATGGCCAAAACCAAAATAGCAATAGCCTGTTGTGCGTCCCCTTTCTTTTGGTACGCTTGAGCAAGATTCATCGTAAGTTCTATCCGTTCAGAAGCATCAGCATCAACCAAAAGTTGCTGATAGGTTTTAATTGCCTGCTCCGCTCGATTAGCCGCCAAATAGGCAGCAGCTAACACTAATCTATAATGTCTCAATTGGTCAGAATTGGTTGTGCTCGAACCTTCCTCGCTTTCCAACACAGAAGCATACACTTTTATTAGCTTTGATAACTCTTGATGGGATGAAAAAGCATCGATTAGCCTCTCACGTAAATATCGGGCAATGCCAGGGAAGGGAACATTGGCCCTAACACGTTCAGATTTGACAATTAACTTCCCTAACTCTCCCTCACTAGCGTATTGTTCTAACTGCCCAAACATAGCCCGCCAATCATCTTCATCATCTTTTGGGTCAGATTGGTTACCTCCATCATCAACAGCTTAAACGGTATACTCTCGGGAAAAATCGCCTTGGCTGTCAAAGTATTGGTTTTCATCAGCAGAAACGACAGCCAGAATCTTATCCCCTCGTTTAATTCTGTAAGAAACGGTATCTCCCGACGAACTTGATTCCCACGTAAGAAGTCTATCCGACAACTTATAGTCTTCGCCTGATAACTCTTCTTTTTTAAATGGAATACCTTCATCAATCGATTCTGGTGGCAATGGTGGAGTTGTATCTGTACCCACAATAACTTCAATTTCCTCAGTTATCTCTGACTCTGCTAACTCCCCATTACCATTCTCAGTAATAGCTCGAACCTGATATGTAAGCCGAGTATTAGGTATCAGATCATAATGGTAAAACTCTCTTTCATTTGGATCGTCAATATAGTCTAAGACTTTCCCATTAGCCAAAATTTCATAGCCTTGTACCCTAGTGCTGGAGGAAGGAGACCAGCTTAAAGCGACATCATTCTCTCCCTCTACAGGCGAAGCAACCAAGGCAATAGACGATACTAGTAAGCTAGGGTCACTAGACTGCTCAAGGGTGTCTTTGGACACTTCTGATACGCTANNGTCCATGAGTGGTACTCGTATTAAGGATCTCGTTCTTGACTNCAGTCGCGTTANTATTGAGCTTAAATCAGATAACAAGGGTGACAGAATCGATGGTTNTGCCGAATCATCCANCGANACANAGAGTTGCGTNTCCACAGCAAGATTNCCTCCTTCTAAATGGGCATNAACCAAAGTGTGCTTNGCCTGTTCAACTTGTTGCAAGAGTCGTTNANCCACATCAGTCTCTCTTTGAGTTAGAGAAACTTGATTAACCAATTCACTATTGTANGTTATTCGGATTTGGTAAGNTTCTGGCAGTTCATATGAATCCGGATNGGAAATCTCNCTTTCACTAGTATTACTTTCACTAANCCCATCAAGCCACAAATCGGCCATCAATTCTTCCTCATCAACTTCAACAGCAGGTTTNGGCAAGNTAGCCTCAAAATNCAATAGNATGNTTGTCTNCAAANTCCTGTCAGGGTAATCAGNAACTACCATACCATCGAAACGACCATCCGTAATCGTCATTTTAGCCCCATCTGGCCCATGCAACCAACCTGTCACTAAGGNCTTTTTTTGATTAGCAATNGTTTCCTTAATCACTGTTTCCCATNGGCCAATNAAAGGGTAATTAAATTGCTGTGTATCTCCAAATTCAGTTAAAGCGGAAGCTACAATGAAGTTTAACGGAACCTTGAGAGCTGTTGCAGTGGTCGAAAAAGCCCAAATTGCTTCAGACGATGATAAACCTTTTACAAGTATCTTCCCATTAGAAACTGTTGATTGATAAGCAATCATGAACATCCCTTCCAAGTCAGATAAACCAAAGCTAATTCGATAAGCTTTAGTTACATCACGATCACCGATTGTAGCTGATTTGAGTATCGATTGAAGGACATCGTAACGTGTACCTTCTAAAAAATATGAATCAACTTCATAAGCTAACACCAAGGTCAGGTTTTCGGGTGCAAATCGACATTTAAGCTCTGCTCTATATTGTAGCTTGACGTTTTCAGTTAGGCTTGAAGTTTCAGCTTCAACCAGATCAACGCCACTCAATTGAACTAACCCAAGAACCAAAAGGAACCAACACAACTTCCCAATTGAAAACGGAGAAAGTTTTCGTTTAATGGATTGTATCTCAAATATCATAATCCTTCCTCTTAACCCAGCTTATGTTTAGCACCAATTAACTCACCATTGTAATCGAGGAATTTGACATAAACAGGTGCCATCCAAGAGGGTAACACTAACTTCCATTCTGTAGCCCCAGTCCATTGGAGTCCATATTCAACATAGGATTCATTAGCTTGAGCAATCTGAACTGACTTAGTTTCAACAGGGGCTGTCCCCTGAAGAATCAGTTGGTCTGCGTTACGCTTAATATAGCTAATTTTCGTCTCTGCCTGTGGAATAACCTGATTCAGATAGGCCGTACGATCTTGAATAAACTTGATTAAATCTTCCGGTGACGTTCCTCCAACTATCCGATGATAATGTTGGAGTTGAGTTCTCAAGTAACTTACGTTAAAGTATTCGTTCAGCATTTCTCGCATAAAACCAAAATAGAAGTGCTGATGCTTTGGACTTTTCTGAAACCTCTGGATGATTGGACTTGAGGCCCAAACCTCCATATTAGCACGCCCATATCCCCATTCGTTGTCCCAACTGAGCAATTCCCATTTTTTGCTTTTATTGGGACGATATAAATAGGCATTTTGACCTGACGTAGCACCAACGAAGTCCCAGTCACCAACAACCACCCTCGTAGCCAGCATGCGCAACCATTGTTCAACGTTAATATGTTTGTCCATAACCAACTCGTATTGATCATCAGAAGTGTCATTCATTGCCCTCAGCAAGTTAAAAAGATGATCAAAATCCCCTTTATTTTCACGCGATCGCGGCTGATAATTCCATCTATATAGACTAGCATCATCGACACCCAACCAACGGAAATCAGCTCCTCTACTATCAAAATTACCCGCGTCACTGGGGTCACCTCGAAAATCGAAACGTGAGCTCACCTCAAACAACTGTTCTCCAGCATCTTGTGGGTAAAAAACCGACAAAAAACGACTATTAGGGGGCATAATATCTTCCCAAATGGGGTGTCCTTGGTCACTGTTGAAGCGAACAGTAATCCACTCCTGAAATCCTCTTTGCAAACCCATTTTGCTTAGCAAATAATAAGACAATCGCTCGTTGTAATAACCACCGGGAGAATTGTCGTTGCGATCAAATCGTGCCATTTGTTGAACACCATTCAACTTCTGATCCGCATGGAAACGAATCTTATAACCACTTGGATACCCACCTCTTCCTCGTCGATATGGACTACCCGTCCACCGGCAACCAACTTGATAGTAAATATCAGTTTCGTTAAAAATGAAGGTGGCATTCATCATCTGGTTACTCAAAGAAGGACGTCTCTCCATTTCCTGCACATCATCCTCTTGCATGACAATTCGGTAACTGGCTAATTCCGGCTTAAACCGATCTCGACTCTGCTCAATACGATATAGAGCCGGCGCTCGAATATCTCTGGGCCAAGTTCCTATTGTTCCGTTTTTATCAGTTGCTTGAATGTAGAAGGCAACTGTTTGATGTGCCGAGTGTGCTGGAATCCTTGCCCGATATTGGTAGTACCCATTGTTCTTTCCTATATCCAATACCATAGGTATCTCTTGATAAACTGAAGAAGTAACACTAAGGAGGGACCGAGCCTTGATATGCGATGAAGATTGTTTGGCTCGATCGGGCTTATAGTACAAAGTCACCGACGAAATCCCATCCGGGTCAGAAACCTGGATACTGACAGCAACCATATCCGTTGCGATCGGGACAACAGGTGCATGAGACGCATCCTTAAAAACTGGCATTGTTTGCGATTGATAGACGGAATTTTGAGCACCTGGCGTACCAGACCATTTGCCCATTGGAAGCCAATGCATTTTCGCCATTTGGTTGCCTGAACATCTGGTTAATAGCAAATTATTCCCCTTCTGCCATTTTGCCCAAAATGAGATAGTATATGACTCTCCCGCTTCTAATACCGACTCTAACGGAACTTCAACATGGTTAGGCCCAGTATTTCCTGCACCAGTGGCAACCAATTTAAAGTTTTTTCGACCGTGAGGAGGGTTATCAACAGTCGTGTAGCTATCGATGTGCGTACCAACAATGACCCAGTCTTCCAACCCATACTCAAACGAACCGTTTATAATAAACTCGCCTTGACGGCGCGTGGCACGAGCAAAGAAAGGTGTGCGGGTCGAGATCAGACGAATATCATCGATCAAAACTTCTCCAGTTCCCTGTAAATGCATGTGGAACTTGGGCCATGCTTCTTCATCTCTAGATTCGGTACAAGTCCGAGTGTAGCTAATATACTGCCACTCAGCCTTATCTCGCTCTTCACTACCTAGCCATGCTTGATAATTACTATTATCCTGATGAGGGTTTATCAATTCTAAACTTGTCCCATAACCATCCGCCGACTTAGGCCAATGCCCCCCATCATAATAGTGCACTTGGTCCACTTGGTTTCCCCAAGTGTCTTCCAAAAGTATCTTGTCCTCACCGTTGTTAAGTGCCTGTTTAAAGTCACCAATTACCTTATTAAAAGACAACTCGTACTGTGAACGAAGCCAACTCGCATTTTTGGCCACCACCAAATAGGCATTGGAAGCGAGAGTCGTTCTCTTTGGGAGCTCGAAAGAAATGCCACCCTTAATCGACCATCCTGAAAGGTCTACAACCGTTGTTCCTCGATTATAAAGTTCGACATACTCATTTTTGTCTAAGCCATTTGCAGGATTAAACATAATCTCGTTAATAACGATATCCGAATTCAGTTCGACCTTGTTGGCATTTTTTAGCGATGTTGGCATGACATACCACTCATTCATACCATCGGGAAAACGCCCCCAACTCAGGCTGGAAACGAGAGACAACCTTTGCAATTGACACACGTCAAGTACTCGAGTAACCAATGGGTTAGTAAAAAACAAACGTTCGTTTTTCAAATTTAGCTTAAAATTGAATTGGTCGGAGTTAAACACGACATAACTTCCAGCAGAAACTTTGGTACCCTCCAACACTTGATATCGATCTAATTCTCCGGGATTATCACTCAACCAATACCCACTAATGTCAACAGTATCCTCTGTTGGATTATAAACCTCGACCGAAATATTAGGCCGTCCTCCCTGTCCTTTGTAATTCGAAGAAATTGCAACTTCGTTAATCACAACAGAAACCAGACTATGCTTGTCCTGATGAAGGCGATAAAGTCGATTGGCCTTTCCCGGAGTACCACCCAAATTGGCACTCAACCGCCAATTTTCAGCTCGATCAGGATTTAAACGAGGTGAGATTTTAGACAAAGTGTGCCCTGTCCCATCTGCAGCAACTGGCCATTGTCCCCGATCACTATAGGAGAAATCAATAATTGAACCTCCAGAGAGGTCATTCAACCTTATACGATCTCTCCGGTTATTTAGCGTTCCCTTGAAAGGACCAAACACAGGAACATCAATCACCCAACCATAAGACTCGGCATACCATTGCTTCAACTTTTCCGGACTTTTAGCAACCAAGAAGTAAGTCCTCGGTTCGATAACCGCCCCATCTGGAAATTGGAGTTTGATGCCTTTTGTAAACTGCCACTGACCAAGATCTAGACGATCAGCTTTTTCGTTATAGAGTTCAATAAACTCGTAATCGGTGCCGTTGTTTTTCGTAGAAGTTTCTAACTGGTATTTTACCTTTTTAGATTTTTTAGCTTCGCCAGGTGGATTATACATTACCTCCGTAACTTGCACGGCATCAACCGGCAACAAACACAACCAGCAAAAAATCAGCACTGGTAAGAACTTCACTAAAATATGACAGAGCATCAAATGAAAATACTCCTTCTCTTTCGGATGGATCCCACTTTGACTTTGAAAGTTAGCTACATTGTAGTTCAACTAACAAAGTATCCTTGACTAAATCTTTAACCGAACTCAAACAGCATCCTAAGATAGAAAAAATACAGAATACATTACAACCCAAATTCCATAAAACAACTGAGAACACACCATTATAACAAAATTGTCACACAATGTAACAATTTCATAGCAACCTGTCATCTCGTGCATAAACCGAATTCACATCATTAACAAAATAACAGAATTGTGCCATGAATTAGGCCTAACTTAAATCATAAATCTGGCAAGCAAATCGTCATTACCCCTAACAATAAAGATTCTTTTGCTAATAATATACATTTATTCTTCTTCTCGAATTGGCATATTCACTGCGCTCGCCCGACGCAAATGCATATCCTTTTCCATCGAATGTGGATAACGAGGCGAAACTGATGAAACCTCATTCAACTGCAACACTAAATCCTTTTCCAATTCCCATCCCGAGCAACCCACATTGGATTGAATCTGCTCAACTTTCGTAGCACCTACAATGACAGAAGTAATCGTATCCTGAGCCAAGATCCAACGCAACGCAACCTCAGCCATGCTTTTTCCCAAATCTTTGGCTATCCCACCAAGCAAGCCAATTGTATTCTGAGTTCTGGCTTCCAAAAAACCATCCATTGTAGCCTGTGTATAATCTAAGCGACTACCCTTCGGAGGTGATTGATTTGGTTTGTACTTTCCAGTTAAATACCCAGCAGCCAAAGGCCCCCAAACAATAACACCAATCTCTTTCTCTTTACACAGTGGAAGAATCTCCTCCTCAATCTCCCTAGTCAACAGATTATATTTCGGTTGCAGACTCTCGTATCGTGCAAGATTCTTGGTTTCACTAATCCATAATGCATCACATAACCGCCACGCATATTCATTACTACAGCCAATATATCGAACTTTTCCTTGATGAACCAAGTCATCCAGAGCCCGTAACCGCTCCTCAGTTGGAGTTTCACGATCAACATGATGAACTTGATAAAGATCAATATAATCAGTTTGAAGGCGTTGCAGGCTATTCTCTATTTCGGAGATAATATGCCAACGTGAAGTACCAGAATCATTAATATCAGACCCTACAGGGTTAAAAACCTTAGTGGCAACAATTAACTTATCACGATTACCTCTTTCCTTAATCAGCTTGCCCAAAATCTGCTCGGATCGACCATCTGCATAGCTATTCGCAGTATCAAAGAAATTAACCCCTGCTTCAACCGCCAGACCAAATATCTCCCGTGATTGGTTTTCGTCGATCCCCCAATTATTAGTGCCGAACGTCATGGTACCAAGACATACTTCTGAAACCTTCAAACCTGTTCTACCCAAACGGCGGTATTCCATATTTTCTTTTCCTTTAAAATAGGTTAGTATAAAACAATTAACATATTTTACCTTCAGCAAGTTGACCTACACTGAAGGTGAAATTCACTGTAACAGTAAGATCAGCTAGATAGTGAAATGACCATGGCAGTTGATCATAATGACAAGAATGAAAAATTAGAGACTAGGAGATTGGGACGTACAGAGTACCAAGTTACCTGCCTAGGATTGGGAGCTTACCGACTCACAATTGACTTTGGAATTCCCAGAACACAGTCATTAGCACTTTTACAAAGCGCAGTAACTATGGGCATCAACTACATGGACACTGCACCACAGTACGGAGCAGGTGAAAGTGAAGAATTAATTGGACGTACCCTACGAGAGCACCCAAACCGAAAAGTCCATATTAGCTCGAAAGTTGGACATCTAGACGACACAATCGTCAGATCATTTGGAACTGGTGCCTACCAAAATGACGACTGCATCAGACGAGTCATCGAACATTCACGCTGGTTATTACAAAAAGACCAGCTGGAAATGGTTTTTGTGCACGAACCGGAAATGGAAATTTGGGGGTGGGACAAAAAAACACTAGACGCCCCAGTGCTCAGAACTCTAGAGAAACTCAAGAATGAGGGAACAATCGGCGCCATTGGCCTTGGAAGTAACACAGTAGAATTCCCCAGCAAATTGGCAGAAACAGGACGCTTTGACGTAATAGAAATTGCTAACGGTTATACCCTATTAACACACAGACTCGAAGAACATATTCTTCCAACAGCACAGAAACACGACCTCGGAATTGTCGCTGGCGGCCCGTTCCGCGATGGCTTATTAGCGACCAGACAATACAAAAAAATCGAAGCTCTTAAAAAAGCCCCTAAACAAACTGGATGGACCACAGAAAAAGCCTTAGATCGACTTTACCTTCTCTATCAACTCAGCAATGAAACAAACCTACCCATGTATGAACTAAGCCTCCGTTACATCTTAAGCAACAGTTCCATTCATTCCGTTATCCCCGGAGCACAGAAACCAACAGAAGTTGAAGCGAACTACCAAGCTGCTTTGAAAGGCCCACTACCAACAGACATTTTAGAGGCTATTAGAAAAATTCAACAGAAAACCTCATAACATTCAGATTCGTGTTGTATTCCCCAAAACCCTTCATAGATTACAAAGACTTCCAGTTTCTCTGCCACTAGGATCAAAATAACCTAGAGATTCAAACTTCTAGCCTCTTCCAAAGCGTTCATGAGTTGTAACTTTCAAATCTGGCAACGTCTCCCAATAACGCGCAGTAGAGGAATCACGCCAATCTTTATCTAGTTCATCCCAAGAAAATGGATCACCTAACCAATTAAAATGAGGTTGTAACCACCCTTCTGTTATAACATGACTTTCACCTGCATACCGAAAATCGATTGACAAACGCAGGACATCTTGCGTATGGTTGTCAGCAGCAGCATGAACAGTAAGAGATTTAAACAACAACAAATCCCCCACGCGGTAGTCTGTCTGAAACCACTCTAGATCAGAATCGATAGGCACTATATTACCACCCGGACCAGGTGCAGGCCGAGGAACGAGAAAACCAGACTTGTGACTACCAACCAATAATTTTAACCCTCCCACTTCTACTGGCACATTACCCAACGGTGCCCAACAGGAGATAATCTCCGTAGACCCTCCAACGTAAAGCCAATCCTGATGGGGTTGTGTACCACGCTCGTTATCACGAGGGAACGCAATACGTGCAATCGTCATCGGCAACGCGAAAACTGACTCCTGAAATATATCTTCCATAATTTCGTGCACTCGATGATGAAGCTTCAACCGATGGAAAGCTTCCAATGACTGCAATTTTGCATATACTGGACGCCATTCTTCCTGCCCTTCAAGAATCGGAGCATGATCAGTTAAGCCATCCATCAAATTGGCCCCATCACGTAACCAACCAGCCCCCTGACAGAATTCAAGGATTGATTTTCTTAAACCCAATACCTCCTCTGTAGGTAGAATATCCCTTAAAAACAAATAGCCATCATCGCGTAATTGCCGACGAAGTAATGGGGGATCATCAAGCAGATGATTGGATTCAACAAAGTAATTCATAGATTCTCCTTTTGCAAGTGACTTATAGTTTTCCGTCAAACTTCGAATGAACCTCAAGACAAGCTTAACTTATATATTATACTCTATAAATTCTTTGTCATAACAAGAAATGAGAGGTTCCATATGCAATCTTTTGAGTTTACATCAGCTTAGCTACTAGACCATAAAAAAACAACAGAGATAATACTAGACAGTACATAATCTTTACTTGCACGGTATATGTTTACACGCATTAATTCCATATTGGATAATCAAACAAGTATAAATTGTTCTTAGCTGGTAGTTCTTCCCTCTTGGCAACCATTTTCTTTCTTCCTAATTCAATACACCGAAAAACCTACAAAGGGGCTTATAGCACACCATTAGCTGGATTTTCAAATCATAATAATCAACTCAAGATAGTTCTTCTAAAACTCAATTCAATCTTAAACTAAATGACATAGATTGGATAATAGACCACACTTTACATAATTCTACTTATATGCTATTTTCTATCTAATAACTCAGGGTAGGAGCTATGCTGGTATTAAACTTTAGAACCGTGTTCAGAGCATTATAGAAAGCTGCATCGCTAGGCCCCAAAAAAAAGAAAAGCTAATCTTACTAAGCCTAAACCATTTCGCTAACTGAAAAGTCATAGTTAAATATTAAAAGGGTTAATCGTGATTATAACACCCAACAGTCTATTAGCTTGTTTCGCTAAATTAAGTGTAAACGACATCAAAACCTTCATGACCCCAGCCCAACTTGAAATCCAACAGATCTTCGATGACGAAAGATTTCCAAATGTTGTTGTAACTCCTTACGGCACAGTTTTAGCTAGTTGGGGGTCTCCTAATATACGCGTTCGCAGAAGCGAAGATGGGGGTGTTACTTGGAGTAAAGAAATTACTATCGCCAAATCAGGATTTCATGGAGGAGGAACCACCGTAAATGAAATAAACGCTGAAATCCTGGTGTTTGTAGAAGACAATCATCCACCTGCACCTTCGACTGCCTACCGGAGTAAAGACGATGGCAAAACATGGCAAGCTGCAAAAGTAACAATTCATGCTGACAGCAACGGGAAACTGCCCTCGATGCATATGAACGAACATGGAATTACTCTGAAGTATGGAAAATATAAAGGTCGCTTGCTCAGACCCACACGATTCTATGGGGAAGGTAACCGGCCAGAAAGCCTATGGCCCACTCATTTTACCAACGCGATCTTCAGTGATGACGGAGGAAACACATGGCAGACAAGCGAGCCATTCCCCGAAAATGGAACAGGAGAAGCAACAATAGCGGAGTTATCTGACGGCCGAATATACTACAACTCACGACGTCATTGGGCTCCAGAAGGAAAAAACCCGCGACGACGTTGGATCGCATGGAGCCATGATGGAGGTGCGACTTGGAGCGAAGCCAAAATTTGCGAGATACTTCCTGATGGACCTCAAAATAGCAACTACGGTTGCATGGGTGGACTAGTTCGCCTACCATGTAAGAACCATGATATTCTGATCTATAGTAACTGTGATAATGCAGAAAAACGAACTCATGGGACAGTTTGGGCTAGTTTTGACGGGGGGGTAACATGGCCTATAAAAAGATTGGTTTATGAAGACAAATTCGCTTACTCTTCAATAGACGCCGGTCGAGCGGGAACAGCAACGGAAGGGTGGCTATACCTCCACTTCGAAAGTGAAGGATCTAAGATGGCTCGCTTCAATCTGAGCTGGTTACTCGAAGGCCAAAAAACCGGTGATGGTGAACTTCCTTCCCAACTCAAGTTGTAATCCGAGCAAAACGAAAAATCCCGACCTTCTCAACGGCACTTTTTAATGAGCAACTAAAATGAGACAGGAGTACTCGATTTGAATACTCCTTTTTCTTTCGTCAAGGAATATTTCAGAATTACTATCTTTATTGGTTGCTGAGTATTCATCAATAATTTCCTTCTGATTATTGAATCCTGACCCATATTCCCAGAATTCAATGGTAATCCTTTAGATATTCTCCCACCAACCAAAATCGCATACGCTAGCCTCTATGCTACTATTAGCCAGATAGATAGATTCGATCGAAGCAAAAAATCAAGTAAACTTGCCCCGTCAACCAATTCGAACTTGGAACTTTGTTGACATTAGATTTCCCTCAGGCAGTTTTCAAAAGAGAAGAAGCTAACTTTCTTTTGGTAACTGTAATAAACCACTCGATCGCATCCAGTCTTGCAATCGATGATGCCAGCTTGAAACAGGATCCTCGGAAGGACGAATACCATAACCGTGACCACCTACAGCATAAATATGCGCTTCGGCAGGAACACCTGCTTGCTTGAATTGATTTAGCAACATGCCTGTTTGTACCCCCCGATAACTGTCATCGAAGGTTACCGCCATAAAGGCGGGCGGGGTATTTTGACTGATTTTTACCAAAGAGCCTAATTCTGGACGATCATCACTGTAGTTTGGCCCGAGATAAGCCGCATAAATCGGACAAACAAAATTAGGCCGGGAACTAACATCATCTATAGTGTCTACACCTCCATAACTGTCTAACTGATATTGTGTTGCTACCATCAACGAAAGATGCGCTCCGGCAGAGAAACCCAGCAGGCCAATACGCTCAGGATCAATATTCCATCCCGCTGCGTTGTAACGAACCAAACGCATGGCACGTTGCCCATCTTGCATGGGTTCTCGGTGTGGATACTCAGGATGACGTCGAGGCACACGATACTTCAACACCGCTGCAGAGACACCAAAACTGTTGAACCATTCAGCTAATTCCAGCCCCTCCTTGGGCCATGCTAGGATATTGTAACCACCACCGGGACACACCACAACGCAACAACCATTTGCTGTTTCAGACGACGCCGGATAAAGGGTTAATGTTGGTGTTTCTACCCAAGTAAGGTGCTCCTCGGTTTGTTGTTTTTTTAATTGTTCAATCTGCTCATCAGGAAGTACCCTAGCGTCAGTGGGCAGACCGTTTGGCCATAAATCAATCTCGAATCTGTCATTTTCCATTCATCAAACTTCTTTCAGTTTCACCGTGTAAGTTGGGAAAACGAGTTTCATGTAAAAATAACTATTATTCTATAACTATACTAGCATAACTTAAAAGATAACACTTTGCTAAAACTAAAAATCAATGACGACAGAAAATTAGACACAAAGTAATATAGTCAAAGTTTATAAACATTCAACATGTGGCTCACTGATACCCATGCAAAAAGATGCCCGGTATACGACATTCTATCCCAACTGGCCCATTCGTCACTTTGACGAACACATCACATTGCCAAGTCTTTGACAGCCACTCAAAAAAGGTTATAAAGACCCAATATCTCATCCAATTCTTCCAGCAAAAGCCAAAATCAAGCAAGTTCCTTGATGTAAACATCACAGAATTGAATCAGACTTGATGCTGGAGAAAATTCCCCAGTTTCTTTATTGATACCACCATGATGTTGTAGAGCAATGGCCCCTTCCTCGGGCAACCCTGGAGTTTGTGCATCATCAATCACTATCTGATCATTTAATACAACATTAACCCGATCTTCCTTCATAGTAATCTCCATTAAATTCCATTCTCCAACCGGGTTATCAGCACACACTTTCGGAACCGCACTAGCCCTAACTTCGGGAGTCATAGCTTTGTCATTCCTATAGTGCCAAAGTTCTCCAGACCCAACGGGCCAACACCACAAATTAACCTGTCCTTGCGCCGTACCACGGAGATAAATCCCCGAATCAGCATTGGGACGAAGTTCCTTAATAACCTCACCATTTGCATCCGTTTTATATGAACCATCAGGAAGAATAGTTGGCATTGGATACAATCCAGATGTTTGCTTAAAACGCCACGAAATCCGAAGAATAAAGTCGACGAAAGTACTTTCAGTCCATAAATTCTTATCACCACTTGCTTCCGACTGAGCATCATAATCAATGACACCATCCACGACTCTCCAATGCCCATTATCCTTTTCTGGAATCCTCCAACCACTTAAATCTTGCCCATTGAAAAGTCGAATAAACCCTCTTTCAATAAGTGCTTTATGACTCGCTGATGTGTCTTGTAGCACAATACCCTCCACCATTTTTATTTAATTTACTGTTCATAAATTCCTACGATAATTGCCACGAAAAGCCCCATCTAATTCAATATAATTCATACATTACCAACCGGCCATCAAGACCACCATTAGAAATTTGTTTTCTCCATGACGGCTTTAAACCTAAATTCTTAATGTATCTACGCTGACCAAAGTACACATAAGCGGTTGACCCACAACAACGTCGCTTCAGAAAATCACCAAATCTTTCATAAAAACCACCCAGATCTACATCTTTGCCTGTCCGTATTCCATAGGGAGGATTACAAATGATCGCCTTCCCTTCTATGTTATTAATATCAAACACATCCTGTTGTTCAATATTAATAACATTTTCTTCGTCAACTATTGAACAATTATGAGTTGCTGATTTGACAGCTCTCATGGATAAATCACTTCCAGCAACAGTATTTTTTGAGAGTGCTATTCTCTTTTGTACACCTTTTTGCTTAACCTCCTCCCAAAGCAATGGATCGAAATCCGGCAACCTTTGAAACCCAAAACTTGGACGCAGTAAAGCAGCAGGGGTACGAGAAGCAAACATATACCCTTCGCAAAGCAAGGTCCCGGATCCACAAAATGGATCATACAAAGGCATACTACCATCCCAACCAGAATACTTAATAATGGCTGCCGCTAAGGTCTCAATCATTGGAGCTAGCACAGATTCCTTACGATAGCCTCGTTTGTGCAATGACCCACCAGAAGTATCCAAGCTAATTGTGGCTTTATTTTTTTCGATATGCAGGTTGATCCATAAATCCGGGTTTTTCCGACTAACTGATGGCCGCTCACCCTTGCGTGACCGGAAGTAATCCACAATAGCATCTTTCAAACGCAAGGCAGCAAATTTTGAATGCTTGATAGCACTATGCGAGACAGTAGCAGAAACAGCAAAAGTTTGAGAAACACTTAAAAAATCTTGCCATTCAATTCGTGAAGACACTTTGTAAAGATATCGATCTGAATGACAATCAAACAATATTAATGGAGCTAAAACGCGATGAATCAAACGTGATTCAAAATTGATCGTATAAAGGACTTCCGGAGTTGCATCAAAATAGATCCCCCGATAAACCTGACGAGTATCACAGGCACCTAGAAATAGAATTTCTTTTTCGGCAATATCTTTTAAATCATCTGCTACCTGAGCAAAATAGCGGTTGGTTTTCTGGTAATTGTACATATACTAAATTTAAGACTACCCAAATAAGTCGAAGAAACAACAAACTAAAAACATAATTCCCAATCGTAGTAATTCACTCATAAGCATTTATGACAAAATTAACAATTCGACAGGAATATCCCTGACTTTGCCTATTCTTTTGGTCAAGTAAACGAACTTCTAGCCGATGTTTCTTCTCCTTTTCCAATTCAGCTTCAAGCATATAAACCCAAGGAATATGTAACCCTCGGCTCCATTTGGTATACAAGTCTTGTTTTTGCCATTTGCCATTGTCAACCCGATACTCAACACGCCCAGAATCTGGACCAGCTATAACAAACAATCCAACGGCACTGCCTACAAAACTTAACTCAAAACTATCACCTGGATTCTTACCCACCAACATAGGAACATTCACAAAACCCGGTCGTGTTGCACCACCCACAGTGTTTTCCCACTTAGGATCCATTATGAAACCATTAACCTTTTCTACATTATCAGGTGATAACAACACACCAGTATCGTAACAGAATTCATCTAATTTGTCAGGTTGATAATATGCCTTAATTCGACTATTTTCTCCGGTAGACTTACCAACCCAAGCAAATTCAAATAAACGACTAATCGTGCGAAAATAAAGCTGGTGACCAAAAGGTGATGGATGCAGATCTTTAAAGTCATTTTCCCAAGAAAACTCTTCACGGTTGATACGCTCCGTGACTTCCAACGCAAAATTAATAGAAGGCAAATTATAATGGACGGCAACCCTTTCGTGATTCTTAATAACTGCCGGTACTTCGCCATTGTTGTATTCCTTCACTTTTTCTGGATCAACAAAATGCATTAAAATAATATCAATGTTTGGATTAATGTTTTGAGCATGACGGACAATACCTTCCATACCACGAATTTGCTCTTTATCTGATCTCCCATTATAAAAA
The DNA here is from genome assembly GCA_002709695.1 of Candidatus Poribacteria bacterium. Taxonomy (GTDB): domain Bacteria; phylum Poribacteria; class WGA-4E; order WGA-4E; family UBA9662; genus UBA9662. Next base: position 29,461 of record PAQF01000005.1, read on the forward strand.
TCATTGACGGCTGCCTCTTCAAACATAAGATCCACTGGTCCATTTTTGAGCACATCACGTGCCAAGCGGTACGCTCCTGGGGTAGATCCAGTCGACGGAATTCCCGCGTTAATAAAATCAAACTTGGTTTCCGGGAAGCGACGTTCCAATTCAGCACAAACCATGTCTCGCCATCCCGACATGAACGTAATTGATCCTCCTAAAAACACCACACGACCCATACCTGTACTTTCAAAGACCTGTTTAGAATTCCCCAACCCGCGGCGCAAAACAAAGTAATCTGTATCGCTCACAACAAAACCTCCAGTAAAAAGAAATGCGCACATAGATGCAAATATTTTCATACTAGTATTCCCCCCAAAAGAGCTGTCACTCTAACAAACACGACAGAATCCAAAACACTAATTACTGAACAATATTAACAAAAAAACAGAGCTAGCCAAATTGCAAATCAATCCAAGTCTGTAAGACTATTAAACACCAACAATCATGCAATCTGATAAAGAGGTTTCGTTCGACGGTATCCGCACTAATTGACTAATTTATTCGCCTGCCCGAAGCCCCTTCTTGAAAGGTAAATACTAACACTAAGCTGACATCCAAAACAACAGTTTTCCCTTACCCTCAGACATCTCTATTTATAATACGCATTAAACTCTTATGAGTATCAGATCTTACGAATCTTGATTCAACACATTGGAACTTAAATCGAATAATTTCTGTTTAATTCCAAGAACTTTATGCTATAATGTTTGCCTAAGTTTAGGAGACAAGAAAAATTGCAAATCAAAAAGCTTCAAGCAACTATGGACAAAGTCGCCATTGGGTTTTCAGTCCTGTGCGCAATACACTGTATGGCCTTGCCCGTTGCTTTAACCATGATCCCTATTCTCGTGGTCACACCACTAGGAAGTGAGAATTTCCACCAACTAATGATATGGTTGGTTCTACCTACCAGCAGTCTTGCCTTTACACTGGGATGTCGTCATCACAAAGACCTAGTCGTAATTCTGCTAGGATGTATTGGCCTGATATTAATCGGGCTGAGTGCGTCTTCGATCGTACACGCTTGGGGTGAAACTGGAGAACGAGTAATCACTCTATTAGGCGGGTTAACCTTAGCATTTGCTCACTTTCGCAACCACCGTCTCTGCAGAGCAGATGATTGCGAATCCTAAAGACAACACTTCTGTTGACTCCCCATAGCTGAAACAGACCAGCTTTCCCAACCGAAATAGCACCTATCAACTTGCTTGTGTCCATTCGGAAAACCAGCTACCAAATTCCGCATACTCATTCTCTTTTCAAACTCTCAAAAATCATCGATGTTACTCGCCCGCACAATCAATACCACAAAACCAAATCAATACATTCAGTCACAATATCGTTTTTCAATTAACCAAAGCATTGAATTCACTCTCCTCACTCTTCACACTCAGATCAAGCAACGAAAGTAGTATAAAAATTATAGAAAACAAAATGTACCCGTAAATAACAATAAATTCTGAAACAAATACCGAGAAGGAAGCAATGATAATAAAAAGGAAAAACAGGTACTTAACTAAAAAATTTCGGAAATTCCCGTTAACGTTGGAACACTTTTCCCAATAGATTACCAAAAGGATAAAACAAAATACGCAAGGAACGCTATAATCATATGCAAGTGTAGGATAGATAGTAAGTATAATCCCTGAGCCCATTAAATAAGGAATCTGGTACAAGAACTTATTCTTATATCTTCTAATATTCAAATATCCTAGAATAACCAGCAAAAACGGTAATATTTTGACCATAAATCTAGGAAATAACTTCATCAAGCTAAGCCCCTGAGGCTCATATGTAATCTCCTGATCAAAAAGTCCAATAAAAAAATGAATGCCATAACCAAAATAAAGTTAAAACAGCAAAACAACCATCAATGGAAACACCGATGCCAGAGAAATACTATATCTTAATTCTTTAATGCTTTTTGAATTTAGCACCCAAAGCAAAATAACCAAAGAAACAAATGGAAATGAGGTCCACTTGACATAAGCAAACAGTGCTGATAAAAGTATGTAGTATCCATTCCTGTTAAACAACCCTAAAAATAGCCATAAATAACTCAGAGAAACATAAAGGGAAAACTGCCCTGGCTCAAAGCATGAAAGGCCCACAGGAGTAAGAAACAAACAAAAGTTTACTAGCAAGATTACAGGAAACAGATCTTTCCCTATCTACAGAACTTTAAAAGCGTAAATGAAGGATACAAAAAATAACAAGATTTGAATTAAAATGTGCAGGAAACTCGCAAAACCATATTCGAACTTGCAAAAACTAAGTGAAAAAACTGCATGTATAAAAGGAGCATATCTCGATGGCCTCCACCAAGGATCAAGGGTCTCTTTTGTATAAGCTTTGGCTAAAGAAGAGAACTCCTGAGAAGGAAAATAAATTTGGGCAAAATCAGCTGCTAACCTTTGAAAAGCCTAATATTTCAATGTAAAAGCATTTTCAGGAACTCTCATAAAACCATAACGAGGTAAAGGTTTGAGATAAAGCCCAGAAGAGTCTCCATAAATCATATCCTTTGACAAAAGAATAAAATCATACAAACACAAAGGTTGCAGCAATACAACAAAGGTAATTATGAATGGTTTTCTCACCCTCATTAAAAAGGACACCAATGTCATATCCCCAACCTATAAAGCTCCAATTCCAAAACAAATAATTCGAAACCTACAATAAAAACAGATAAAAAAACTCTCACTTTACACATCCAGCCCCTAACATACATATCGCACAATAAAACCTTTGCTTTCGTACTCCTTATTAGAAATGGGAATATACTGTACTAAGTAATGCAAATTAAGCACGGGAAAAAACGAGGTTAAAAGGCCATTCACGTGGAGAAACTAATTCACCGATAACAACTCTCACTTATCCACCCTTTATTGTTACAATTCAAACGATATCGAATTGCAGTACTATCAAAGAATGGTTAATCAAAAAATCTAAGGTTATTCTTCAATTAACCAAAAGACCATACGACTAGTGCATCTAACAAAAAACCAAGGATGAGATATCCAGTTATGCAAGCGAGTCCTTCGGTAAGCTAAGCAGATCCATCCCAAGATAACTAAACTTAAAATCGTAATCACCAACCCAAGATAAAAACTACGGGAATAATAACGCAAAGAAATTTGATAGGCACCAAGACGGTCGAGCCGCAATGCAATTAACCCATCTTTATTGAACAACTTTCCATAATCAGTATGCCAACCAGAATGATAATTTTGATTAATAACCAAGATATCAGGTTTTTTCAGCTCGACCTGAACACTAATCGAGTTCGGCCGAAATTCACTACTCACACTATTATCAATTCCTAAGAGAAAAGCTTCCCCACGATATTCAGGATTTGGAAGATAATTGTTGTCCGTACCCACATAATATTTGGGAATAGCATTTTCTTCAAGTGGGACACCTGTATACCAGTCGATTGTTCCTATGTTCCTCAAAAGATTGAAGTATGTAATAGCAAAGGGTGGCTCTTTACGATTTCTCTTCAATCCCCAACCCTTTATATGAAAAAATCCTGATTCTAGCTGAGTCGATTGAGGACAGGCAAAATTGTAAGTTTCGCTTTGGATTTTTTCTATTCTCGGATAAAGAAATACTATTCCAAGTATAATCAAGATTAAAGCGATTACATGCTCCAACCATCGATGAGAAAGTCGACTTAACAGTACAAAAAACTGTCCAGAGGCTACAGCAATAGTAAAAACAATCTGAAAACTAAAATATTTGATAGGTTGCCGAACAGCATTAAATATTGGCAAATGCCGCAGTAACTCGAATAAATCAACAGATACATTATTAGCAAGTACCAACCAAACAAACAATATTAGTACTATCCCCCAAGGCAAAGTTTTTCTCCAAAAAACAAATGTGGAAGCTACAAAAAGGAGAACCGGTAGCCATCCAACTGTGACCAGTCCCTGCCTACCTTTCCACCCAATCGTTTCCTGCCAAAGCCGTTCAAATGTATAGCCAAAAAAGTTATAGGTTTCAGTATAGAAGAACAAATCAATATTCCCTAAACCACCTTTTTCATTTATGTGCTCAACAGCTGGTAGAATTCGAACCATTCCAACAAAAAACGTTATGCTTATCACAAGAATAAACACCTTAAGTGGCCGAGCATCAATCCGATCAATCAACTTATCCTTAGGAAATACCCCAAACCGCGGAACCAAGTTAAACAAGCAAACCAAGCCAACGTAAAACATCCCCATGAAGCAATTCAATTTCCCATCGGAAAGCATAGTGTAGAAAACAATTGGCAAAACTATAATTGGAAATCGATAACCACGGCAGGCTAATCCTATCAATAGTAAGCATAAGGGAAGGAAGGTCGCATAAACTTCGTTGGGATTTCCATCTTGGACTCGCAATGGAACAAACAAACTTAAGCCAAAAACCAATGCCGAAAAAAGTGATCCCCACTCTGTATACCCAAGGATACAACGTGTAAAAACATAAGTTGCTAACCCGCCAATTAACAACGAGAAAAAGACAATGAGTTTAAGTCCAATAATGGGATTAAATAAAATTGTAAGCAAAACTAAAGGGTTTAAAGTTGGATCTTCAGGATCACCCAGTGTCGGGAAACCACCTCCGAGCCAATGAGAACGCATAGGAAAGGTATGGTATTCGATTAAGCTTTTTCTGATGGCTTCATGACGAGAAGCATACTGAAAAAAATCATTGTCAAAATTCAGCTTACTCCAAGATTTAAAGACAGGTACTGAAGAAAAGGTAATAATTATGACGATGATGCTCATGAAAAGAAAATCCGGTACCATCTTCATAGTCAAACCTTAATACAGAAACGCTCTCGCTCCCAAACTAATTCAACTGGGAGCTAATACCTACCCCTCATGCTCGGACATTAATAACAACTAGTTTGGCCTTAAATTAAAAGCTGACCTCCAGTGACATACAAAGATCGATCTGTTTTCAGCTAGACACTCTTTTCGTAAAATATAGGTCTTTAACCCTTTCCCCATCCAACACAAACCCAATAACCTGACCATAATGATCCCTTTTGAAACATATATGGGAAAAAAACCATTCTTCACTTGTAAAACCAACTCCATCATATACCAACAAAATATCGTTATTGCGTATGTGTCGTGCAATTAGCTGACCTTCACAAACAAGGATGAAGTAGGTCGTGTCAAGTTCCTGACTATAATAATCCCCCTCAAGTTCCTTCAGCTGCTCTAATGTTAAATTGGGACTCACATCCGGATAGACTGACTCTTTTACTCGAATGGTCTGATTCGATGTGTAATTAAGATCTACAGAATCAAGTAAATCAGAAAAGTGTATATCTGCGATTTTATTAGCCCACTCAACAGGATCAAAAGATGCATAATTTGACAAGATAACAATGGCACACCTCCCATCCAGAAATCGAACCAAATGACTACGGAACCCTCGCCAAGACCCGCTATGCTCAGCAACCCGTGCCCCTTTATACATACCTACACGTTGTCCAAAAGCATAGTCAATTTGTTCGCCACTGCTTAGCGTCCCTCGTTGATGCATCAATTCAATTACCTGATCTCCACCAACCCACTTCTCATCGAGATTTAAGATCCACTTGGCTAGATCCTCTACTGTTGAATAGAGAGAACTTGACCCCAAAGCAGTCAAGTTATTCAAAGCATTATAAAATCTTCCCTCATGTTTATAGTAGGAAGAAGCTCGATTTTTGACAACCATCTCATGGTTGTCACAGAAATAGGTATTTGACATTCCTAACGGATGGAAGATGTTAGACTCAGTCCAATCAGCAAACAATTGCTTAGTTACTCGTTGTACAATCTCTGCCAACAAATTATAACCAGTATTGGAGTAGAGATACATACACCCTGGTTTAAAGTTTAAAGACTGTTGATGCTTAACCATTTTTAAAATATGCTGAAACGAAATAACATCATCCATTCGAACACCAGCAACAACCATCGATTGCACCCAATCTCTCAGACCACTGGTATGATGAACCAAGTGTTGAACAGTGATTTTATCACCAAAACCTGGCATCTCAGGTAGGAACATGCGGACATTGTCATCGAGCGATATTATTCCCTCAATTGCCAACTTAGCAATAGCAAATCCAGTGAACTGCTTAGCAACTGAGGCAACATCAAAAACCGTCGATGGTGTAATCAGGATTTCATGTTCCAGATCCGCCATACCATATCCTCGTTGATAAATTAAATCCCCATTTTTAACTATTGCTAACACTACCCCAGGCTGATCTTGTCCATTGTGTACATCCAAAAACGCATCAATTTCCAACTCGAATTTCATATTGTATCCAGATCACTGGTTTTATAATCTAGCATTAAATTTCGATTTCACAACAAACTAGCAACTTCAAAATCCAACAGTGACACCACGTGCTATCTTGCTAATTGGCTATCTCCAAAAAACCAACTATTTAAAAAATACATACATGCCGGTTGATAATGATAAAGTAGAACATACAACACATCAGTAAAACCGGTTTCCAAACCTAATCAAATTTTCTAGCCACAGCCCAAATTGCAGAGCAACTAAAAACAATGGATCTCTACAGTGGCTAATCTAATCAAAATCAACAGACAAGACTATTATTAGGTTAAATTGTGAAAATAGACGCTCTCTCCGATTTTCCAGCTAATGCTAGCAACCTGCTAGTTGGGAGAACCACCTGTAACCGGTGGTATCAACGCGACCTCATCGTTATCTGAGAGTTTCGTTTCATAGTCAGCATATTGCCAGTTCACTGACATTTGCATCGTTTCAAAGAGTCCGGAAATTTCTGGTTTTTCATCTTTTAACCGATCCAGCACATCTTGTAAAATTGCGCCTTCAGGAAGTTCCATATCTTCTTCATCACGATTGAGCATTTGACGACAAACTGCAAAATATTTAACTGTCACTTTCATAATATTTCCACGGTTCCATAATCCATATTCAAATCACAAACAATAAGAACTATAGGTAATTGACCTACACGAGACAAATGATCTTGACAAATAAAATCAACAAAATTGAATTTTTTGCTATCTTAAACTAAAGATCTTCTCAACCGAATATTACCTACAATACACCACAATATTATAGCTCATATTCACACAACTAATTAACCATACTATTTTTTTGTAACCATAATTCCATAGAAATCGGGTTAGCCGAATTTTGATAAAACTCCACATATCAAGATATAATTGGAGTTAACCTAATGGCAAAAGACTCGTATTTTTGGTTCACAAATCCATGATTGAAGCAAACATTCAGACGGCTATCCAATACCCGTTTGAAACTGTCTTAGGACAATACTTTGATTATGAACACACTGAATTCGTTCTGCCTCATTCATTGAGTGATTTGCTAGAAGAAAATGGTGAAAAAAAAAATCATCCACAAACACGTGTGGCCCAGAAAAAGATTGATTAACAAAATTTAGTATTATAGAACATCAATACTTCGCCCCAACGAAATGTGGTTTGCTTTCACACAGGGTCTCTATAAGGGCATCAAAGTGCACACGAAATTGTCCGAAAAACAAGAATATGCCTTAGCTGAGGAAACTTGTTATACACCTTGGCCAAATTGGAAGTGGCTAAAAATTATCTCCTGTTTCCTAACCCCATAGAAGCCACATTTTATAAAGACACTAGCTAGAAAAAAACCACTCACTTTTTGGCCAAGCTCCGGTGGAGGGCATTCAAAATTGTACACTTGACGAAAATATCGGGATGCAATAGAATCTCGATAATCAGCCTATTAAGAAATAATTGAAAGTACTAGGCCAGAACATGGCATTCCAATTCTCTGACCAGCATATTGAAGATTTTCACATGCTGGGATACACAGTGTTTGGCAAGATACTGCCTCCCTCACTGATCAGTGATCTCCGTCAAGTTAGCAATGTCGCAAGGAAAATCGCCCGAGAACGAGGAGGTCCACAAGTTCAGAGGCTACAACCAGTGGGGCATTTCGACCTCGATCAACAACCCTTCATTGATTACGCTGAATTACCAGTTCTGGTGGATGCAGTTGCCAAGGTACTGACTCCAGATCATCATCATGGGGACCGCGACGATTTCGGCATTCTTCTAGAACCTGCAGAAATGCCTTACTGTACAGCTTGGCACCGTGATTGGCGCGACAACATCCACGGCTTAAACTTAGAACACTGGAATCAGGGATTATTGGACATAAATCTCTTTAATCAAATCAACTGTGCCTTGTACAACGATAGTTGTACTTGGATAGTACCAGGTAGCCATTTGCGGCACGATCTACGCAGCGAGGTAGAACGATTTCCAGATCGTCCCATCCCTGGGCCAAATTTAGAGGGTAAGACAACAGAAGAACGAGAGTATACTTGTTTGACATATTGTCGCAGTATGCCCGGCGCGGTACAATTGCATCTAGAGGCAGGTGACTTCGCTCTATATCGAAACACCTTGTGGCATATGGGAAATTACGTGCCCTACAGTATACGGGCAACTCTGCATGATTGTCCCATGACACCAGAATTCAAAGCATGGCGTCAACAGGCACAACAAGAAGCAGCTCAACGGCAAAAAGATGGAATGGTGATGGAGAACCCAAACACTATATAGATTTTAGTACCAATATCCAACGAAACATCAACAACAGTAGACCTTATTTACCATCTTAAATCACTAATTGGAAAATTACACTTAGGGGAAAACCAGCCAATTTAAACAGCCTCCATTATGGGATCCAACCATTTCTATAACTGGTAAAGATCCACTAGTTACTAGAGATAAACTCGAAAAACCGTCCGTCTTTCTAACCGATCAGATCTCCGTAGGAATCCAATCATTAAACATCGTCAAAAAATTCTTTAACCCAGCCAAAAAACACCTAAGAATACTAGAACAATCACACTTCTTCGGACTAAAGCTTAATAACTCATAGCCCCTAATTCATTCAAAATCCAACCATGCTAATGCCACCGCAATCCATAAAAAGTGAGATAAAACCATATAACAGGCACAATGGCAGCAGCCCAAAAATTCCTTTTGTCGATCAAGTCACGCTGCTGTTGCAGATCTTTTTCATGAGTGGCTTTAGCATCTAAATACGCTTGTCTCTGAATTCGCGGCCAACCATCGAGAGGCGCCCCAATTGATCTAAGATCCTTCAACTTAGGATACTTAGTCTGAAATACCTGAAGATAATGTTCTTCCCAAAACTCTCGTTCCACTACAGACGTTTTCAAAGCCTTATCTGATTGGTGTGATAGGACCCAACGATCAGGCAACATTAAAGTTTGCAAGGTCCTCAATTTAGCCTGCACCAACTCGTTACCATATTCTCCAAATGCATCAATTCGTCGAATTCCACTTTTAGAATTCGGTTGAGGGGTACCCACTTTAATCTCTTGAACTAGTTGGATGTAACTAACCACCATCTGGATTTCAATAATATCTCCATTTTCAATAGGAAACTCGACATATTTCAAGAATGTCCAACCCAGATTTGGGGAAGACGTATCCTGATCCGGTTTTGACGAACAGGTATAAATAGCAATATCCTTAACCGGCTTATAACAATAAATAGCAATATTTTTAATGAAGCGTTGCTCTCCAAAATCCAAGATGTATGTAGTTGGCATTTGTTCTTGTAAAGTATCTTTCGCAAGGGACCTATGAATCGGATTTGCATGTTGCCCAACACCAACACTACGATCAAGAACATTGAAAAACACAGTGCACCCTGGCAAGTAACAGGTTAAAGCTACCATTAACAGTACAGTTAAAACGATCCTATATAGTATGCAATTTTTCTTCTCACCGTTTATTTCCCTCAATAATCTCTGCCCATAAAAAACACATCTCAACATTCTTTCAAAGTCCATCCAATCCGAGTAAATCCGACACCGATTTCATTGCCTCAATGATAAAAGCAATATGTTCATCTAAATCAACCCCTAATTCTTGGGCACCCATCCAAATATGCTCCCTATCAACAGAACTAGCAAAACGTTTGTCTTTCAGCTTTTTGTTGACTGAAGACACCTTTACCTCTGCAATATTTTTGTTGGGGCGTACTAAGGTTACGGCAGTTATGAACCCTACCAGTTCATCAACGGCAAATAATGCCTTATCCATTAAGCTTTCACGCACCAATCCTAGATACTCAGCGTGAGAAAGAATAGCATAGATTACATCATCAGGATAACCACGCTCTCGCAATATTCGGGATCCAACTTCTGGATGCTGATCGGGACTTGGATATTTTTCATAGTCAAAATCGTGTAAAAGTCCAACAATACCAAATTTAGTTTCATCTTGGTTGAATTTCCTGGCGTAGGCGCACATAGCTGCTTCAACAGCATAAGCGTGCTTTAGTAGCCCTTCTTTTTGGGTGTATTCTTGTAAAAGCTCCAGTGCAGCTTGGCGATCCATGGGTATCATCCTAAAATTATACTTGTTTGTTCAACAAAGTCCTGATTAGTTGACAGTTAGTTTGAAGTTTCTTTGAAGCACAGAACATAGAAGGAAGATTAAAACAGATAATACTATTAAAACGCCCCAAGTAAAACTTACCTCAAGGTAAAACTTAATAAAGCAAATATAAAAAACGGTCGATAGTAGAGTGTATGCTACATCACTATCTCTTGCATATGCGGGTACACATCCATGTAGAAACTATAATCCATTCTGTCTGTACGAGATCGAAGATTAGAACTTGAAACAGGTAATATTAATCTCCTAGAAACCAATTTTTCAGACTTGGATACAAATTGCAATAGCGTTGATATTGACGCTCGTATTGCTCAACCTGCCGAGTATCAGCCCGAACCGTTTCTCCTAAAACAACAGACATACTGCATGCTGATTCAAAATCATCAAATATTTCCACGCCAACACCAGCAATGATGGCAGCCCCAAGAGCAGAAGCGTCTTGTACTTCCAAAACTTGAACATCTTTTCCAAAAACATTCGCCTGAATCTGACGCCATAATGCAGACCTCGATCCACCCTCACTAATATATACCTCATCAATTGGTAATTGCAATTGCTTAAAGCATTCCACAGAATGCCGAAGGTCAAAGACCACTCCTTCCATCAAGGATCGAATCATATGTGCCTTGGTATGATGCAACGTGATGCCTAGCCATCCGGCGCGAGCATTCGCATCTGGGTGGGGAGTCGCAGTGCCTTGAAACCACGGCATAAAAAATAGACCATCACTGCCAACAGGAACCCCTTCAGCGAGACCAATAAGTTCGGTAAAACTATCTCCAAACTGATCATGAAACCAAGTTAGACTAGCACCACCTGTAAAAGAACAACCAAGCCAAAAATACTTGCCGGGTATAGCATGGCACATAGGCCATAATTGATTAAAGGCCGCCTCATTAACTTCTTCGGCATAGGTCAATACATGCCCCGCTGTACCAATTCCAACGCTGACAATCCCAGGACGCCTAATACCACTGCCAACAGCCATACAAGCCATATCTCCCCCCCCAGCACAAACAGGCATCCCAACATATAATCCCGTCTCATCTGCAACACTCTCGGTTATCTGGCCGATAACCGTTGGTGACTCGACGACCTGAGGAAATAGTCTTTCTTCAACACCCAAACCATCGAGTATTTCCCCACTCCAATTGCGGGTTTTTAGATTTAATACGGCTGTGACCGAAGCATCAGTTACCTCCGCCTGGAACGTACCCGTCAGTTTAAAACGAATCCAATCTTTGGGAAGTAGTACATGGCAAACTTCAGCATATATTTCGGGCTGCATTTCTTTCAACCAAAGAACCTTAGCCAAAGTATTAATTGGATTCAGTACATGCAATGCATGATTCCGAAGAAGGTCGCCAACTAGATCATTTGCCCGATCGCATTGCTCTTGTGCTCGCTGGTCAAGCCAGAGGATAGCTGAACGGAGTGGATTTCCAGAAGCATCAACAAACACGGCACCATTCATCTGCCCAGAAAGAGATATCCCCTTTATATCTCTAACAGCAAACGAAGATTGAGCAGACTCAAGATGCTGAATAACTTGACGGATTGTATCACAAACTGCCTGCCACCAGTCATGAACATCTTGCTCAACCCAACCTGTATAGGGTGTTACTAGTGGATAACTCGCGCTGGCACTGAAAACAATTGTGCCTTCTTCACTCAATAATAAAGTTTTGGTACTAGACGTACCAATATCAATACCAATAACAAGAGACATAATTCTTCAATTCGTCCGCAGCTGATTTGTTTAAGCACCAGTAAGAAAACGTCGGGGGTTATTAATTAATATCTCGTCAATGATATGCTGATCAATCCCTTGGGATAAGAGACGTGGAACAAACCGAGTGAGGATAAAATCAAGGCCTGGCCCTCCACCATAACTACGCCAATAACTTGGTCGCCCGAGGTCATTGCCTAATAGAATTTGTTGGCCAAATCCAGCAGCAATTAAACGTTTGAGTAAATCAATCCGCCATTCATCTGGCCCATATTTCGACTTACCAGGACAATCATAGCCTAGATAAGCTCCCGTTTGGGCAATACGTTGATGTTCCCAAAAATCAGGATTGCGATCGAGATGACTTAAGCAAACTCGATGCGGTTCAACACCATGACTATTAAGAAATTCAACCTGCTCAAAACCCATCGTCCCAGCTTCAGTATGGGTAATAATAGGAACATCTGTTTCTACTTGCACTTTGGCTGCAATCCGCATCAATTTCTGGTCATAATCGTTGAACGTATTATAGCCAGTACCCCCTTTCATAATCCCTGCTTTGATACCCGTTCCATCAATACCTTCAACAATATCCTGAATACATTGATGAATCAAATCAGACTCATTTGCTTGCCATACCGATTGATCACAGAAATAAGGTTTGTTAAAACCTGTAATTACAATAACGTTCGCATCAGGAACGAGGTCAGCAACTTGTTTCGTGCTATGGATATTCCGACCGAAGTCGATAGCTGACATCTCAATTATCGTTTTCCCGCCCGCATCCATCCAGGAACGCAGTTCCTGAGCTGACTTTTCAACATCATTCAACCTAAAATCCAAGTCTTCACGCAACAACCAAGGTGGAGCATCGAAATATAAGTGTTCATGATAATCTACAATACCAAGATCCTTTCCTTCAACCTCACCTTGGATTGTCATTATGGTTCCCATCACATACTCTCCCTTTTGCTAGTTAATTTCACAAGAATCACTGGATTTATCATTCTGGTAAACCCAAGAATTCTTTCCACACTTTTACGATGTTGGCAACACAAAGGTTAAACCATCTTTCGCCTTTTTTCGCTGTTGCTACTGTGGCATCACCAAACACACCAGACTCACTCAAAGCTCCCATGGGCAATGTCGACATTTCATAAGCTAACGAATACGGTGGATACTCACTAACGGCCTTGGTCATATCGACCAGATTAGGATGTAAATACAGCATTAGCGATGTTTCAAATTCCTCAGCGTGAAAATTTGAGTTTTGCCAAGTAGTGGAATCCGCATCAGTCATAATCTGACTCAGATTAGGATAAAAAGCACGGAGAACTCGTATCGCAGTATGGTCAACCAATTCACGACTCGCATACTTAATCGGCTGCGGATTCGCACCATGTGTCGTCAAAATCAAAAGCGCACGACATCCATTTCGATCAAGACTAACTACAATATCCTTAATAACAGCCCTAAATGTATCGAAAGAAAAAGTCAATGAACCAGGATAATCACGCCAAACCCACGAATAACCAATTGGTATTGTTGGCAAAATCATACCCATGCTCTCTCTGCCAACTTGCAAGGCGAGAGCTTCAGCAATTAGACTATCCGTATTCTGTGGTAAGTGCAGTCCATGCTGCTCTGTTGCCCCTAATGGCAAAATAGCAAACGGGTGACGTCCCAAGAAAGAACGACATTCCTGCCATGTTGAGGTAGCGGCCTCAATATAATTCAATTGCTTTACCTAGACAATCTCAAATTTAGGAGCATAGTTAACTATATAGTACGCCAATCAAAAACTGCTGCTAGTCTATCGGTTTGCTTGTGAAGTAGTTTTTGGTAAGCTTGCTGAGCTTGGACAGGAGAGAACAAATCGTAAATACTTTCCACGTTAACCCTATCCGTAGACAACCAGTTTAGTGCACCCTGAATATTACTCCAAACACTATTTTCGGTAAAATCAGTTAAACCCATCGGTAGTTCCCACTCCCAACCACTACGAACAACGGCATATTTATGAAAAATAGCATGGTGAAGCTCATGAGCAGAAAGCTCAGTATATCGCTTCCAAGGAGTTGCTATACAAACAACTTCCCCCTTCTTTCGGATAACATTACACCCATCTAATAATGCCTGTTCATGTCCAGAACATTCAATAACCAAGGAAAATTTTCCGTTGAGCTTAGGATCTTCCAGCGGAGCTTCCGAAAGAATATTTGGAATACCAGTCTCAGAGGCAATACGACGCCGAGATTCAACAGGATCGCAAGCATAAACGTTGTACCCGCAAGCTAAAAAATTCTTAGCAGCAAGATGTCCTACTAGCCCCAATCCCATTACCAACACATTTGCAGGGGGACGAGCAGCAGTTGTTGTTAATGTTGTCATACTTACCCCCATCATTCTAGCAAAAACAGCGACTTCAGGAGGAAGTCCTTCTGGAACTAGAAGCAACTGGTCAGCCTTAACACGATAATAGGAACGATGATTTCCCATACAAAAAGCTAAGTCTCCAGGCTGAATTGCCTGCACATTTTCACCGACTTCTTCAACTTGGAATACGGCTGCGTACCCCGGTGTAGCAGGAAAATTTTCCCCAAGATAAGCGGAGGCTAACTCAGTACCAGCACTAATTAAAGTAACTAGAGTTTTTCCTGCCACCTCATCCGGTCCAACCGAACTTTGAGGACGCTCTAACGGAAGAAGTTCGGCAGTTTCTTTAGCAGTTATAGTAACAACATAATCCATTCTTTTTTGCCCATAATATAATTTTAGTAATCATTCGACTTAAGTAAAACATTATATCATGTTCATCCAACTTTTAAAATAATGAGTATTTCCACCGATCATTATGGCCCCGAGCCACACGAAGAAACCTCCCCAAAGAATCAAAAAAATGGTTTTTGGTCAAGAAACTATTAAGACCAAATATTTTCGCTCAAGGGATAAGACTTTAAACATCTGCATAAGTCAAGCATGCCATATCATTATAATTTCCCTATTCCACAAAACATTATGTCCTCGAAAACTCTATCAGCTATGTCATCCGGAAGTCACCATCCTAATTTGGAGCAAAAACCATTGATCGTTTAGAACCTGGCTAGATCCTAACATCATTGAAGAATATCTTGGTACTTCAATAACAAAATCTATTTTGAAACAAAAAAATAAATCAACAAATGCCATCTATCATTTAGGCACAAAAATTGACGCCAATAGCCACAAATGTTAGAATTTGTATTATGGTAGCTGACGATAAAGGTGAAATAATGATTGACGCATCAATACAACCAATTCTGGAAAAAGCCTTACTGAATGAACGCCTTAATTATGATGATGGATTAACTTTGTTTAAAAGTTATGATCTATTGTCAATTGGTAACACTGCAGATCTTATCCGGCAAAAGATCCATCCCGAGCCGTATGTAACCTATATTGTAGATCGCAATATCAACTATACAAATGTATGTCATGTGGACTGTGATTTTTGCGCTTTCTATCGCCACCTGAAGGACTCAGAAGCATATACACTATCACGTGAAATACTTGGCAAAAAAATACAGGAAACTATCGACCTTGGCGGAGTACAAATTCTTCTGCAGGGTGGACTCCACCCAAAACTTAAACTTGACTGGTATGAAGACCTGCTACGATGGATTAAATCAAATTACGATATACACATTCATGGTTTTTCACCACCAGAGCTTGATTGGTTTGCCAAGATCAACAAAATTTCTCTAACAGAAACTTTAACACGCCTACGTGATGCGGGACTCGATTCAATTCCAGGAGGAGGAGCAGAAATCCTAACTGACCACGCACGAGATACCATTTCACCTAAGAAATGTACATCTGCCGAATGGTTAGAAGTTATGAGACAAGGACACCTAATTGAATTAAAATCAAGTGCAACAATGATGTATGGTCACGTAGAGAATTATGGTGAACGGGTCGAACACTTGCTAAGACTGCGTGAACTACAGGATGAAACCGGTGGGTTCACAGCCTTTATCTGTTGGTCACTCCAACCAAATAACACAGAACTCGAACATATTCCTGCATCAGGCAGTTTTGAATACCTCAAAACATTGGCTATTTCACGATTAATGCTGGATAACATACCAAATTTTCAATCATCATGGGTTACCCAGGGACCAAAGATTGGACAGCTCTCCCTAAAATTTGGGGCCAACGATATGGGCGGAACTATGATTGAGGAAAATGTTGTTAGCCAAGCAGGCACTGTATACTGCATGCCAATGGATGAAATTGAGCGTCTTGTTTCAGAGCTCGGTTATATCCCCAAACAACGTAACTTTTTCTATGAAATTATTAATTAGACTGACTCAATTAAGGTAGTTAGCATTTGGAGTTCTTAAATCATTACCTTGTACAATTTTCTATCGTCGTTGCAACAGGAATTTGCGCAGGTTTTCTCAACACCGTAGCAGGCGGAGGATCCTTACTTACACTTCCAGTGCTGATTTTTCTCGGTCTAGATGGAGCGACAGTAGCTAACGGCACCAACCGTGTAGCAATTATGATTCAAAATACAGTTGGAATTGCAGGTTTTCGTCGGAAAGGGATCTCTGACTTTCGATATGGCATTTTCATTGCAATACCCGCGATGGTTGGTGCAGTCATGGGAGCGCTATTGGCCATCAACTTGGGAAAATTCGACAAAAGCGGTATTATTTTCAACCGACTGCTTGCGGTAATAATGATTGGTGTTTTGGCCATAACACTCTCCAACCCATTCAAGAAATTCCAAAGTGACATCGAATATCTGGGCATTCTTCGGAAAATCTTGGCTGCACTTGTTTTCTTCTTCCTAGGCATCTACATGGGATTTATCCAAGCCGGCGTAGGATTTATGATCATTGCAACATTAACTATTGTAAACGGCTTTAATCTGGTACGAACCAACGCTTTAAAGATGTTCGTTGTCCTATTCTGTACCCTCGTCGCCCTAATCATTTTCATTATAAATGGCCATGTAAATTGGGGAATTGGCATTGCACTCGGTGGAGGTAATGCAGTGGGAGCATGGATTGGAAGTCACTGGGCAGTCGAAAAAGGAGATAAGTGGATTCGAATTATACTAGTGGTTGCGGTTCTAGCCTTTGCCACTAAACTTATCTGGACTAGTCTGGTCCATTCCATAACCTAAGTTGGGTCACCCATCTTGAATCAACCTCTCAAGTTTCGCTTCAAGCTGATCCAATCGACTTTCAATCCGCGTAGTGTACGATTCTAAAACTATTTCTAAAGTCGACACAAGATCCTGACGAACATCTCCCCGCAACCTAGTTTGTCGATCCAATTCCTCTCGCCTCCTTTCTTGTTCGATTTGAACAGTTGAAACAAAATCTTCCGTATAACAAAACCATAGATTTTCGATGATATTCTGACTGATGATTGTTTCGATACCAACCAACATAACTTCACCCATTTGCAGTGTGCTAACTAACTCATCCCCAATTACATCCAAAGTATCAAACCTAGCATGAATTTCGGAATTAACCTGTTGCCACTCTTCCGAAAGATTAACCACTATTAAATTCACGAACTGCATAAGCGAAATCTGTTCAACTTTCGTAAGATCACGATTACTAATCTCTTCAACATCTGAATAATCGAGAAGTTGAGAAACGATCCAAAATGACAGTCTTCGCGGAATAGCAAGAATCAATGCACCTTGTATTGGAGGAAGTCCGATTTGACAAAACACAATTTCTACGTTTTCATCTAGAAAATCGCAACCATCAATCATCTCCACAATCGCACAGGACATTGTGGTATCAAGACCAAGTAATTCGGAAACCGAATTCGATAACCGCTGGGCAAGTTGCTGATGCAACTCCCAGCTATCTTCTATCAAATTATCAGCAAGATTAAGATTCATCAACCCACTTTTTCTTTCAAAAACTGTTCAACTGCTAAGAAAGCTTGTGACTTTGTTTGAATAACATTTTTGAATTGCAGGTCCTCAATATAACGAAGAATTTTCCCCAATTCAACTCCAGGAGTAACCTTATATTTACGCATAACCTCATTTCCGTTAATTAGCCCACCCTGATTTATAATTTCCAGAAAATCAAAATAGAACACACGAGCTATCTCAGGTATTCGGAATTCAGCATTACGTACCTGGCCTCCCTGAGACCTGAGACTCGCATAAACATATAATGCCACAGACACCCAATCTTGTTTAACCTTTCGCAAAAATTGAATAATTTCCTGACGTGAAGTCGAAGGAGTAATTATTAAACTGACAAAATCCGACTGATAACGGTATATACATTTAATTAATCGAAGAGCCTTATTACTTAAACACAAACGAGTTAAAACCCCAAACGAAGCCTTAGTCGAACCTAGGAAAATAGCAAGCTTTACTATCTCACAGCGACTGAAACTTCCAAGAAGCTTCGTCTGAAGATATTCATCTATGTTCTTATAGTATGGTTGGAGAATATCTAGTATCCTTTCGGATTCAAAGGCAGCAATAGCAGCTAAATCTTCGCCTGTCACTCCCAAACCAGGGAAAACCGATGACAAGATCTGGTTACTGGATAACAAACGTAAGGTATCCACAGAATCTGAAACTGATAAGGTTTTTAATAATTCACCACTGACCCGCTCCATCGAAACTTTAATTAACCTGTCAGCATACTTTTTGGTCAACGCAATTGTTTCTACCGGCAGATCAAACCTCAGTTGTGCAGAAAAACGGTAAGCACGTAAAAGACGCAACGGATCATCGGCTATGACTCGTTCACTACAGAATCGTATAACCCGGTTCTCTAGATCGTCCAAACCATGATACAGATCAATCAGATCAATTTGGTGTTCACTAAACAACTGATTGAGATCAAAAGCCATTGCATTTATAGTCAGGTCTCGCAACTGAAGATCCAACCCCAAGTTACCGGATCGAAACTGGGTAAAATCAATATTAGATTGGTCCGACCGAACCACAAGGCGTACTGTAGCCGGCTGATCATCCAACTTAACAAAAGATGCGCTGACCTTATTAGCGAACAGCTTCCCAAATGAAATTGGGTCACAATCGACGACAAAATCTAAATCACTAATTGGACGTCGAAGCAACAAATCCCGCACTGACCCACCCAACAAATAAAGTTGAACCCCCTGAGCTTTAGCAAACACATTAAGCTCAGAAAGAAGCTCCAAGTTAGGCAAACCAGACAGTATCTTCTCAACCGGAATAGATTTCACAGTATTTAGGTAACTCGCTATGTTCTTTTAACTATGCTGTAAAAAAATTTAGGTATAGTCAATAAGACACCATCCAAGTGAAGATGCGTTGCGTAACCAATCAAACCTGCAACATAAAAGGGAATACAAGTTTTTATCAAGCCCAAATTTGTCGGAGACAACCAATGCTCGGCATTAATAATATCCTTGTGCAAATAGAGAGGTATAATGATAAAAATCATTGGGAAAAAAAACATCGTAATCCTAGAATGAGTCCAGCCACGATGTTTTCCAATCATTGGTAACATAGCAAATAATCCGAAAAATGCCGATTCAATATACCACCTTTTCAAAATCAAGAAAATGTTAATGATAATAAAAATCTTGTAAAAAACCGATTGGCTTTTGCTTTTAATATCGACATCAGGCCACAACCCAAATAACACTGCAACTATAAAGCAAGCAACGACATGCCACCAAGATTTGGTAGATACTGTTGAATTCCAATCAATAGGCTTTTGAAATAACCAATGACCAGCAAAAGTTGTTCCCATTGAAATTCCAAAGAAAACGGAATAAGACACAATACCACCAATGTAGTGTTCTCGAAATGCCCCCATACCTAATTTCTGTTTTGGCCACCTATTACGGTTGATAAAACATTAATTTTGGATTCCAGTTCATCCCATTGAAACGTAATATAATCTGCGTTTCGATCCACCTGAATAGATCCAATCCGATTATCAAGCCCAAGCACACCTGCAGGCCGAACAGTCGCCAGTTGAAAAGCTTGATCCAGCGAAATCCCAGCAAATTTCACACTATTCTCAACCCCACGCACTAATTCAATAGCAGATCCTGCCAAATAATCAGTTCCATATAACCGAACAGATTGATCAGCAGTCAATTCGATATCTCGGCCACCAAATTGGTAGCGTCCAGGCTGTAACCCAGCCAAATGTACTGCGTCACTAACTAGAATAGTACGTTCAAGCCCTTTGGCACGGAACATACTTTTAACCACAGAAGGCGGTAAATGGTGACCATCAACAATAAAGCTGGCATGTAATTCATCTGCCGCAAGTTGATCCCAAATATAATTCGGATGGCGACAGATCTGGGCATGGGCGCCATTCCCCAAATGCGTAGACATAGTAGCACCTGATCGAATCGCATCCTGAATCTGTTGGTATTTGGCACTAGTATGGCCTATTGCAACAACTACACCACTTGCCGTTAACTTTTCGATTAACGCTATAGCACCTTCGGTTTCAGGAGCTAGTGTGAGGATTTTAATTTGTCCTTCTGCGATATCCTGCCAACGTTGAAATTCATCCCAATCTGGTCGGCGGACATGCTCTTTAGAATGAGCACCACGCGGACCATCTTGTGGTGAAATATATGGTCCTTCCACATGAATCCCGATAATGGAACTCCCAATAGCATCATCCTTAAGTGCAGCAGTAACAGCTTGAATGGATCGAGACATCCGTTGATGTGAACCAGTAACGATAGTTGGACAGCAAAAACCCGTGCCAGTTTTCCAAAGCGATTTCACCATCTGGCACACATCTTCTACTTTCACATCGTCACTATTTAAATCATAACCAGCAAACCCATTAACTTGAACATCAATTAAAGGAGGCGCAATAAAAACACCTTGGGAGTCAAAACCATTATCTTTAACTTTGGTGATAGTTGAAAATACCCCTTCAATCACCTCAATTTCAACATGTTGATCCAATCCAACAAGCCGACCACTAACGAGCATGTAATCTCCACTCAGGTTACCGTAAATTTCCGTATTCTATCACAACCATATTGAGGTTTCAACGCAAAAGCAGATGAGCACTGCATTCTCAAGCATCGTATTGACTCACCGAAAGACTTATGCTAGAATTGTCGCTCATTACATAGAGGAAAATACACATGCAAGATCAACTAGAGAAAATCAGAATCGAAGCCCTAGCAGAAATGCAGGAAGCCGAAACACTTGAAATATTGGACAAGCTCCGCATTAAATATTTTGGTCGTAAAGGATTGTACACCGATGTGATGAAGGGAATGGGTAAACTATCAAAAGAACAAAAACCCATTATTGGAAAACTCTCTAACCAAATTCGATTGGAAATCACCAATAAATTTGACCAAATAAAAGAAAAATTCAATCAGGAGAAACGTGAACTTCAACTAGAGGAAGAAGCAATCGACATCACGTTGCCTGGACGTCAAAGGCAAACTGGGCGGAGTCACCCAATAACCCAAATACTAAATCAAATTCAACTGATATTTAAGGGCA
The DNA here is from genome assembly GCA_002709695.1 of Candidatus Poribacteria bacterium. GTDB lineage: Bacteria > Poribacteria > WGA-4E > WGA-4E > UBA9662 > UBA9662. The sequence goes on from PAQF01000005.1 coordinate 51,254, forward strand.
TGGGTTTTCAAACTGTTGAAGGCCCCGAGATAGAGCTTGAGTTCTATAATTTCGATGCGCTCAATACCCCCAAAGACCATCCAGCGAGAGATTTACAAGACACTTTTTATATAGATGACGGCGTTGTTTTAAGAACACACACTTCCCCAGTCCAAATCCGGGTGATGAAAAAGACGACACCTCCTATTCGCATTATTGTTCCCGGGAAGGTCTACCGTCGAGATTATGATATTACCCACTTACCAATGTTCAACCAAGTGGAAGGATTACTCGTTGACCACCACGTAACTTTCAGCGAACTGAAAGGTGTCTTATACTCTTTCGCACGGCAGATGTTTGGTGATACAATACAAGTCAGGTTCCGTCCTCACTTCTTCCCGTTCACCGAACCATCAGCAGAGGTTGATATATCCTGCATTTTTTGCAAAGCAAAAGGATGTCGCGTTTGTTCTCAGACTGGCTGGCTCGAGATTCTTGGATCTGGTTCTGTAGACCCAAATGTTTTTAAACATGTCAATTATAACCCCGAACATGTTACCGGTTTTGCTTTTGGCATGGGGGTCGATCGAATAGCCATGCTCAAGTTTGGCATTACAGATTTAAGGCTAATGTTTGAAAATGACATGCGATTTGCAAAGCAGTTCTAAAATCTAAGATTGCCTTTTTCTAACCACAGGGGTTAATATGCATGATTATCCGATTGCTTCTCATTAACGTCCATCATTCCATAAAAAAACTCGCCTTAAAAGCTGCGTTTTTTCTACTCTCTGCCGGCATTACAACCACTATAACCCAAGAAACAATTCTCCATCCCCCAAATTCCCAAACGACTCCCAATATTGGAAAGCAAAAGACAGGTCAAATTAGGAAGTCAAATATCAAGATCTATACCCCACCATCCATACGATACCAATTACACTAATAAACTGCACTGCAGATAAAGGGTCAGAAGTCTACTTTGACAATCTAAATATCAACGGTATTACACATAATTTCTCCGTCACCTATAAACCTGATTGATCAGAACACGTAAGTCGTGTCGAATTTCAGGATAAGGGAATCCGTCCTCATCCAACTTTCGGTCACAGTTCAACTTGCTATACTAGCAATGAAATTGGACAAATAGGTAAACTATAGAGAATAAAAGAAAATGGCACGGTGTCAATAATTTGAGCGGCAGTTGGCAACACAGTTTTAATCGGTTAGTTCCAACTCCAAGTCCCATATTGGAACTTCACCTGTAAGCTTTATTGACATTATGATCGAAGGCCTAAGTCAAACCGATCACTATTTCCGACCCATTTATTCCAATTCTAAAGATGCCTATGAAATTAGTAAACAATGACCGATTATCAGGACAAATGTAAGTAGACATAACTGGATATTCGCGTATAATCCAAACACAAATAGCAACAGAGGAAATATTCTTATTACATCCGATGAAACAACGGTATCCTTCCTACCACAGAGAGGGACACTATTTGGAAATTTCCTTCGACAACTTAACTCATACAACAAAAAACGTAATAATCCTCCTCAACATCAAAATATCAATAAGGAACCCACATGAACACAACAATAAAAGATATCCAAACCATCATGACACAACCCAGTGGATCACGCTTGATCATCGTCAAGATTATAACTTCCGAGCCAGGATTACATGGTGTTGGTTGCGCAACATTTACGCAACGTTTCAACGCTGTACATACTGCGATTGAAAAACATCTAAAACCTTTCTTGATAGGTAGAGACGTATCAAGAATCGAGGAAATCTGGCAAATGTCGATGGTAAATAGTTATTGGCGAAACGGTCCCGTATTGAACAATGCCATTTCGGGTGTTGACCAAGCATTATGGGATATTAAAGGCAAACAAGCAAACATGCCAGTATATCAATTACTAGGTGGTAAATGTCGTGAAGCAGCAGCCGTATATGGCCATGCGGGAGGAAGCACTCCGCAGGCAGTAGCCGACGACATACAAAATTTCTCTGAACAAGGATATCATTATATCCGTGTTCAAATGGGTGGATACGGAGGCCATGAGAGCCAAACTCGAAAACCAGAAGGATCACCAGATGGAGCTTATTTTGATCCACGTGCCTACATGCGCAGCACCTTGCAAATGCTAGAACATGTTCGCTCAGAAATCGGAGACCAAGTCGAGCTACTACATGACATTCACGAACGGCTTCAACCTATCGATGCTGTAAAATTTGCCAAAGATGTTGAGCAATTTAACCTCTTCTTTCTAGAGGATCCACTCGCTCCCGAAGACCTCGAATGGTTTACACATATAAGACAACAATGCTGCACACCTATCGCCATGGGGGAATTGTTTAACAATCCGCGTGAATGGCAACCGTTAATCGAAGGAAAATTGATCGACTTTATTCGCATGCACGTCAGTCAAATGGGTGGTATTACGCCTGCTCGAAACGTAGCCATGTTTGCTAACATGTACGGTTTACGCACCGCATGGCATGGCCCTGGCGACACGTCTCCAGTCGGTCATGCCGCTAACTTACACCTTGATTTATGGGCACCTAACTTTGGAGTTCAAGAATGGTGCCGTTTTTCAGAACTGGTTTATGAAATTTTTCCTGGCACACCAGAAGTTCGGAATGGATATATGTATCCTAATCAGAAACCAGGTCTAGGCATAGATGTTAACGAAGAACTTGCAGCTAAGTATCCGTGCCAAGACGCAATTGAACATTGGACACAAACACGATTACCTGATGGCAGCCCTACACGTCCTTAGTCTCAATCTCACTAGCATACAAGATCTTCTGCACATTGGCAGTTAATCCAGTGACTTGATACTTTGGAATAAGACTTAATCACAAAATCATGAGTGGTAGGCTCTTTCTGTTATTAATCGCCTCTTGTATTCTATGGAAATTAATCTCTCTCCTGAGAAATACCGACTTCTTCGTCCATTTAGTCTTTCACGTCGACAGATTTGCATTATATTTTTTCACAAATGGTATAATGAACCAGTAATTTTGAGGTAAGCAATCAGTGCTAAAATTAGCGTAGTTTCAGTATCGCACACGTAGTAAACAAATAGGCAGGATATGAACAGCCATTTACTGAAAATAGCCGCAGGTGTACATCTTATTTTTGTCTTTTGCATAGCGATCTTTTTCTTCACAGTTGGTTTTATATGCGGAGCAACATTTAGATCCTGGAACGATATAAAAACAATCAATTTAGATCAACTGGAATATAGCCAAGTTGATACTTGGAAACAACATCTGGAAATTTATGCTGCTGCTGCCACCATCCAAATTGGTGATAATGTCGATTTTCTGATCAATAAATTGAAACGTCTAGAATACCAAGAGATGCCAAGGGAAAACACCAAAAAGCTACAAGCAGGTCAGTACATACGCCAAGGAGAAAAAGACGGAGAGATAAAAAAACTCGTTGTATACTTGCAAGGATTTCATTACCCCCGTGCAGATAAAAAACCTTACATCATTAATATCAGCCTAAACAAAACAAAAATCGCGACAATTAAAAAGGAAAATGGTATTAATCTCAACAGTTTTGACTTAGCTCCAGAATTAATGAGCGAAATTTACGATAAAGGAGGTGCTGCTCGCGAAATCGTAACGCTTTCTGAAATTCCAGACACACTCATCCAAGCCTTTCTCGCTGTTGAAGACAAACGCTTTTATGAACACTGGGGAGTAGACGTCCGACGTGTTTTTGGATCTCTCTTATATAATATTCAGAATCTTGGACAGGGAAGCTTGCAAGGGGCAAGTACAATCACTCAACAACTATCGAAAAACATATACCTCAGCCCACATCAAAGGTACATCAGAAAAATTAAAGAAGCTTTACTGGCAGTCCGGATTGAAACCCGCTTTTCCAAAGATGAGATAATGGAACGCTACCTGAATTTTATCAATTTGGGACGTTATGGTTCACGAGATTTGCTTGGTGTTCAGGAAGCCGCAAAAAGTTACTTTGGGAAGACGGCATCTGAACTCAACATTCATGAATGCGCCACCTTAGCAGGAATACCTAAATCACCTCCTCGCTATTCTCCAATTCGAAATCCAGAAAATTGTAAAACTCGACGCAACCTTGTTATCCGACTGATGAGAGACGAAAACTTTATTTCGGACAAACAATACCAGACAAATATTACCAAACCAATTGAGGTTGAAAAATCACAGAGCAAACAAATCAGAGGATCATCGCATTTTCTCGATTACGTACACGAACAACTCAGAAATATTCCCTTACTTGCAGGACAACTGTACAACAATGGACTAAAAGTATATACAACCATTGACCTATCAATGCAACAAATAGCTGAAACTGCCGTTGCTGACCATTTGCGTGAGTTAGACAAAGGTTATAAAGATTTACCTAACTACGATGAGAACAAAATTTTGGATTCGGGCATTAACCCAATCGAAAACTACCTACAAGCAGCCTTAATCGCTATTGACCCGAAAACAGGTTACATCAAAGCAATGGTCGGCGGCCGAGACTATTATATTACAAGGCAAAAAGTTAATTTTTTCAACCGTGCGGTACAAGCTCAGCGCCAACCCGGATCAGCATTCAAACCAATTGTTTTCGCCGCGATGTTTCAAGCCCCCCCCCTCGCCACACCAGCAACCATAGTCGTTGACGAACCTTGGTTCACTGAAGGAATACCTGGAACACGTTGGGCTCCAGGTAACTACAAAGGGCGTTACTATGGTGATGTAACCGTTCGAACAATCTTAGAAAAGTCAATTAATGTCGCCACTGCACGATTAGCAAACGAGACAAAAACCAATCTCAACGGTGTTGCTGAAGGAATAGTTCGAACCGTACAACTAGCAACGAATATGGGTATAGAGAGTCGATTGTTCCCTTATCCCGCTTTATCACTAGGAGCCTCGGATGTCAGATTAATCGAGCTCACTAATGCTTATGCCGTATTTGCAAATTATGGAATTTATACCGAGCAAACCAGCATACGCTATGTAGAAGACCGTAACGGAGATATTCTCATCGACAATACAATACAACGACGCCGTGTCTTGGATGGAAAAATCGCGTATCTATTGAGCAATTTGCTTGAAGGAGTGATTAAAAATGGTACGGGAAGACGTGCCAGGGTTATGGGAGTAAAGAGACCAGTAGCAGGTAAAACTGGTACTACAAACGATTTTACAGATGCTTGGTTTGTCGGGTATGACCCCAATTTGTCCGTAGGCGTCTGGGTTGGGTTCGATGATCCTCAAAAAAGTACCGATTATGAAGGAGCCACTGCAGCATTACCAATTTGGGCCAGATTCATGAAAGAAGCAATGCGTGGTGAAATCCAAGATTTTGTTGTACCCAATGGAATAACCTTTCGTGAAATTGATAAAGAAACTGGTTTGTTGCGATCGGAAGAATGCCCAAAGAATCAGACTATCCAAGAAGCATTCCTAGCTGATTACGAACCAAAGATGATATGTAATGCCCACAATTAACTGAGGAAAAATGGAAACGTTTGAATTAATTTCGGATTACTTACCAAAAGGAGACCAACCTCAAGCAATTGATAAACTTACAACAGGATTACTTAATGGAAACCGGTTCCAGTCTCTGCTTGGCGTAACGGGTTCAGGTAAAACATTTACCATGGCAAATGTAATTCAGGAGGTGCAAAGACCTACATTGGTTATTTCGCCCAATAAAACGCTCGCAGCCCAACTTTACAACGAATTTCGCGATTTTTTCCCAAATAACGCGGTACATTACTTCGTTAGTTATTACGATTTTTACCGTCCAGAAGCCTATATTCCAACAACCGATTTCTATGTTGAAAAAGAGGTGGACATCAACGAGGAAATTAACAAATTACGGTTAGCCTCAACCGCAGCAGTCCTTTCACGCCATGACGTTATTACTGTTGCCAGTGTTTCATGCATCTATGGTCTTGGAGATCCTGAAATTTATAGTAACCAATGCGTGGAAATTGAAATTGGTAATGTCATCAAAAGGCATGACCTGTTAAGGAAATTAGTTGACATCCAATACGCACGGAATGAAGTTGGGTTTTCTCATGGGACTTTCCGAGCCAAAGGCGATGTTATCGAAGTATTTCCAGCTTATACAGATTTCGCTTATCGGATCGAGTTATTTGGAGATGAAATTGATCGAATAAGTGAAATTGACACCTTAACTGGAGAAATTCTTGACAACCATGACAGACTTATAATCTTCCCCGCAAAACATTTCATGACTGAGGAAGCACGCGTAGAACAAGCATTACTTGACATTGAAGTCGAGCTACAAAACCAAATCGAGTTCTTCAGATCCCAAGACAAACTGCTTGAAGCACAACGCATTGAACAGCGAACCAGATACGATCTAGAAATGATTCGTGAAACTGGATATTGTCAAGGAATCGAAAATTACTCAAGACACTTTACTGGCTTGCAAATTGGCGAACCACCTTATTGCTTAATCAATTATTTTCCGGATGATCTACTGATTATAATAGATGAATCACACGTAACCATCCCCCAAATTAACGGGATGTACAAAGGAGATAGGTCGAGAAAAAAAACACTAGTTGATTACGGGTTCCGTCTCCCATCAGCACTCGATAATCGCCCACTTCGCTATGAAGAATTTGAGGACCTTATTAATCAAGCGGTTTTCGTGTCTGCTACACCGGGTCACTATGAACTAGAACATAGCAACCAAGTCGTTGAACAAATCATCCGACCAACTGGACTTATTGACCCCAAGGTTTCAGTCCATCCAGTCACCAAGCAAGTAGATCATCTAATTGGCGTAGTAAAAAAACGAATCACCAAAAATCAACGTGTTTTAGTCACCACACTTACCAAAAGGACAGCAGAAGATCTAAGTGAATACTTCACAGAGGTTGGAATTAAAGCCAATTACCTACATTCCGATATTGATACTATTGAAAGAGCTAAGATCTTAAAAGAACTCCGTCAAGGCATCTTTGACGTACTTATTGGTATTAACCTGCTACGTGAGGGGTTAGATTTACCAGAAGTGTCGTTGGTTGCCGTCTTAGATGCAGATCAAGCAGGCTTTCTCCGATCAGAAACCTCATTAACTCAAACAGCAGGACGTGCTGCACGTAATGTTGATGGGGAAGTCATTCTTTACGCGGATAACTTGACACCAGCAATCGAACATACAATCAACGAAACGAAACGTCGACGCAAAATTCAGATGACATATAACGAAACCAACAACATCACTCCTGTAACCATCCAAAAAGCAATCCGTGACATGATTGACCAAAACGCACCCGAAGAGGCGAAAATCCTTCAAGTTGCCGAGCCGCCCACATCATATAAAACTGAGCCTGAAGAACAAGACAACGAGACACTAATTGCCGAACTGAAGGTGAAGATGCAAAAAGCAGCTATCGAAATGAAGTTTGAAGACGCAGCAATTTTTCGCGATCAAATTATCGCATTAGAGGCTAAACAAACATGAATTCAGGACGTTTTGCTAACGATATTATTACCTATATCCGTCAAAATATAGTTCCAATCGTAGCTGAGCAAGAAGATCCTCCAACACTCGACCAAGTCTGGCGTTTTCGTAGCCAAATTCATGGTTTAGACCTTTTGATAATCCAAACAAATTTACCAGCCAGCTTGGCACACATGGTAGAATCAATGCTATCCACAAGTGAAGCTCTCTGGAACTTAATTTCGGAAAATGAGGAAACTGTTACCAACCTTAAGGAATACTCACGTGTACGATCCCTTGCTGCCGAGGCGGAAGGGTTAACCAACCTTGAAGAGTTGATATCAGGCGAGGACACAATACGAGACGTCATCATCAACAGCATTGCATTTATGTTAAACTGGAAATCAAATACAATTTGGGTCGATAGTGCAAAAAGATCAAGACAGACTCTAGCTAACAGCTACTTTCTTGAAATTCAAAATCGCATCTGGGAATTTCTCAAAATAGGGGCGCAACAGACCTCCGAGGTAGACCTAAACCGCATCAATCAAATCCGGGAAAAAACAGAGAATTGCATACATCTTATTCGAGAAAGTGAAGTGACAATCGAAGCGCAAATCGCCATGCTTTTACAAATATATACGCTTATCTTGCGACTTCAACTTGGAACATTAATTCTACGCTTGGAGGAACTCATTACAGAAGAAGAGTAAGAGGCTCTTACTTTTACTTCCGCCTTCTCGTACGCTTGCGGTTCTTTTGACGCGACTCCTCTTTGTTAGACCCATCATCCTCATCAATACCCTCAGCGTGACGACGTTGTTCTAAAGACCGACGAACTTGACGTCCATTTGATCCGGCCTGATCAACCACCCGTTTCCGTCTCCAATCAGACGATTGTGGACTCCGCGCACGCCTTCTCGTCTCAACAATTTTCTGTTCGGAAGGAGTCGCATATTGGGTTGGAGCACGCATAATCGGCGCTTCACTACGACGATAACTATCGTACGGGTTAGGATCTACATTCAAACGATCAGACGTTTGGTAACCAAGCACAGACGAAAATTGGCTGGACGAGACACCTCGATAATACTGCGACATCCGCCAAGCATCAGTAGCAAACGTCGGGCTACTAATGCCATTCCCACTATAGTAACTCCCAGCAACATATTCCATCACTGGGTCCGGCTCAACAGCAGATTGATCCAACGGGATATGGCGCACACTACACCCCAATAAGAACAACACACACACGAAAAACTTCGCAAGAATAAAAGCTTTCATCCTCAGAAGAAAGTACATTTAGGATAAACCTGCTTAGCTATTCTGCTGCAACCTCATCACCCCATGCTTTTCCTCTAGGAACGATCAGCTGTTGTCCCACAAACAACCGATTGGGGTTAAAATCATAATAGTCTTGGTTGGCTTCTACTAAACGCAGCTGGTATTGTCGGTCACTGCTACCGTAAACTTCGGGGCGAGCAGATATCGCCGGCAAAGTATCTCCAGGGCGTACTCTATAGAGTTTGACTTTATCCGGTGCTTGAATTGTGAAGTTAAATTTGTACGGTGTTGTCAGCGCATTCCCTGCAGTATCTTCAATACCCGAAACAGTAATTGAGTAAACATTACCAGCAGTCATATATTCGTCAGCGGTAAACGTAATAGTGTTGCCACTGCCCGTTGCTTTACCAGTGATTTCGGCAGATTCTGAAGTCACAAAAACCGAACCAGTGCCCGAATTGACCGCTTCGTTAAAAGTAATCGTAAGCGAATTCATCACCTGCATAGAATCTTCATATTCACTAATGGTTTCATTACCAGATGGATCCGTAGTAGTTACCTCTGGCGGCGTGGCATCAGTATAAGTAAACTTCTGTGTTAGCGAGACCTGTTCCCTCTTATCTTCTGGTTGACCTTTGTTCGCCACTTTAACTGTCGCTGTTTGCCCCGCTGTACCAGCAGGAGCCTCACAGGTAATTTGAGTTTCACTCGGAACATTTATACTTTGAGCGTTTTTACCATCAAAAGTTACAATGACACCGTTTTTTATGTCGAAATCTTCTCCGGTAATTTTAACAGTGGTTCCCCCGGTTTCCGGGCCAGTAGTTGGGCTCATTCCTGACGGTATAGGAGGGGGAGTACCACATCCAGCCAGCCACACCACAACAAAAACCAAAGAAAAAGTTAAGGCAATGCCCTTGAATCGATTCATATTCATTTCCTCCATAGACTCCTATAGATTCAGAATCCTTCTCTATTGCAAATAAAGTCGGGGACGCGTAAAACCTCTAGAAGATTATAAAATCCCTAAGATGAGATAGTATATCAGGTTAACCCAAAACTTGTCAATTGTCAATATCTTATAATTTGTAAAATCTCTACCCCAACGTTATTCTTGTTCCAACCACAGTTTAATGAGTTATACACATTTTAAAATAATCTTATACCAGCGCAAATAAAACATAACTTAGACAGTTGGTATTTGATCCCAGATTTCGGCGGGCATTTCAGCCGTTGCTGCCACATAATTTTGTTCGACTTCCGAAACATTTTTTGAACCAGTCAAAATAGTATCGATCAGCGGTTGACGCAAACAGAATTGAATAGCCAAGTGTAAAAGATTAAGGTTGTTTTCTTGTGCCCAACACCATAGTTTATGCGCCCGTTCACCATCTGGATAGCGATCGCTGGGATCCGGCTCAACAGAACACAACAACCCCATAGCAATTGGACTTCCGTTGATAATACCAATATCATCCTCTTTAGCAATCGGTAGCAACGTCTTTAACGCCGATTGACTGAGAAGAGTATAATCAAGATAGGTCAGAATGACATCTACAATACCAGTTCTAATGGCAATTTTATGAAACTCATGTTGACGGACTCCTAAACCAATAAAATGGATTAAACCTTCTTCACGCATCCTTTGCAACTCATCAAGTGCCCCTCCCTTAGCCACAACCGGCACCATGCTTTCCGGATCATGAACCAAGCAAACATCAAGATAATCAGCCTTTAATAAACGCAGACTATTTTCAACTGACCTGCGCGTCCCAGATGCAGAATAGTCTCCACGCCATTGAGGATGCGTGCCCGTTTTCGTGGCCAAATAGACTTTCTCACGCCAACCTCGGTCCAAAGCAAGTCCAACACGTCTCTCACTTTCACCGTAAAGAGGAGATGTATCGAGATAATTTATGCCCAATTCAATCGCTCGATGAACAGCATCTACGGCCTGATCGTCAGTAACATCGTCCCGCCCTAACCCAGCCCCCCCTAAACTTAGTGAAGTAACCTCCAAATTTGTCCGTCCAAGCCTTCTTTTTGGCAATTTAGGCAACGATATTGGCATAATCCACTCCTTCCTTCATTAACTTGCAACTTTACAATCTGGTCTCTAAAAAAATTATCGTTTGCCAGACCCACTAGACGCAAGCTCAGTAAATAGCTAACTAGCATCTTGAGGCAACCCCAGTCAAAGTTCCTTCATACAAAACCCAACAAAAAAATCTGCCGTTGTCCCCAGCGAACAATCCCTGTTTATCTTTAATATTGCGCAATCATCCGCTTGAATCCACTCGAATACGAGCGTACCCCACAGTATTTGCTTTGTTTGGTGAAATCCCAACGACGTCAATAATATCAGACGGCATAGATCCTCCCCGAACCGTATTGGTGAAAAATGCACCTGAGAATGACCCAGACAATGGAACATCAATCCATTTTAAAGTAGTTGACCCAGTAGGAATTTCAGCAAGACAATATACTGTTACCTGATCAGAAGTTGGTGTGTTAGGAACAAAAGACGCTAGTACAACAAGTGTACCTTCCGAGAGTATGTGAAAACGGGCAAACTGCGGTCGCCGTCCATCTTCTTGCTCACAAATTCGTGCTAACGTCTGGGATGTTTGAATTTTTCCATTACGCATGGTCAAGTATTTCAAACTATACACGAGATCCTTATCAGGAAAGAATTTCTTTTTCAAACGGACATCTGTGTTAATTTCACACCAGATCAGATGGATAGTTCCATCCGGGGAAAGCCAAATATCGTTGTTTTGTACATGTCCCGCAGTCGCATCAAAATTAGCAATTTCAACCCATTGACCAAATAGGTGATCCTTGATATTCGGTGTATATGCATAAAACAGTCGGCGAAAAACATAGTCCCATTCACGCCCAGTAACCTCATATTTCGACCGTTTCCATTCTTGCATCGGTTCAACGACATCACTAACACCCAAGAAATGCACAGCTCTATCCCGCATAATAACATTGGGATAACATAATCGCAGAGGCTGAGGTTCTTGGTATTCATCAGCATATGGCCAACGAATATAACCCACACCAGACCATTTCCCACCTGATTCTAAGAATGACATGTGGGCAACATCCATCCCAACATTTTGAATATAGAGGACCTCATTATATTCACTATCAGCAACAACAGTCCGGTATGAATGCTCTGTAAATCGAGGTTGGTCTTTCCAAACAGGCAGTTCTTTTGTACACTCGCTCCGGATGCCTGTTGTGTCAAATCGGTAAACGGTTGGTTCCGCTAGGCCGCTATACTCTCCTGGTTGAGTCAATGTTGGGTTGCAAGTAACCAGCAACTCCCTATTTCTCAAGAGTCCTACAGGTGAAGGTTCGCGTGTTCGCCCACTTTCATCTCGATATACTAAGTTCCAGACATCATGCCGATGTTGGAATAATAACCATCGGCAATTGTGCAATGGTTTCTGGTCCGGTAAAGTCTCAAGCCCTGCCACATAAACCACATCATCTGCCCGGGCAACAATTGTTGACCCATGGGACCAGAGCGGCCCTGCCCCGTTATGTGCAGGTTCAAAAGAATAGATATCATTCTCAATTTCAACGACTGGGTGAACCGCCATACGTTTCCCATATTTGTGGTACCGTGATTACACCCCGGTAAATAATTCGATTTTTCCGTTCTGCAATTTCAGACTCGCCTCAAAGCTTTTGCCTTCCTTCGACTTGAAACCTTTAAGCCTTGATGTCTCTCCTTTCTTTAGCAAAGTTTTGACCGAACGCAAGCCTATCTTTTTACCCGCAATTGTCTTGGAAACTCTAAAGCTACATTGCTGTTTTAAGCTGCTACAACGATATTCATTTTCATGCGCCATAACTTTTTGACTGCACAGTGGACAATCCCCTACCAACGACGAATTCTGAGTTACAGGTTGGCTCGTTGGTACCATGCTTTTTTCGCCTTTTTCAGCTTTTTTGCCTCTTTGGCTTTTCGCCTGTACAGGTTTCTGCCGATCCTTCTTGGGCACTTCAATACTCATCAAATGACCTTCATCCGACAAATAAAGTACCGACTCCACACCAGCTTGATCTTTAATCGGCCACAACAATACTTTGTGTTGAAGAAGGGCCTGAATTTGCCTAACATTCAGTTCAATCCCATTATAATCACTCCATATAACAAACTCACACCCTCCCTTCCACTTGGAACAACCATAACCACGCCGACCTTTTATAACCGCATTGCTACAACGAGGACAATTCCCTAAGCTCTTGTTATTAATTGCAGACACATTGCTAGTCTCAATAAGTTCTCTGGTAAACTGAACCACTCCATCCATAAACTGTTCAGCAGGAAATTCCCCTTTTTCCATAGCTTTCAACTTTGATTCCCAGCCACCGGTCAATTCAGGAGATTTGAGATTGGGATCTTTAACCAAAGCTATTAGATATCGACCTAAATCTGTAGCAGTTATTCTCTTTTTTGCTCGCACAATATAACCACGCCTCAGAAGTGTCTCGATAATTTCGGCCCGAGTTGCTGGAGTCCCTATCCCTCTATCCTTAAGTGCATCCTTTGACTGTTCATCTGTAACCATTCGTCCCGCTGTTTCCATCGCTCCTAGAAGTGAACTCTCATTATAGTTGGACGGTGGTTTAGTCTTTCCAGACTTGATAAAAGGCTCATGATCTCCTTGTTCTCCTTTTACGAATTTGGGTAGTTCCTGATTTTCACTACTATCCTTGTTGTTCTGTGTTGGATAAAGTACTGTCCAACCCGGGTCAACAACCCGAGTTCCTTTAGCTTCAAAAGAAACGGAATTGGAGGTAGCATCAACCGTAGTAATTTCCTTTATACACTTTGGGTAAAAAACAGCAATCAGACGTGTCAGGACAGCATTAAATACATTAGATGAAGGAGTCGACAGATCTCTAGGAACTTTCCCTGTTGGAATGATAGCGTGGTGATCTGTAACCTTCTTATCGTTAATAATACGCGTATTAAAGCTAAGATTGTCCAGATCTAGCCCAGTTATTTCTTCCTGCTTCTCTATTTTCAATTTCCGAAGTGCACTAACCACTTTGCCTTTCATATCCTGGCTCAAATACTGGGAATCCGTACGAGGATACGTTAACAACTTATTTTCATACAACGATTGCGCCAATTCCAGCGTTTTTGACGCAGAAAGACCATACAAACGATTCATATCTCGTTGCAAACTCGTCAAATCGTATAATAGCGGAGGGTTCTGATTTTGCTTTTTCCCCTTAATCTTTTCAATAACAAGTGGATGTTCGCTAACTTTCCCTTGTACTGTTTCGGCATCTTCCTTTTTGTCAAAGCGTTTTCCTTTAAATTTAAAGGTTACATCTCTGTATCGAGTCATCAATTCCCAAAACGGCTCAGATAGAAAATTACGGATTTCATCATCTCTTTTGACTATCATAGCCAAAACTGGAGTCTGCACACGTCCAACACTCCATAGAATTCTTTCACGTCCACCATAACGTACAGTAAAATTCCGAGTTCCATTTAAGCCAACAATCCAATCAGCTTGGCTTCGACACCTTGCCGCAGCATATAGATCATCGTACTTACTACCTGATTGCAAGTTACTGAATCCTTCGCGAATAGCCTCATCAGTTAAAGAACTCAACCACAAACGCTGAAAAGACCTCTGGCCACAACCTGCCATATGAAATATATACCGAAAAATCAGCTCGCCTTCACGCCCAGCATCTGTCGCACAAACCACTTCATCAGCATTCTGAAGCAAACGTTTGATTACTGAAAATTGCTTCCGTATCCCAACATCATCTATTAGTTTCAACTCGAATCTATCCGGGGTAATCGGCAATGTACTTAATGACCAACTTTTATAATTAAGATCATACTCAGAAGGCTCTTTTAAAGTAAAGATATGACCAAAGGACCAAGTAATCTGATAACCACGTCCTTCATAGTAACCATCACGACGAGACTTCACCCCTAGTGCAGATGCTATATCACGTCCAACTGACGGTTTTTCAGCTAGTACAACTTTCATATACCTAAAATTCCCACAAAATTTAATTGATATTTAAGTTAGTCAAGACAAAATTTGCCATAACGAAACTAGAGTTGCAAAAAACTTTTGGGGTCTGATTCCGGATAATTCTCAATATAGTTTTGCACATACTGACTTGCAACCATAGGCATTTCATCAACATGCTTCAGTAAGATTTCACGCTGACCAAATTCATGCTTCATAACAGGACATCCAGCTTTCCAAAACGCACAGTGCATTGTCCAACGCTTATCTCCATTTGGATTCCAACCACGATGCCACAGATTGGCATTATAGTAAACAATATCTCCTGGTTCAAGCTTCAGCTCAATCGCCCCAGGCATGCTTAAGCTCGCATCTTTGTTTACAGCTGTGAGTTCCTGAAAAGTAGAAGCACGCAGATGACTAGCAGGTACAATATTTAGAAAACGATCTGCTGGCAAGAGCGGAGCATTAAGCTGTACAAACTCTCCGTGATGCCGGAGGAGAAATGATTCCTCCCCGTCTTCTCCTGGTTTACACAAATCACGATGCCAGGACTGACAATAAGGTTGTCCACCACCACTAGCTAACATCCCAAAAAGACTATGCCTAACTGGTTCATTACCTAACAATGCTTCGATATGCGGTGCTAAATCCTCCCCCAACCAATCAGCATAAGCATGATCATATTTGTCAGGATATAACAAGTGCCCAACACGGGCGGGAAGACGACTGTCCTTATTAATCCATCCAATTTCACAATCACCAGCTAGTGCACGATCTATCAACCGATCAACAGCTGCTAACAAGGATTGAATTCGATTTTCAGTAAAAGCATTACGAACAACCAAATACCCCAAGCCATTATATAAATCGACATCATTTTGGGTGATTGAAACCTGTGTACGCAATTTTTGACTCAATTATTGATTCAAAGCGTCATAAACGAGGAAATCTCTATGCACTTCCCATTACAAAGTGACGATTCCCAACCAGCTAAAATAGGTGCTAAAGAAAA
This sequence comes from Candidatus Poribacteria bacterium, assembly GCA_002709695.1. Lineage (GTDB taxonomy): Bacteria > Poribacteria > WGA-4E > WGA-4E > UBA9662 > UBA9662. Next base: position 67,045 of record PAQF01000005.1, read on the forward strand.
AAGGCCATCATGATAATCATTGAGAATCTGACTTCCATCGTTAGAACGTACAGCCTCAATAAAAGTTTGATCCTGCTTAAACCATGGATCAAAAGCTTCAGTTGTGTAGACAACCTCCTGATTCACTTCAATACGCTCATAACCATAAATTGCCAGATAACCTTGTTCAAAAAAAACCTGAAACCATGGATTATCCTTTGGTCGCCCACCAGCTGAAATGAAGTTGAGATTGATAATCGCACCATTTGAGGAAGAAAAATTAAAAGAGCAAGATAATGGTTTCGAATAATCATCAGGATGATGGTAGAAAGCCTGTGCTCTGACGATATCTAACCCTGTAATGAAACGGATGTAATCTACAGCATGCCCACCCCAGTCAAAAGCAGAGTACCCTCCTCGTTCAAAATCTGAATGCCAATCAACACTTTCCTGAACAAGTTGGCGAGATGGAAATCCACCGAAGCTATGAAATTGTACATGCACAATCTCCTTATCCAACAATAATTGGCGAGCTTGCTGAAAGATAGGTCGATATCTTTCCCGAAAACCAACCGTACTAAAGACGCCAGCTTCTTGGATCGCGGCATCGATATGTTGTGCAATTTCGATTTTAATAGCTTGCGGCTTTTCACTGAAGATGTGAATTCCCTTCGAGGCTGCTATAGCTTCCACATCTGTTCGGGCAAAAGCAGGGACTACGGAGTAAAGAACATCAAATTCCTCTTCCTCCAACAACTGGTAAGCATCATGATAAGTTTTAGAAATACCGAACTGCTCAGCGGTGGACTGCAATGCCTGCGGATTAATATCACAGATGGCAACAATATCGACACCATCAATTTTCATCAGATTAGGTATATGTGTCTTGTTGGCAAACTGGCCAGTTCCAAAGAAAGCCACTCGAACCCTAGAACCTACTTTCCTCATTACACTCCCCAAAAACATGGTAGATACTTAACTTAATATAACAAAACCTCAACCCAAATTCAATCACTGATCGACAGACACCTATACTATTGAGCATAATGAGCAAAACAAATTACAATAACATGTCCTCAATAACAACCCAACCCGTAAATCAAATTCCCCATTTGTCATTAATTTCATCCTGATAACCTGAAATTCTCTCATTATACACATCATCAAACTTTACTGACTCACCACACCACCCAGACTCATAAATAGCATTACATACAGCTTGCGCTTTCAACCCATCAACACCATCAAGTTCCGGCCGACGACGAGCCTGAGCAGCATCCAAAAAATCGTAGACTTCCAAAGCCACACCTTCGGTAATATCATGCGGAAACAAGCTGTTTTTCTCTTCCTGGCTTAGGCTTCCCATATATGCCTTCTGTAAATCATCCTTTTCTCGCCTAACCCCATCCCAAAATTGTAATTCAGGCTGTTCTGGATAGCCACCTCCACTGTATATGGAACCAAGACTGCCATGATAACAATTGTAACCCATGCCATGCCCTGGTGCAGCACTAGTGCTCACCCATTGACCAATAACCCCATTTTTGAATGTAATAGTTGCTAAAGCAGTATCCTCAACCGTTTGGGAAACATACCTCCCATCCTCAGCTCGAAACTGGAACTGATTTAGATTCTCTACTCGAGCATAAATCTCATCAGGCTCACCAAAGAAATAAATCAACAAATCGACGTAGTGCACCCCGCCATCGATAATACCATTACCACCACTGGTCAACTTGTCTCTTCGCCAGACCATTGGTTCATCACGCAACAAATTCTCAGGATCAGTAGGACCACCAATTCCTTGTCGAAAGAACATGCGTGGCTGGCCAATCATCTTCTCTTTATTGATCAGCCATTCAACTGTTCGCGGGCCGACCCAACGCCGTACTTGTTCCGCAGTCGCTAGAATCCGGCCGTGCGTCTCCGCGCTCTGTATCATTTTATGACCAGCCCGTATCGTAACAGCTAACGGTTTTTCCACTATCACATCGAGCCCTGCTTCAAAACAGAGAATAGCAAGGCTATGATGCAAAAAATGTGGGCCACAAATATCGGCCGCATTCAATGACTCTTTATCCAACATTTCGTTAACATCAACATATGCACTAGGCTGAACACCACCTTGGCTTTCAGCTGCGGTCACAGCAAATTCTTGTGCACGATTCAGGTCAACATCACACATAGCCACGAAATCAAATATGTTTATCCCCAAGTTCTTGAGGTAAATATAAGCGTTCAGATGAGCCCTTGCCATTCCACCACAACCAATAATAGCAAGTCGAATTTTATCTTTTTGCATCTAAAATGTCTCCTGTTTCATTATGACACTATTGAATATTGATGTCACCCAAAAGTCATTTTTCGATTTTCGAAAGAGCATAAATAGAATCAGCATCATATCAACTTCCTTTGATTCGTCAAAAGTTATCTGCTAGAATGGTTTCGACCAAAAACTAAAATTTGAATTGGGAGTTTCCTATGTTGAAGAATCGGTTGAGATCAAAGATATTATTCCTAATTTCAGTTGCGGCTGTTTTTCTAATTTCTATCCATACACCAGTAAAATCCGAGACAACACCAACTCCAAGTGGAGATAAAAGTATTATCATCTCTTCCTCCAAACTGGAGAAGTTGTTTGATTTAGGACACTTCACAGAAGGACCTGCTGTCGCCTTAAATGGCACAGTTTATTTTAGTGATATTACTTTTACCCACGAATCAGGAATGCAAGCAGGACATATTTGGACATATACGCCCCAAACGGGCCAAACCAAAATCTTCCGTTCTCCCAGCGGGATGTCCAATGGCCTTAAATTTGACGACCAAGGAAGACTCATCGCAGCTGAAGGAGCGGATTTCGGCGGGCGCCGACTGACGCGCACAAACCTCCAAACAGGAAAAAGCGAAATCATTGCCGGTTTATACGAAGGGAAACCATTCAACTCTCCCAACGATATTACTATCGACGAAAAAGGAAGAATCTACTTCAGTGATCCAAGATATGTTGGCCATGAACCGATAAATCAGCCAGTGATGGGTGTGTATAGAATTGATCTCGATGGCTCAATTCATCGTATCATCGCCGATGCGGGAAAACCAAATGGTATTGCCGTTTCACCTAACCAAAAAACATTGTATGTCGTTTGCCACAATAACGGAACAACCAACGGAAGTCAACTACCAGAAGGAGCACCTGTACACAAAGGCCGTATGGCCCTGTTGGCCTATGACCTCTCCATGGATGGGACAGCAACTTTCCGAAAAATTCTGGTTGATTATGCACCTCAGGATGGTCCAGACGGATTAGTGGTCGATACAGAAGGAAATCTCTACGTAGCAGTACGTGATGTAACGCGTCCGGGAATTTATGTCTATACATCCGAAGGAGTTGAACGAGCTTACATTCCTACACCTAATCTTCCCACGAACGTAGCCTTTGGTCGAGACGAAGACAACAAAACATTATACATTACGGAAGGAAAAAGCTTGCATCGGATTAAGGTGAAGAAACGCGGCTATCATCTACCGTCAAAATAAAGACAACACTCTCTATTTATCCTGTACTTCCTCTCCAGTTTGCCCATCTCTTGCTTACACTAAAAGATGGACATAGGTTTGAAACCCTTGTCAGGCAATCTGAATATTGATATAAGGGTAGGGGTGACAGGTAAATATTAGATAAGCTTCCTTCAGCTGTACCAACTACGAGCGAACTGACATCTTAAAAAAAGAATACCCACTTTGTCATCAGTTTAGACTTAGTAGATACAACGAAATCTAGGCACCCTGGAAAACTTCGGGAGAAGGTATCTTTGAGCGTGTCCAGTGGATAGCGCAACATCTAAAAAATCGCTACTTCGTCGATCTAATCTTTAAAAACTTCCTGGACCAGGATTCCTCCTCCTTCCTAACATAACAGGCACCATTAGAACCACTTGTCTCATCTGGTACACCTACCTTATTTTTAGCAATCCTTTTACTATTTACCTTAGAGTTATTGAAATCAAATTCATACAAACAATAATGCGCTGTTTTTGATTATTTCAGAAAAATTCCGAACAAAAAATTGGTTGCTTTGTCTAAACAGAGCGAAACAAAAATTTTGGAGGATAATCAAATGTTAAAGCAAATTTCAATGGTACTAGCAATATTGTGCGCTAGTATTACAGTAACTATTTTCCCTGCTATGTCAGAGGTCAATCAACCTGATCCTACAGCGAAAGAAAAGCTGATAGAAAACGGCAAAAAAACATCAAAATCAAAAGAAATTAACAAAAAGAGAGGATTCCATCGTCATGGTGATATGCGACGTAAAGGACGCTTTGGTCATGATGAACAAAGAAGACATAAAAGCCGTTTCGACGGCCGAAGACATGGTAAATCAGACGCAAATTATCGGAGAGATGGGCATAATCGCAAGTACCCACGCAGAGAACAACGAATGTCACAAAACAGGCCATTTAGCAGAGATCATCGAAGCTCTGGCATTGTAAAGGGTAAATCTGGCAGCATTTTACCATCCAAATTAGCCAAACGCTTGACAAGTGAACAGCGCCAAGAAGTACAACAAGCGGTTAGAAAACTGCGTCAACAACATCAAACACAAATGAAGTCAAAAATAGCAAACTTACTGAAGGAATACAACATAGAATCACCTAAACCTAAGGGAAAGAAAGCAACAGTAAACGAATAAGTTAAACCCTAAAACAAAGTCGGCAAAGCCTGATTGCTCAAAAGCAGTCAGGCTTTTCTGAAAATCACAATTTCTGTATTCAAAATGTAGTCATTGGTTATAAATACAAGAAACATTTTATACAACTGAAACAGTAATCTTCTGTTTTTGTAGATTTTTTATTTGACTTCCCGATTTTCATACTGTAATTAACTTACAGCATCAATGAATAAACACACAAACATTGGTGCATTCTCCTGAAATACCAAATAAGCCCTAATTCGCACCCTAAAACCTCCTTCAAACGGATTAGGGCTTATATCATCTAAAACTATGTGCTAATTGCAGTTCTAGAACGTTTTTGCCTACCAATTGGAGGATGGATTTAAAAAAAGTGAAAACCTTACCCTTATTCAATCCAAGTTCAATTTTGGTGGGGAATTTGAACTGAGTTTTTCCTATTGATTTAGTTTTTGGAATAAAGAAGATACCTAATAGAATTAGTCTAGTATTCCGTTTTGACGCTACTCCAAAACACGGAAAGCTTAGCTTGAGGGTTAACAGCTAACGCCTCTTTTATACCCATCTCCATATATTGCCCAATTTCCTTTTCGCTCAAGGCTCGATCCCATAAGCGGACTTCATCAATCAAACCAGTAGGAATATAGTTCAGTCGGTCGCAATCTTGACCAATAGCCCACGGGTCGTCGCTAACTTTCAGTTTACCTTGCGGATTACCTTTCGCTACTTCCTTACCATCATAGAATATTTTGCCTTCCTTGCCATCATTACTGCAAGCGAGATGAACCCATTTTTCAGCGTCCGGTGGTGCGGTTCCAATATCGATTTGCCCAGCCTCACCTGCCAACCTGAGTTTCATATTTCCAGCTTCGCTAAACAGTCCGTACTGAACACGACCAGCACAACCTCCATGAACCGATTTACCCACAATTTGCCTGGTACCGCCAACCCAGTCTTCGATATTCACCCAAGCCATAAAAGTGAATTCATTGACATTCATTTGCTTGTTACTTTCCACTTTAACCCAAGTACCAGCATTAGTTTCAAAACGTAAAGCTTTACCAAATTTACCTTTCTCCCACTTAAGTGGACCTTCTAGTATGCCATGATTGTTATTCCCACTGGCATCCTCGGCTTTTTCACCCTTTCCTTCATCAAAAGGAAGATAGACAATCAAACCATCGGTGAATCCTGCAGCCAAAGACAAAGAAGGTATAATAATCAGTACCAAGCTAATAACAGTTCCTAAAACAGCAAACTTATTCTTCATCGTAAACTCCTTGAATTATTTAGAATACTACCATTTCCTAAGACTTCAGTTTGAAGACAATATAACATCCAACTAACACAATCATGCAAGCTATGTTAACATTTGTCAATACTCTAGAAACATAATTGAAACCAAAAAACCATCAAAAATAAAATAATAACTGCTTTGGGTCAGAAGAACCATTAGACAACTACCAAACCTATTAAGTTGCATTGCATCAATGAAAATAATTAAGACAGGTAAAGTTCGAAAAAATCTTATTGTTAGCTACACTCGTGTGTCGAATCTATAAAAATAAATATTGTTTAGCTTACTAACACAAACCATAGAATTTGAGCCTAATCTTTAGTGTGAAAATTTGTTTACACTACAACCATCAATTTTTTTCATTCTACCAAGTGTATTTTATACTGTGAACTGTGATGTCATAAATAAGGGGAACGAATTCAAATGCGACTAGAGCCCAATTCCAAGCTGCAACACTGGCAACACACACACACTTTCGGACAAGATCAAAAGCGGCCCGGTGAACTGCGCACGATCATCGTTATCATTATCACAGCTACCATGATGATGGTCGAAATCACAACGGGTAGCATCTTCGGCTCAATGGCCTTACTGGCCGATGGCTTACACATGGCATCCCATGCCGTAGCATTGACAATCAATGCCTTCGCCTACATTTATGCCCGTCGCCACGCTCAAGACATCAAATACAGCTTTGGCACTGGCAAAGTCAACGCTCTAGGTGGATTTACCGGTGCAGTATTACTAGCTATCTTTGCGCTGATGATGATATGGGAAAGTGTAGAACGAATTATCTACCCTGTAGAAATTGCATACAATCAAGCTATTTTTGTCGCAATCCTCGGTTTAATCATCAACGGAGCATCGGTCTTTATCTTGGGTCACCATCACAATCACGCTGACGAAGACCATGATCATCACCATGATCATAACCATAACCATCACCATCACCATCACCATGATCATAACCTCCGGGCTGCATACCTTCACGTCTTAGCCGACGCTCTCACCTCGCTCTTAGCCATAGTTGCTTTGCTGGCAGCCAAATATATTGGTATAGTCTGGATGGACCCACTAATGGGAATTGTCGGTGCTGCCTTGGTTTCACGATGGTCTCTGGGACTGTTGCGTACAACCAGTACTGTCTTACTGGACAACCAAGGCCCAGAGCACCTGCTATCAAAAATAACACAATGTATTGAGGATGATAATAATAAGATTACTGATCTTCACCTGTGGTCGATTGGACCTAACATTTACAGTGTTATCATCTCAGTTGTAGCGCGAACCCCACAACCACCAGAATACTACAAAGACTTGATTCCTTCTAGCCTAGGCTTAGTCCATCTCACTGTCGAAGTTCATGAATGGATTCAAGAAAATTCAAACAATTAGAAAAAGCTTAAACTAATAATAAGATCCAGTTAGTTCATTAAGGTTTACATATATCAAAATCTTCTTTATTGCGAAGAAGTATAAGCACTAACTGAAGAATAAAACTCACCTTTTTCTGAGTTCCCCCCAGGTTATGGCAAGTTTACTCAACGGAGAAACTGACAGCGAAACTTCTAAACCTTCATTCATAACTGTTTTTATATCGTCTGCATTCAAAGCCACATTAAATAAACCTACATCGTCAATGATACCTTTGGTATACCTATCATAGTGTCGCCCGATAGCCACTACCCCTTCACTAGTTCCATAACCACTCTTTTTGTTAAAATCAGCTTCAGCCTCTTTTTTTCCATCTATCCAAATTGAACTTTTCCCCTGAGAAGCATCCGCTACAGCAGCGACAAAATGCCATTTGTCATCTGCCACCACGGAGGTGCCATCAGCCCGAAAACTTGCTCCTCCTTCATCCCTTAGATACAAGGTCACCTTAGGGCTACTTCCATCATTCCAAAGCAGATACCAAGGCAAAGCTTGAGATTTGTCTTCATAATTCTTACCAACCAATGAGCCGCCGACCTTACTCCCTTTATAATGAACAGTAATAGTAAAGGACTTCCCAGCAGCAAACCCGAGGTTCTTCGAGTGAGGGATCGAAACCCAATCGTCAGTCCCATCAAACTCTAACGCCTTACCAAAACGCCCTTTTACCCATTTGGGACCGGCTTCAATTGCACCATCATGACCATTACCAGTCGAATCCGACGCAGTTTTTCCATTTCCTTCATCAAAAAGCCAAGCGGCAACTATCGATTCAGGCACAATTTTCGCCCAACTCACCTGAACCAGAAACATAAATAAAGCAACAGAAAAAACAGTAGTTTTTTTCACTGACAAAACCCTCCCTGTAAAATCGCTTAAATCACGACTAGGCTACGTGTGTCTACCATTCAACGGGCCTCAATCACAAACATACGTTTCATACGCCCGGTAACGGAAACAACAACTTCAACATTTATCTACTGTGAACCCAAACCATCAAATTAACTTAGATCTCAGGATCCACGATTGCTTCTTCCAAACATCTACTGGACGAAAAAAGCAGGAACTGTAATATCCAGCTTACCTTTTCCTGATTTCTCCCCAGGTTATAGCAAGTTTATTTCGGGTGGAAACTGCCGTTGAAACTCCTCCTAAACCAGCATCCATAATCGTTTTTATATCGTCTGCATTCAAAGCCACATTAAATAAACCCACATCGTCAATAATGCCTTTGGTATACCTATCATAGTGTCGTCCGATAGCGACGACCCCTTCATTAGTTCCATAGCCACTGTTCTTGTTGAAATCAGCTTCAGCCTCTTTTTTCCCATCTATCCAAATCGAGCTTTTTCCTTTGGAAGCATCCGCTACAGCGGCAATAAAATGCCATTTGTCATCTGCAATAGCAGAGGTACCATTAGCCCGAAAACTCGCTTTCGCTTCATCCCTTAAAAACAAGGTCACCTTAGGACTACTTCCATCATTCCAAAGTAGATACCAAGGCAAGGCTTGAGATTTATCTTCATATCCCTTACCAAACAAGGAGCCGCCGACCTTACTTCCTTTAAAATGAACTGTAATAGAAAAAGACTTCCCAGCAGCAAACCCGAGGTTTTTTGAGTGTGGAACCGAAACCCAATCGTCAGTCCCATCAAACTCTAACGCCTTACCAAAACGTCCTGTTACCCATTTAGCACCCTTTTCAATTTTCCCACTATGACCATTGCCGGTTGAATCCGCAACAATATTTCCCTTCCCTTCATCAAAAAGCCAAACGGCTACCATAGATTCTGAATTAACCTTCGCCAAGCTCACCTGAACCAAAAACATAAATAAAGCAACAAAAACAACAGAAACAACAGCAGTTTTTTTCACTGACAAAACCCTCCCTGTAAAATCGCCTAAATCACGACTAAGTTATATTAATCGACCATAATAGCAAATTAGAGTATACATAATTTCACATCTTACTCCCACAATAAACTTCACATTTGACTACGAAATTTAAATCAAGTTAAAAATCCCTGCCAAAACACTTTTGCCTGAAAATAATATACAACCCTGAAATTCATACAAAATAACACAAACATTAAATATAAGGATATGATACAATAGACATAAGGACATAATACAATTACGGCTATTAAGGTATAGCTTAAACCAAATATTATTAGAACTGAGGAAAACTATCAATGGTTAAACTAACATCTTTTTGCTACCAAGTGTGCCTTTTGCTAATAGCAGTGCTATTGGTCTGCCCACTCGCCACTGCACTTCATGAGCCTAAAAAAGGCCCTACCGAATGGCGTGGCTACAAATTTAAAAAGCAGGACATAAAAAAAGCTACGGATGAATGCGACGCTGGAGGCAAACCTGGACCTGAATATGTCCCAACAGTACGGGATGGTGAACCTAATCTAGCCTTACTCGAACAAGCAAAACACAAAGTTCTAAACACAATCGTTGGCCATTGCCCCAAACGTCATTGCGACCACTACCTTAACGATGGTTTTTACAACAACTGCCGTAGTTGGATTATGGGTGCTGCACCGTCATGGGCGCAAATTGATATCGGCGAAGTCGGGAATATCAATCGGATAATTTTTGGTAGTGACCACTCACAAGGCTTTGCAGATCGAACTTGTATGGACTTTGACATTCTCGTTGCAGAAAACAAAGCAGCCGAGAAATCAAATGCCGCTACTTGGAAAATGGTCTATGAACACAAAAAAGGTGACCCTGTTCGTGAAACAACAGAATTCACGTTTAAGGACGTTCAGGCCCGGTGGGTTCGTATAGACATACGAGGTGCTGCGGGAGCTCGTATCGATGAACTGGAAATCTATGGTGGAAGCAACCCTTTAGCCGTTGATCCTGTCAGCAAACTGACAACAACCTGGTCAGAGATAAAAACTTATCCCGATTACAGCAGATAAAACTTCCCACACACAGGGGGGATTGTATTTGAACATCAAATCTGATCCCCCTACACAATTTAGCCAGATTGAAAATTTGCAAGTCGCTAAACCAACGCGTGTCTGCTATCGTATTTGTTCCCTTCTGATAACATCATTGGTCGCCACTTCTTTAGCTGTAGGAGGCCATAAACCCGATAAGGGGCCTACCGAATGGCGCGGCTACAAATTTAAAGAACAGGATATGAAAGCAGCTGAGAAGGAATGCAACGCTGGAGGTAAGCCATTACCTGAATATGTCCCAACAGTACGGGAAGGCGAACCCAATCTTGCCCTACTCAAACAATCATCTTTCAAAGTTCTGAATACGATAGGAAATGGGGCACACTGTCCTAAACCTCACAACCCTAATGGTAAAGCTAAGGGGCGGCATTGCGGCAAATTCCTTAATGATGGTTTTTACAACAATTGTCGTAGCTGGATTATTGGCCCTCTAGAATCATGGGGCTAAATAGATATTGGGAGTGTAGGAACAGTCAATCGAGTGTTTCTGGGTAGTGATCATTCGCAAGGGTTTGCAGATCGCGTGTTATCCGACTTTGATATCTTGGTTTCAACCACCAAAGCTCCAGACAATTCGAATGCGCCTTCTTGGAAAAAGGTCTACAAGCACAAAGAGGGCCCCGTTCGTGAAACCACAGAGATTAAGTTTAAAGAAACCCAAGCACAATGGGTTCGTATACACATACGAGGTGCTGCGGGAGTTCGTATCGATGAATTGGAAATCTATGGTGGAAGCAACCCTTTATCCATTGACTCTGCCAGCAAACTAACAACAATCTGGTCACAAATTAAAATTGATTCCCAGTAGAATTTCATCTGTAATAGATTAGCCCACAGAAACACCAAATATAAATACTTGTGCCGCTCGTCTTTTTCATCGAGTCGATATCTAGTTGAGCCAATTTTGCTATGCCGTTTTCAATGACGCTAAAAAACAACTGGCCATCAGCTTATCTCTGCATGTTGGGTTTGATTACGTTAATCAACGCAAATCAGGTTCTCGCTGATTTTACCAATGTCACTCGAGCTGCCGGTCTAGACAGATATGAAGTCGACTCGTTCGATAGTTCTGCTCATGGCGTAGCTTGGGCAGATTACGATAATGACGGGGATCTCGATCTCTATCTCCCTTACCGCTTTAAGTTCAGCCGGTTCTGGGAGAACAATGGTAACGGAACCTTTTCCGATGTAACAAAAAAAATGGGTATAACAGGATATATGAGCGCTTGTTTCGCAGATTACGACAAAGATGGTGATCTCGATCTTTTTGTCATGAATTTCTTGAGGCCAAATGCCCTTTACAAAAACAACGGTGATAAAACCTTTTCTGATGTAACTCCTTTTAGCCAAATAGGTGATGATCGTGGAGATACTTATGGTATTACGTTAGGAGACTACGACAAAGATGGAGATCTCGATTTCTATGTCACCAGCTATCTGTTTTATCCTGATCAGTTCTATGGCAATAACGGAGACGGTACTTTCACTAATCTCTCTGATAAATTGGGTTTTAAGAACTTAGAAGAACGAGGTTTGGGAGTCATGTCACTGGATTACGATAATGACAGGGATCTAGACATCTACGTGGCTAACGATTTCGGGGATGATGTCCTATACCAAAATCAGGGTGACGGTACTTTTCGCGATGTTGCCAAAGAGGTAGGTATAGACTTGCCCTTTAATGCCATGGGTGTAACCGCTGGTGACTACGATAACGATCTTGATCTAGATATCTATGTTACAAATGGAGGCACCAACGTCTTGTACCGAAATAATGGCGATGGCACGTTCACTGATGTTGCCAAAGAAGCAGGTGTCGAAGATCGTCCAGGTATCGGCTGGGGAACCTCTTTTCTGGACTATGATAATGATGGTGACCTCGATCTTTACGTAGTTAATGGCAGTCTAGAAAACGTTGGAAAAATCCCGGGAAACCCCAGTTGGCCAGACAGATCCGGCCCAAATGTTCTCTACAGGAATAATGGAGATGGAACCTTTACTGACGTCAGTGAGGTAGAAGGCGTAAAAGATGACGGTAAAGGTCGGGGGAGTTCCATCGGCGATTATGATAATGATGGTGACTTAGACATTTACGTGGTTAACATCAATAGACATGATGCGTTATACCGCAACGAAGGGAATCCAAACCATTGGCTACAGATCAAACCTAGGGCAAATTACCAGAGTTTGTGGATTGGAACACGTATCAAGGCTATAGCTGGAGACCTCAAGCAAATCCGAGAAATACGTGCAGGATCAAGCTACGTTTCACAGGAAAGCATGGTCGCAGCATTCGGGCTGGGAGGATACAACACAGTAGATGAAATTGAAATTCGTTGGCCTAATGGCACAATTCAAACCCTACAAAACATAAAAGCAGACCAACTGCTGGTCGTCACCCCCGAGTCGTGGACGATCCAAACTCAAGTGAAACCATCGGGTCTCAAATTAACCAAGTGGGGAAAAGTGAGGCGTTTAGCCCTCCACCCGAATTATCCAAACCCTTTCAATCCAGAGACTTGGATTCCTTTTCAATTAGCCGAAAAAGCCGAAATCAAAATCGAAGTTTACAATATCCATGGTCAACGAATACGTATTCTGAAACTTGGAGAAAAAAAACCAGGCCTATACTTAACCCAATCCCAAGCCGCTTATTGGGACGGCAAAAACGAAGGAGGTGAAAAAGTTTCAAGCGGCGTTTATTTCTACCGATTAATAGCAACTGATGACAACAGCCAGCAACAACAATCAACAACCAATAGTATGGTTTTGATTAAATAATACTTCGCTCAATAATAAGGGGAAGCTAATAGCAATGAAAACTAATAGAAAGTATTTAACTCACCATATCGTTTCAATTTTCGTTGTAGCAATGATGATGTGCGCTGTTTCTGTGTGGGCTAAACATAACCCTAAACAAGGACCAAAAGAACATAACGGCATAAAATTCATCGGGCAGAACATGGATCAAGCAACTAAAGAATGTGATGACGGAGGCAAAGGGAAACCGGAATTTGTTCCAACAGTCAGAGATGGGGAACCCAACTTAGCATTGATGGCTGGTGCAAAATCATCAGTTTCTGATGAAATTGCGAACGGTGGCTACTGCCCTAAACCCCACAACCCCAAAGGAAAAGATGTAGGGCGGCATTGTGGTGTTTACATTAATGATGGGTTCTATAATAATTGCCGAAGCTGGATTGGCGGGAAATATCCAGGTTGGATCCAAGTTGACCTTGGCAAAGTAGCAACTATCAATCGGATATTTATGGGCAGTGATCATTCTGGAGGTTTTGCCGACCGAGCTGCCACCCAATTTGACGTTCTCGTAGCCACGGATAAAGCTGACAAAGATTCCGCTGCTTCCAGTTGGAAAAAAGCTTTTTCATATAACAACAAAGAGAAACCCATCCGTGGAACAACAGAATTCAAATTTGCTGCTGTAAAAGGTCGATATGTACGAATTCACATTATTGGCCCCGGTGGCGCACGAGTAGACGAACTCGAAATTTATGGAGGCAAATCTCCTTTAGGTGGTGGTGCAGCTGTGCAAGCAACAGGCAAACTAACTACCAATTGGGGGCAAATCAAGCATGGTTTCTAGTCCTAATATCGACAAACTCTAGTTTTGTTTGTTTTCAAGATCTCCTAAACCAAAGCTGGTTTAGGAGATCTTGATATATGGTTGAATGTGGTATATGCTCTATATCATGTTCCACCTGAGCTATTTTTCTCACTTACAACAGCGAAATAGTTTTGGAAGGACAGAACTACTTCAATTCTTCCAAAGGAAGTTGACCGATCCCAATGACGATACTGAGAGTAGTAAGGCACGCGTTTAGTCCAGCCCTTTTGATAATTTTCTTTTCGGTCGGATTCTCTCAGAATATCGGTGACTTACCTAATGTTAAACACACTGATCAAGAAGCAATTGACAATGGTTCTCTCTCTTTCAAGGAACTGTTCGATATCGGGGGAAAATTGTTTACTGTTGATTTTAACACTTTGGATGGTTACGGACGACCAAACGTCAATGCGAACGGTATCCTGAATGAGTTAGCGGGCGGGGCACTAGGCGACAAGCCTAATGACCTTTTCACTCGAACCTTTGGACCAGATGCCAGTTCCTGCGTGGAATGCCACAATAAACCCTTTGCCGGTGGCGCGGGAGGCAACGTAGCTAACGCTTTTATCCGGTCATGGGACTCCAAACACCCTTTTTCTGTGAAAGAAGAACATTCTAATGAACGAAACACCAAGCACGTTTTTGGTTCCGGTGGGCTCGAACTATTGGCTGAAGAAATGACAGCAAAGTTGCAGGCCACTAAAAACCAGGCAATAACCCAAGCCGCTAGTACTGGAAAACCTATACGACGTTCTCTTCAGGCCAAAGGCGTAAATTTCGGCAGCTTGGTTGCTATGCCTGACGGTGCTGTCGATACAAGCGATGTCATAGGTGTTTCTGCCGACTTGATAATTAAACCATTTGGTTCAAAAGGCACAATTGAAAGCATAAGAAAGTTTACTACTAATCCCCTAGTTCACCATCACGGAATTCAAGCGGACGAAAGGCTGGAAGATGACCCAAAAAAAGAGATTCACCCTTTCCATCAATGGGACGATGGTGACGGTCACGATCACGAAGCCACACGCGGTGATATCACAGCACTCGTAATCTGGCAAGCTGCTCAACCTGTCCCTGTTCAGATTATTCCAGCTGATCCAGTAGCAGCTCAAGCGGTAAGAAAAGGAACTAAGACATTCGAAGAAATCGGTTGCGCGACATGTCATATTCCCCGACTTATTATTGATGATCCCATTTTCCGTGAACCTAGCCGTATAGACCCAACAAAGTTTTTCAGTTTTGACATTACGCGTGACGGCCCTGAACCACATTTTGAAAGAACCGCTGGTGGTAAAGCAGTGATTTATGCCTACACAGATTTGAAACGACACTATATGGGTGAAGGTTTGCGAGAACCGCTGGATGAGCTCGGGGTCAATGCTGCCGTTTTCATAACAGCTGAATTATGGGGGGTCGGTAATACAGGTCCCTGGATGTTTAATGGCCGTGCATTTACACTAGACCAAGCGATCCGCATGCATGGTGGAGAGGCACAAACAAGCCGAGACAAATATGCCTCCTTACCCGACCAAGAACAACGTGAAATTGTTGAATTCCTAAAGTCGCTGGTTCTCCCTCCTAATTTTCAAGCAGACATACAATTAGAAAAAGGGCTTAACATGGTTTCTCTTCCTCTAAAGCCCTATTCTCCTTTATACGCTAACCAGTTGGCACAAAAGCTGGGAACCTCGATTATCATCCGATTCAATTCACAAATACAACAATTCGAAGGCTTCACCGTATCTGACCCCCCACCAGGATTTGCTATTGAAGGAGCAAAAGCATACGTAGTTAACGCTATGCAACCAGCAACCATAACGATTACTGGAGATGCTTGGCATCGTGGAGAACCAAATATTCGCCCCTTTATGCGGGCACCATCTTCAACAAAGGAACAAACCAAATGGGCATTCATTCTTTGTGGCAAACTAAAAGGTGCTGACCTATCACAAACATATACGATTTCTGCTCGAAACCAACGAACCGATATGCGAACAGAAAACATTGTTTCATCTAAGAAAAATTCATTTTCAATTGTATGGGTAGGCTACGCTAATCAGCCCATCATCGCACACCAAGATATCCTCAAAATCACAGTCAAAGACGAAAAAAATCAACGCATTGTGGGAGAATTGAAACATTCAATAGATAACCATGAGTTCGACCAAGCATACGTTTATCTGGAGTTAGGATTGGAAGATATCACACCGCGAAAAACGGTTCTAGCCCAAAATTATCCTAACCCATTTAATCCGGAGACATGGATACCATACCAGCTTTCACAACCCGGAACCGTTGAAATCCAAATTTATGACACCAGAGGTAAAATTGTCCGAAAATTGGATTTGGGAATGAAGTCAACAGGAATATATTTTGACCAAGCATATGCTGCCTATTGGGACGGCACCAATACAACAGGAGAACAGGTAGCCAGCGGAACATATTTCTATACCTTCAAAACCAACACTTTTTTTCAAACGAAGAAACTAGTTATTAACAGATAAAACACCATCTGCCTTCTATCAACAATTAAGTAAAAGGAAAGATACTAAAGTTTTGACAGAAACAGAAAAATATGAATTCGACAGACAAGGATTTATTGTCCTGCCTGATTTCCTAAGACAGCAGGAAGTAGACTGCCTCAAACCTGCCATTCAGAAACTTGAGAAACACGCCAGAAAAAATTACCAGTTAGAACCACGAAACACCAGAAAACCTAACTATCATTTTAACCCTGAAGGTGGTTATCACGTAACAGGTGGACACCAACATGGCCAGACGCTAATAATTGAGGATTTTTTCAATTTTGATCCTGCTTTTGACTTCTTAGTAAACCACCAAAAAACTATGGATTACATTGATGGTATAGTTAGAGAAAAAATAGCCATCAATAATTCCGAGTTACGGGTGAGGTACACAGGTAATTTCTCAGGAGGACACGGAGGCGGTTATGCACGTGGTTATAAGCACCGATACTCAATTAAAACTGGTGACATCGATTGTATGATGGTTCGTTTCATTTATTTCACACATGACGTAAGTAACGAAGGAGGCGCTTTTTGCGTTGTCCCCGGCAGCCACAAATCAGCCTTTCCATGTCCATATGCATGCAGTATAGACGAAGAACCTGGTATGCTTGGGTTAGAAGTCAAAACTGGGGATGCAATTCTATTTACCGAAGCCCTTCGCCATGGCGGGTTCACAAATCACAAAAATGAAACCCGGATGACGCTACATGTTGGTTACGGACCATACTGGATGATGTCGCAGAACATTGCTACTATGGATGAACCACTATTCATTAAACCAGAAACTTGGAAACGTTATAACACAGAACAAAAAGAACTATTTCAACCTTGGTTACGACAAGGCCCAGAATATCAACTAACATAAACCAAAGAACTGTCCTGATCGCTATTTTTGGGGCAAGAAGACTACCGAACTTGAAGCAATATTTTGCTACTAGTTATCTATTCATAATATCGAGGTACTGGAAATGGATTTAGAATCATCGAACCTAGAGATCTCTTCTGAACGTCTAGATTTAGCTGAAAAAGATTTGCGAACTGTAGGATTCCATATTGTTGAAAATGTAATTACTGCTGAAGATGCAGACAAGGCACGCCAAGCCACGCTGGACCTGGCTGAAACTGAGGCTCAAAATGGTAAAGGCAGTATCTATGGAGAGGACAAAATCCGTCGCGTCTGGGCATTAGTTAGTAAGGGAACTATTTTTTGCCAACTTATTCAACATCCGACAGTAATCGCCATTTGGAAACGATTTTTGGGTGAAGATGTGATTGCTTCTACTTTTACCGCTAATATCGTTGGCCCCGGCGCCCCTGCAGGTGGTTGGCACATTGATTATCCTTATTGGGCAATGTCTCCACCTTTTCCCGAAGGATCTTTAACAGGACAAACTGTTTGGATGTTAGACGACTTCACACCGGATAATGGACCAACAGCTTGCATACCGAACTCGCACAAAATGCTACGACGACCTAAACCAGGAGAAGCAGAAAAGCACCAAATGGCTGTTGCAACTGCACCTAAGGGATCCATACTATTTACAAATGGCGCCATATGGCATCAATGTCTGCCAAATACTACCAAACAATCACGTGTCGGACTATTGGGGATGTACAATCGCTCAGTAATTTACCCTCAAGAGGATATGCCACGTCAACTAACAGACCAGCAATTAGAAAACCAAAGTGATATGCTGAAACAACTTCTAGGTCGAAAGATGGAGTTTCGTGATCCAGATAACGACCTTACCTGGCGTCGAACAGAAACAGGATTTGACACACCAGATGCCTCCTAGACCTAAACACATAGTTCTACCAAATTACATTTATTTTTAAAGAAAACATGCAACACAAAACATACTCTGTTTTGAATCGTGACTCAGGAGGATTTAGTTTTTCATGAAAAAAGAAAAATTTCAGTTTTCACGGATTTTCTTGATTGTACTAACGATTGGGCTGTCCTGCATCAATTACCTTACTGCAGCCAAACAAAATAAGCCAAATAAAGACACCAAGATTAGTTTCAATAGCGACATTGAGCCAATACTCGCTGCAAAATGTTATCAATGCCACGGTCCCAATAAGCAGAAAAGCAGTTTGAACCTCCATGACGAACAATCAGCTCTACATGGTGGAGGATCCATGAAACCAGCTATTGTACCAGGCAAAAGTTCTGAAAGTTACTTAATCCAACGCATCACCAGTGAAAATAAAATTGAACGCATGCCACCAGCAGAAAGAGAGCCCGTTACTCCTGAGGAAATTCGTCTCTTACGCATGTGGATAGATCAAGGTGCTGATTGGCCAGAAAAAACCGTTACCCCAGTTGAAAATCAACTATTCAAAAAGGATCACTGGGCATTTCAGCCAGTTGTACGACCAAAGGTGCCAGTTTTGAATAATGCTGCAGATAAGGCCCGGGCACGAAACCCAATCGACAATTTCATTCTGAACCAATTACATAAAAAAGGGTTATCTCCATCGAAAGAAGCAGATCGAACAACTCTGATTCGACGATGGAGCCAAACCTTGACCGGATTACCACCATCACCTGAAGATGTTGAGCAATTCGTAGCAGATCATAATCCCGATGCCTACGAACGGCTTGTGGAACAACTGTTAGCTTCACCACATTACGGCGAGCGTTGGGGACAACATTGGCTGGATATCGTTCGCTTTGCAGAAACAAGCGGCTTTGAGGTCAACACCCCTCGACCAAACGCATGGCATTATCGGGATTATGTCATCCAAGCTTTCAACAAAGACACACCTTACAATCAATTTATTCTTGAGCAATTAGCAGGAGATACCGTTGGTGCTGATATTGCTACCGGGTTTCTCGTTGCCGGACCAAAAGACCTAGTAGGAAGTCCTGACATCCGTCTAACTTTAGCTCAACGAATGGACGAACTTCACGATATGATCAATACTACCGGCATGACATTCATGGGACTAACAACTGGTTGTGCCCGTTGTCATGACCATAAGTTCGATCCAATTTCCCAACACGACTATTATGCTATGCAAGCAGTGTTTTCTGGAGTCAAGCACGGCGATCGTGTGCTTAATTCCGCTGAATATGAAGCAAACCAAAAAAAGACCAAAGAAACGAAAGAAAAGCTCAACCAAATCAAAAAACAACTTTCAAAATTTGAGCCATTAGCATTTACGAGAAAAACACTCATTATTGATGATCAACTCCCGGGAAAAGAAAAAACCAGCCGAACCGATGCCACAACCCTGATGGAAATTGGAGGTACTTCGGGTTACACAAGTGGGAAAAAACGTGGTGAGAGAAGCGATCCTGGAGATTTGGGACGACTACCAAACATAGGCAAAGAGTATACCTGGTGGAAAGCAGCACAGAAAGACGTTTTCACTTGGAATCCAGGGCTATCAGGACGTCACCAAATTTGGCTGTCATGGGGGTGTGGACTTAGTGGCCGTTCCAATACAACAAAAGCACTCCATACAACTGATGCGGAGTACCACCTTGACCTAGATGGCGATTTAAAAACACAAGATGATCGCAAGTTAATTGCTATTATCAACCAACAGAAATTGGCTGATGGCTCGGAAGCACCTACCGAGCTGGTAGGAGCTTCCGGCAGCAAAAACTTGTGGAGTGGATTATATGCTGCCGGTATACACGAATTACATCCAACCAGTCGTATCATTCTCCGTGGAGGATCGTCAGCCGCACCAGTAACAGCTGATACCGTAGTATTCCAGCAAGTTACTGATTCTTTAAATTCGCAGGAAGCTACTCCCCAATTAAGGCCAGCTGTCCAAACTCGGCAAAACTCTGAACGGTTCAAACCTATAGAAGCTAAGTTCGTCCGGTTTACGGTTCTTGAAACTAACAGCGGACAACCTTGCATCGATGAGCTTGAGATCTATACTGAAGGTTCTGACTCGCACAACGTTGCCTTGGCCAGTGTAGGTGCGAAAGCTACAGCATCCGGCACTTTACCAGGCTATGACATCCACAAACTTCAACACATTAACGATGGACTGTATGGGAATAGTTACAGCTGGATCTCGAACGAAACCGGCAAAGGATGGGTAGAGATTGAATTAGCGCAAAAATCAGCTATCAGCAGAATAACCTGGGGACGTGATCAAAAAGGAAATTTCGGTGACCGAATACCAACTCAGTATAAAATTGAGGTTGCTGCTGATGCAATGAGACATTGGAATCTAATCTCTAGCGCGGAAGATCGCATTCCGTTTGTTTCAGCACCAAAAACAAACAGTTCATCAAAAAACAACGGCGGGCTTTTCTATCCTATCAGAGACTTCCCTAAAGATGCCATTATAGCTTTAAAGGACCTAATCGGCCAAGCCAAGGCTCTCGACGAGAAATTGGACGAACTGGCAATGGATGTTCCAATGATTTATGCTGGTCAATTTGATCAACCTGAAGAATTAACACACTGGTTGTACCGTGGTGATCCATTCCAAAAACGCGATGTTGTCAAACCCGGCGGGATTTCTGCCTTCAAAGGGAACCTCAATTTGGACAATGACACTTTGGAATCACAACGTCGATTGAGATTAGCTCAGTGGATCAGCAATGAGGAGAACCCACTGACAGCACGAGTAATGGTCAATAGAATTTGGCACTACCATTTTGGAGAAGGCATTGTCAAAAGCCCATCAGATTTTGGTATTAATGGCGGGGAGCCAACGCATCCTAAACTTTTGGATTGGCTCGCTTCAGAGTTCAAAGATTCCGGTTGGAGTATTAAATCGATTCAACGACTTATCTTATTATCCAACACCTACACGCAATCAAGTCGACCCACCAAACATGGGCTGGCGGTAGACGCAGATTGTCGTTTACTGTGGCGATTTCCACCACGCCGTTTGGCAGCTGAAGTTATTCGTGATTCCATCCTGCAAGTGAGCGGTGCCATAGACTTGACTATGGGTGGAGTTGGGTACGAGGTTTTTGAACCCAATACAAACTATGTCCGCGTTTATAACCCCAAAAAGGAATTTGGGCCAAGCGAATGGCGCCGTATGGTTTACCAACGAAAAATCCGTATGGAAGGAGACGCGACTTTTGAAGCCTTTGATTGCCCTGACGGGGGACAAGTTTGTCCCAAGAGAACTCGTTCGATAACAGCTTTACAAGCCCTGAATCTACTAAACAGTCATTTCATAATTCAGCAAGCAGACTTGTTTTCCCAACGTTTATCGCAGGAAACAAGCCAAAACATTTCCGACCAAGTTCACTATGGATTTCAACTAGCCTATGGCCGAAAACCAGACCAGCAAGAACTACAAAAATCGATAGCATTGGTAGAATCGCATGGATTACCAATTTTCTGTCGAGCGATTTTCAACACCAATGAATTCATGTTCATTAACTGATTAGAACTCTCGAATACGATTTCCTAGCATAACCTTAATATTACCAGGAGGATAAGGGGGATGCCTAAACACTCAATATCACATTCTGGGCGACGTTTGCTCAGTCGCCGAACCTTTCTGCAAGACACCAGCAATGGACTCGGCGCAATTGCCATGACTTATCTACTAAATAGTCAAGGACTATTATCTGCACAGAATAAGCAAATTGCTATTCGACCAGATATTGATCCGCAAAAGCCTTTAGCAGCGAGAACTCCTCATTTCGTCCCCAAAGCCAAGAAGGTATTGGTCATATTTTGTTCAGGAGGATTCAGTCATGTAGATTCGTGGGATTATAAACCCGAATTGATCCGTCGTCATAATCAACCTATGCCGGGAGCATCAGATCTGATTACTTTTCAAGGAGAACAAGGTAACTTAATTCAAAGCCCCTACACTTTCAAACCCAGAGGAGAAAGTGGAAAATACATTTCCGACCTAATACCGAACTTGGCAGAATTAGCCGATGACATGTGCTTCATTCATTCCATGACCGCTCTTAAAAACACTCATGGCCCAGCTGAAAACCAGATGAATACAGGTTTCGCCTTAGATGGATTCCCAAGTATGGGAGCTTGGACGTCCTACGCACTCGGCACAGAAAACGAAAATCTACCCGCATTTGTCTGCATCCCCGATCCCAGAGGCGTGCCACAATCAGGCCCCAACAACTGGAGCAACGGTTTCCTACCTGCTGTCTTTCAAGGTGCTCCCTTTAATGCGAGTAAACCAATATATAATTTAGCCAGACCCAAAGGAATCAGCCGAGATGATGACTTGGCTACCCATGACTTCTTGCAGTTCATGAACGATAAACACTTGGAGAAATTCCCTGATGACACTGAGCTGAGTGCTCGAGTGTCAAGCTACGAGCTAGCCGCTAAGATGCAATTAAGCGTACCGGATATCAGCGACCTATCGAAAGAAAGCCCAAGTATCATCAAACAGTATGGAGCAGATGATCCTGACCCAATTAGAGCCGGTTTTGCCCGTAATTGCATTATGGCCCGACGTTTATTAGAAAAGGGTGTTCGGTTTGTTCAGTTATTCAATGGTGCTTATGCTATGGGAGAAGGTGTCGGAAACTGGGATGGTCATAAAACGCTTAAAGCCCAATATGACATCCATGCACCTATTCTCGATAGACCAGCAGCAGCATTACTGAGAGATTTAAAATCACGAGGTATGCTTGAAGACACACTGGTTGTTTGGGCTACTGAATTCGGTAGAATGCCAACTTTTCAGATGGGTGCAAGCGGCCGTGACCACAATCCCTATGGATTTACAACCTGGATGGCTGGAGCTGGAGTTAAGCCAGCCTTTTCATACGGAGCGACAGACGATTTTGGCTATCAAGCTGCTGAAAATATAGTCACTGTTTATGACTTTCATGCTACCATTCTACATCTATTAGGCTTAGACCACACTCAACTTAGTTTCTATCACAATGGTATCCAACGCCGTTTGACGGATGTACACGGACATGTAATTAAAGATATTCTTGCTTAAAATAAAAAATTGGAGAAAGAATACACAAATGAACAATATAGAACAATATGAATTTGATAGACAAGGCTTTTTAGTCTTGAAAGATTTTTTGACCTCTCAAGAGGTAACGACACTCGCACCAATAATAAACAAATTAGTCAATCACGGAGAAGACCATTACACACAAGAACCACGTAAACAGAGCAAATGGGGACCAAACTACCATTTCAATGCTGAGAACGGATACCATGTTAATGGTGGGACGAAAAACGGTGAAACAATTATTATAGAAGATTTTTTCAATTTTGACCCAGCCTTCGATTGCCTAGTTAACCACCCGAAAACCATGTCTTACATCACCAAAATTGTTCAGGGAGAAACTGGCATTAATAACTCCGAATTGAGAGTTCGGTATACAGATAATGCTAGTGGCACTCATGGAGGCGGGCCCACTAACCCTAAATATCGTTATGCGACCAATGACCATGGAATCGACGCCATGATGGTTCGCATAATTTATTTTGTTCAAGATGTTGATGCAGATCAAGGAGCCTTTAGTGTGGTTCCCGGAACCCACAAAACCCGATTGCCAATGCCCTACACATGTTCCGTTGACGAAGAACCCGGCATGATTGGCCTTGAGGTCAAAGCCGGAGATGCTATTCTCTTTACCGAGAATTTGCGACATGGGGGATTAACGAATCAATCAGATCAAGTTCGTAAAACGCTGCATGTTGGTTACGGTCCCGCGTGGATGATGTCACAGAACATCGCAACCATGGACGAAGTTCCTTACATCAAACCTGAAACATGGCATCGTTACGATCAAGGACAACGCGAACTTTTCCAGGCATGGTTGAGAACAGACCCAGAATATCAAACTTGCTAGCATTTACCATCAACTTGTGTTCTACCATCTTTTTTCTGACATTCTTCTATCTAAATTTTGCAAAATCCAGATAGATTTTGCAGCGACCCGGATAGAAAAGTCAAAATTTTCCTATCCTAAATACATCCAACTCTGATATTATTCACTCTTGTTATTCCAAATTGTTTTTTACGCTTATTGGTTGGTTACTGCATTAAAAGTAGTTCTCCGCTAACTTGTGCAATTCAGTACAACTTCCATATAGTGCAACTTTTCATTAGGGAATACACTATGCACAAAAACACCTAAAAGGAAAAATAAAAATGCGGAATAGACTGAGACCCATAACTTTATCAATTTTGATCGGAATAATTATCATTCTACTAAATGCATGTACAGACAGATCGAACACAACTGAATCAACTCCAAGTTCCAAGTCACAATTGCCAGTCGATTTGCCTCGCCAAGACGTGTTTGTAGTTGACCAGATTTTCCGCTATAACGTCGTTGAAAATTTCAACCTCTGGATGCCGAATATACCAAGTCCAACCAGACAAGGTCTGATTATGGATTCACTGTGGTATATTGATCAGGAAACAGGTAACAAGATTAATGCTCTCTCCGCCGAGCCTCCTACCTACAATAAAGATTTCACTCAGATGACGGTCAAACTTCGCTCGGGAGTATACTGGAATGATGGCGTGGAATTTACCGCCGATGACCTAGTTTTCACAGTCAACAACCTAAAATCACATGTAGGTATGCTCTGGTCAACTGAACTTAACCTCTTCGTTAAAGAGATCAAAAAGATCGACAATTATACCGTCATTTTCGAACTAAAAGATTCCAATCCACGGTTCCACTATTATTTTACCGTTAGATACAATGCAGTCTGGATGCAACCCAAACATATCTGGAAAGATGTTGAGGATCCAATGTCGTTCAAGTTCAATCCTCCGGTTTCATTAGGAGCCTATGAATACGCTGATTCGGATCCCGCAGGTTATTGGGAACTATTTAAAAGACGAGGAGATTGGAAAAGAACAACTCCAGGCATCTTGACCGAGAAACCCGGACCTTCCTATATCATGAGCATCTTCTACGGCGGCTCTGAACGTAAAGCAATGGCTATGGCCAGACACGAACTTGACTTGTTTATGAACGTAGATTACGAAGCATTTCAAGCTGTACTAAAGAAAACCCCAACGGCTAGATCTTGGTACAAAGAATTCCCCTGGGCTTACCCCAACGAGCTAAGCGGCCGTTATTTTGGTTTTAATCTCGGTCGTGAAACGGTCTTTGCCAACAAGGACGTCCGTTGGGCATTGACCCTAGCATTAGATATCGTTGATCTACAAACAGAATATATCGGTGGAGTTGCACGAGTTACGGCTATACCTCACCCAGCTACTCCGGTACAAATGGAACTGTACCATAACCCATTGGAATCATGGCTAAAAGAATTGCAAATTGAGATTGAAGAAGGAATATTCTACCGACCATACGACGACACGGTACCAAAAAAGATTGCCGATTGGGCAAAAAAACAAGGATACTCTGTCCCTACAGACACCAAAGAACTGAGGTTACTGTTTGGTACCGGGTGGTGGAAACATGACCCGGAAATTGCCGAACGATTATTGCTGGAAAATGGTTTTACTCGTAACTCCAAAGGCAAGTGGCTGACTCCTGACGGGGAACTGTGGGAAATTAAGATGATCGTCGCCCCAGACGAAGTCGATATTTATCGATTAGCCATCGGAGCTCAGGATCAATGGGCAGATTTCGGTCTCAAACTGGAACTAGAGACGTTACAAAGAGACCCGTATTCAACTCGCAACTATATGGGAGAATTCGAAGCCATCTCCAGTTGGGGAAATGCTTCTAGTGGAGACGCTACCGCAGATAAATGGCAGGCTATCTTTGGATTACACTCACAGTTTTATACACCTAATGGTGAATCCACAGCAGCCAGAGGGAGCATTGACACCCTGAGAATTAAATCCAAAGAGGTAGATCTAATTATTGACGAATTAGGTAAAATCCATCCGGAGGATGATCAAGTTGTTGAATTGGGTCATGATTTCATGAAGCTATGGGTGGAAAACATGTTCTCAATTACTACCGTTAGTTTTAAAAAGTTTGTCACTACTGATACATACTATTGGACGGGTTTCCCCACGAGTGAAAATGCGTTCGTACAACCGCTCTACTGGTTTGGTGGAGGTCGATTTACCTTTCAGCATGTGGACTCGGCAACTCGAAACAAATCTGAGCAGTAATGAAAAAACTATGGAAGGAGTTTCAGCATAGTATAGCCTACAAGTCCTATGTCATATACAGAAAGGAACACCAGTCAAACGAGTAATAACTAATTTGACCACGACCCCAAAATATCACCTAAAAGAAAGAAGATAAGAATGCAAAACAGATCGAAATTCATAGTTCTGTTAGGTCTAGTTGGAATAAATATTATTTTGCTAACTGCATGTAAAGATCAAACGAACACAACTAAGACAACTTCAAGTTCCAAATCACAGTTACCAGTTGATTTACCACGTCAAGACATATTGGTAGTTGACCAGATTTTTCGCTATAGCGTCGTTGAGAACTTTAACCTCTGGATGCCAGGGATTCCAAGTCCAACCAAACAAGGTCTGATTATGGATTCACTGTGGTATATCGACCAAGAAACAGGTCAGCAGATCAACTCGCTTTCTACTGCCTCCCCTCGCTATAATAAAGACTTCACTCAAATGACAGTCAAACTTCGTTCGGGAGTATACTGGAGTGACGGCGTGGAATTTACCGCCGATGATCTGGTTTTTACAGTCAACAACCTAAAATCAAACCCAGGTATGCTCTGGTCAACTGAACTCGAGCTCTTCGTTAAAGAGGTCAAAAAAGTCGACAATTATACCGTTATTTTCGAACTAAAAGATTCCAATCCACGGTTCCACTATCAATTTACTATTAAATACAACGGAGTCTGGATGCAACCCAAACACATCTGGGAAGATGTTGAGGATCCAATGACATTCAAATTCAATCCTCCAGTTTCATTGGGAGCTTACGAATACGCTGATTCGGATCCATCAGGCTACTGGGAACTATTTAAACGAAGACAGGATTGGGAAAGAACAACTCCAGGGATCTTGACCGGGAAACCGGGTCCTCCCTACATCATGTCGGTTTTTTATGGTGATAGTGGCCGTAAAGCTATGGCCATAACCAGACACGAACTCGATATGGTGCAAAACGTGGATTACGAAGCATTTCAAGCTATACTAAAGAAAACACCGACAGCTCGGTCCTGGTACAAAGAATTCCCCTGGGCTTACCCTAATGAACAGAGTGCCCGTTACTTTGGTTTTAATCTCGGAAGCGAAACAGTGTTATCCAACAAGGACGTTCGTTGGGCATTGACCCTAGCACTAGATATTGTTGATCTACAAACAGAATATATCGGTGGAGTCGCACGAGTTACGGCTATACCTCATCCAGCGAGTCCACCCCAAATGGAACTGTACCATACCCCACTGGAACCATGGCTGAAAGAATTGCAAATTGAGATCGAAGAAGGAATATTCTACCATCCGTATGATGATGCGGTACCAAAAAAGATTGCCGCTTGGGCAAGAAAACAAGGGCACTCAATCCCTTCAGGTGCTGAAGAACTACGGTTGCTATTTGGTACCGGGTGGTGGAAACATGACCCGGAAATTGCCGAACGATTATTGCTCAAAAATGGCTTTACCCGCAATAGAAACGGAGAATGGCTAACTCCGGATGGAGAACTATGGAAAATTAAGATGATCGTCGCCCCAGACGAGGTAGAAATATACCGGTTGGCCATCGGCGCTCAGGACCAATGGGCAGATTTCGGCCTCAAGCTGGAAATAGAAACATTACAAAGAGATCCATATTACAATCGTAATTTAATGGGAGAATTCGAAGCCATCTCCAGTTGGTCAAATGCTTCTACTGGAGACGCTACAAGAGATAAATGGCAGGCTATCTTCGGATTACACTCACAGTTTTATACACCTATTGGGAAATCCACAGCTACTACAGGAAGCACTAACACCTTGAGAGTAAAATCCAAAGAGATGGATCGAATTATTGATGAACTGGACCAAATCCATCCGGAGGATGACCGAGTTGTTGAATTGGGCCGTGAATTCATGAAGCTATGGGTTGAAAACATGTTCTCGATTATTACCATTAGTTTCAAGAACTTTACAACCGTTGACCAATATTATTGGACTGGTTTCCCAACGAATGAGAACCCTTTCGTTCAACCACTCTACTGGTTTGGGGGGGGACGTTTCACTTTTCAGAACGTGGCACCCGCAGCTGGAAATACACCTAAGCAATAAACAGGAAACAGCCCATGAATCTTCTGAAAAGCTATTTTTTGCCCAGACTGTCCCAATGGTTAATCACCATCCTTGTGGGAGTAACAGTAACATTTATTCTCCCCAGACTTCTTCCAACTGACCCCGTAGAGAGAACGCTAAGTACACTTAGCAGCCTTCAAACTATGGATCCAAGAGCTGTCGAAAGCCTGAAGGAAGCATTAGAAGATCTATACGGCCTAGGTGGAAGTCCTTTTGAACAATACATCAACTATTGGAAAAGACTGATTCGGGGTGATTTAGGACCATCAATGAGTGCTTTCCCAACCCCAGTCATAGAAATTATTGGTGCAGGATTACCATGGACAGTAGGATTGCTGATCAGCACCATCTTCATCTCCTGGATTCTAGGCATTATCTTAGGCACACTAGCCGGTTACCTTCCCAAAAATCTATGGTGCCAAATTATGGATAAGATTTTTATTTCGATTTATCCAATTCCCTATTACATTCTAGCCTTAATTTTGGTTATGTCATTTTGCTACCATTTCCAAGTTTTCCCACTTGTTGGCGGGGCCTCAGGAAAACCTGAGATCAGCTGGTCTTACCTCAGCAGCATATTGTGGCACAGCTTTCTACCAGCAACTTCACTGATTGTCGGATCAACCGCCTTTAGATTCATCATGGCTAAGGCCTTAACTTCCACCATCATCGCCAGCGATTACGTACACTATGCTGAAACCGCTGGATTGTCAAGATGGCGAATCGTTTTGTTCTATGTAATCAGGAATACTTTGTTGCCTCAAGCTACCGATTTGGGACTATCAATAGGAGCAATTTTCAGTGGGACAGTGATCACTGAGGTTGTTTTCAGCTATCCTGGCATTGGTTATTCACTCTACATGGGTCTTCTTCAAGCAGACTTTAATCTCATCTTGGGAATAACGGTATTTTCCATTGTCGGTATTGCTACAGCTGCTTTACTTGTAGATTTAAGTTATCCTCTTCTCGATCCCAGGGTGAGGTACAAATAATAATGAAAATTATCAAAGACCTATTTAAGTACCATCTATCGTTTCGCTTTGGTGCCATTATTCTTCTACTCATCTTCCTGTTGGCAACACTTTCTTTTTTTTCACCCTATGAAGCAACCAAGCGTCGCGTAGTACCTAAGAATGAAGCACCATCTTTTGACTACATATTTGGCACTACATCCTTGGGACAGGATGTTTTCTGGATATTGACATTTGCTATTAGGAACACGCTTATAATTGCTGGCTTAGCCGTACTAATTGGCAGATCAATCGCAGTGATCTTAGGATCTTTTTCCGGGTATGTAGGAGGAACAACCGACAGGGTATTGCAGTCTATCGTCGACAGCTTTATTGTCATCCCTCGGCTACCCCTTTTAATTCTTATCTCTTTTGTTTTAAAGGGAGAATTAAATTTCCTGCATTTAGCCTTGATTTTAGGGTTTCTTGATATCGCCTGGCCTTCTAAACGCTATCGATCTCAAATCCTTAGTTTACGCGAACAGGAATTTACTTATACAGCAGTTTTCTCAGGTATGAATACATTTAAAGTCATTCTAAAAGAGCACTTCCCATTTTTTATCCCTTACCTGCTAGCCGACGCAGTCAGCGGATTTCTATGGGCAATTGGAATTGAAATCACGCTGGCGGTTCTGGGACTATGTGACCTGACAACTCCAACGATTGGCACCATGATCTATTGGGGAAATTACTATCAAGCACTATTAATGCAAAGACTCTGGGTGCTAGCAGCCCCAGTCATCACTTCTATATTCATTGTTGTTGCATTTTATTTAATCTCAACGAGTCTCAGCGAATACCTTGATCCTCGGACAAGATTGAAGCGTCTGGGGACAGGGGGGTAATTTATGGCAATAATTGCTGAAGCCAAACATCTTAAAGCTTATTATATCACTCAATCTTACGGCATTGAACGTACCGTCAAAGCTGTTGACGATATTTCCCTTGAAATCAAGGAAAAAGAGATACTCGGCATTGCGGGAGAATCAGGGTGCGGTAAGTCAACACTACTCAAAGCCCTCCTAGGCACAATTGATCCACCTCTAAAGATCGTTGACGGAACCATGCAATACGAATTTGAAGAAAGTTACAACGTGCTGTCAATGTCCAAGGACGAAATCAAGCAAATAAGGTGGACGAAAGTTTCATATATCCCACAAGGTTCCATGCATGTCCTCAATCCTGTGCGAAAGATACGTGATACTTTTCACGATTTCATTGCAACACACCAAAATCTTAATAAAAGTGAAACAACCCAATTGTCACAAGATTATTTGCAAAAACTAGGATTATCTGGACAAGTAATGAACGCCTATCCGCACCAACTCTCTGGCGGAATGCGGCAACGTGCAACAATTGCTCTCGCGACAATCCTTTCTCCTAAACTCGTTTTTGCCGATGAGCCAACAACTGCATTAGATGTCCTGGTACAGCGAGGAGTAGTACAGTTGCTAAAGGAAATTCAACAGCGTGAAGGAAGTACATTGGTGCTTGTATCCCATGATATGGGAGTACACGCCAACCTAGCAGATCGTATAGCTATCCTATACGCGGGAAAACTAGTAGAAGAAGCAGACACGCGAAGTATTTTCAAAAACCCCTTACATCCATATACACAGTACCTCATAGAATCACTACCACGCTTGGATGACAAAACGGAAAGATCAAGTATTCCGGGAAGACCACCAGCCTTAGATAATCCACCGGAAGGATGTAGATTCCATCCACGCTGTCCTCACGCCATGGACATTTGTACTAAAGAAGTACCACCCTTGGTTGACATGGGAGGAGGACATAAGACAGCTTGCTTTCTAGTTTCAGAGGAGAAAACATGATTCACAATACTGACGAAAATTTACTGGACATCGCAGATTTAACAAAAGTGTTCAGCCTACGTCAAGGTTTTTCCACCACCAAGTTGGTTGCCGTTGACAAAGCCAGCTTTGTCCTAAAAGCAACCCAGCCAGAAATCGTCGCTCTGGCCGGAGAAAGCGGAAGCGGCAAAACAACCGTGGCCCGAATGATCCTTGGTCTAACTGAACCAACAAGCGGAATAATACGTTACAAAAACAAGAATCTAACACAATTAACACGCCAAGAAAAACGTTCATGGTTTTTAAAGGAAGTCCAACCGATCTTCCAAAATCCATTCGCTACTTTTAGCCCTTTGAAACGTATTGAAACCTATTTGTTCGAAACAGCCTCTAACTATAATGTAGTTGAAAAAGAAAACGTCAACCAATACGTAGACGATATCTTGAACTTAGTAGGGCTCTCTTTGGCTGAGATCTCAGGAAGATATCCAAATGAACTTTCTGGTGGCCAGGCACAACGTGTATCAGTTGCCAGAGCACTTATCACCGCCCCTTCTCTTCTGGTAGCAGATGAACCAGTTTCAATGGTCGACGCTTCACTAAGAATGTCTATTGTTAATCTATTTAGACAATTAAAAGACGAACAGGCTGTTAGCGTACTATATATCACCCACGATCTAGCGACCGCATATTACGCAGCTGACCGAATTGCCATCATGCTTGGAGGCTGGATTGTCGAATACGGTTCGGTAGAAAAAGTCTTGGGCCAACCACTTCATCCCTATACCCAGAACCTGAAGCAATCTATTCCAGATCCAGATCCGGATCGAAAATGGGAAGGCCAAATAAACCTGGCTGTCCTAGAAACAGATGAATTCACAAATATGGGGTGTAAGTACGCTAGTAGATGTCCCGAAGTCATGGAGGTCTGTAAACAAAAAATCCCAACAGACTTTCTCGTAGAAGATAGGACAGTTAAGTGTTTCCTGTACGAAGACAAAAATCAAGCTTAGACAGTTCGAAAACTGGCATGAGGTTACAGGCTAGCTAGTAAGAAACTAAGATTCCAGGCCTTGAATAAAAAAGAATGGTACCGATCAATTGACTCCCTGATTAAATCAGTGTAACCAGATTAATAAAAAACATTTGCCGGATAAATTGTAAGATCATTGTTTTATAATCTAACGGAACCTTGAAAGTGTTAGTACTAGGAGATTTGAGATGAAGAATAATTTGTTTCTTGTACTACTTCTACTCTCTGTCTTAAATTACATTCAAGCGCAAACTGATGAGAAAAGCGCTATCTCAAAAATTACAAACGAAAATCAACACAATAATAGGCACATAAGACATAAAACTTCAGCCTTGAAATCAATTCCCCCACCTCCTCAACGATTAACCTCGAAAAACAGAGCCGAATTCGCGTCAACAGAAACACTTGCAGTTAAAACTACAGAGAAAAAGCCGGAAATCAAGATTCAAAACGTGGGATTGCAAACTTCACTGCCTATCAACACCCAACCATCGGGTGCGGCTATCTACATCAACCGAAGACAGACCTCGCATAAAACGCCGTACATTTTGCAACTCGATACTGATAAAAGAAAACAAAAAAAAACAGTAGTTGGACTGAAACTAGCCGGGTACGAAATCGAAGTAATAGATGTAAATCTACATAACACTGAATTAATTGAATTAAAAAATATTCGCTTAAAAAAAATAGAACAACAGAAACTTACAAACGCAGGAGAAGCAACAGATTGGCAAAAAAAGCAAGCTGAAATGACTTTGATACCTGCCGGAAAATTCCAAATGGGTATGCTTGAAAACGACACAGCTGAATGGATAAAGAATACACACCCAGTACACACAGTTGAGTTAGACACCTTTTCCATTGACACTTATGAAGTAACAATAAAACAATATAAAGAGTTTATCAGTGCTACTGGGCACAGACCCTTGCCAGATTGGGTAAATAAATACTCACCAACAGATAACCACCCAGTAGTAGGTGTTAGCTGGTACGATGCCAATACCTATGCTAAATGGATGGGTAAGCGTCTACCAACGGAAGCAGAATGGGAATATGCAGCTCGAGGTGGACTGAGAGGTAAACGTTATGTATGGGGTAATTCGCAACCCAGTGGAACAGAATGTAACTACGCAGACAAAAATGCGGATCCTGTCTTAAGACAAATAGACAAAGGATATCACTGGTCGGATTTAAATATCGACGATGGTTATGCTTATACAGCACCAGTGGGCAACTATTTTCCCAACGGTTACGGTTTGCACGATATGGCAGGCAATATCTACGAATGGTGTGCTGATTGGTTTGATGAAAATTACTATAGCCGTTCACCAACTCGAAATCCAGAAGGGCCAAGTTCCGGGGAAAAACGGGTAATTCGCGGAGGATCTTGGAACTACGATGCCTATAGTTTGCATGTAGCTAGCCGTATCGGCAGCAACCCGTATAATACAAATAGTTTCGTTGGATTTCGCTGTGTATTAGGATCAAGATCCCGAAAAGAACAAGCTAACGAAAAAAACAAAGCTTCTGCACCAACACCTCAAACCAATTTACTTTACAATCAGAACACGCAAGAAAACTCTAGTCAGAACTTCAAATCATTGAAGAAACAACTTGAACAAATAGTTAAAATCAACCCTTCTGCCGATGCATATTATCATCTAGGCGTAATTTATGGGATGCAATCACAATGGAAACCAGCTATTACTAATTTGGAACATGCTGTTGCCATTAACCCAGATTTTGCGGAAGCATTCAACAAATTGGGCAAAGCATACTTGATTGGCTTAGCACAAGCAAAAGAAGCAATTCCTTTTCTCAAGAAAGCGATTGAGATTGATGCCAAACATGCAGATTCATATAAGCTTTTGGGAACAGCTTATCTTCATCAGGATTTGATTCAAGAAGCAATCAAATACTTTGATAAAACAGTACTTATTGATTCTACTGACATAGAATCTCTCTACCTTTTGGGCTTCTGCTATTACCAAGAAAATAAACTTAAAAAAGCTATTTTACATTTTAAGCAAGTGATAGAGAAAGACCCTTTTTATGCTCAAGCCCACTTCAACTTAGGAAATTGCTATTTCCGGACGGGACAAATCGATAAAGGAAGATCCGCTCTAAATAATTTCCAGCAACTAAATCGTGACCTAGAACAGATTAAGATCCTCGATCACTATTTGCAAAATGATTCACAGGACCTAGAAAAATGGAGTCAGTTAGCTCAACTCCTAATAAAACACAATAGGTGGGAGGAATCCACTAATGCCTTAGGTAAATGTGTGCTACTCGATCCCAGAAACGCTGATTATTACGAAATGCTTGGATATGCTTATCTACAAATCAAATCACATGAAGATGCTGTCAAAGTATATCAAGAAATTATCAACCTGTATCCAGATACCGCCGAATATAGAAACAGCCTCGGGATTGCCTATATGCTGACGGGAAGGTACATTCGTGCTATTGACCAGTTTCAGCTAGCAATTCATGTAGAACCTCTTAAACCAGATTACCACCTAAATCTGGCTAAAGCATACCAACAAATCAACCATCAGCAAAAAGCCAATCAGGCATTAAGCGAATATCGACATCTAGATTCTGAGACACCAGACACACTAAACAGACATCAAGAATGAAGCTACATCAACTAAACTATCTATTACTCATACTTTTATCCAATCTACTACGAGCTGCGCCACAGGTTCAATTTGTCGACATTACGGCATCAACCGGAATCAACTTCAAACATTTAAATGGAGCGAAAAACGACTATCAACTGCCGGAAACACTGGGAGCTGGAGGCGCTTTTTTCGACTATGACAACGATGGATATCTGGACCTTTACCTGATAAACAGCGGTGACTTAGATAACCAGGAAATCAGTACAAACTCTGACCAACCATCAAACACAAGTGTGCTCTACCGAAACAACGGGGATGGAACTTTTAAAGACGTCACCGCATCAGCAGGAATAAGCAATAGCAACAATTATGGCCAAGGTGCTTCCGCTGCAGATTACGATAATGATGGCGACACAGACCTCTACGTAACAAATTTTGGACACAACAAACTGTACCAAAACAACGGGGATGGAACTTTCTTAGAAGTAAGTAAAGACGCGGGCGTCGCAGACCCTTCGTGGAGTACCAGCGCAACTTTTTTTGACTATGATCGCGATGGGTATCTTGATCTTTATGTGGTTAATTACGTTGTTTATTCACTGACAGCCTCTTATCGCAAATGTTATGACGACGACATTCGTAATTACTGCCATCCTAAATATTTTGAAGGATCCCCCGATCAACTATACAGAAACAATGGAGACGGTACATTCACCAATACGACAAAAGCTGCTGAGATTAGTGATGTTGGAGGCCCCTACCAAGGAAAAGGACTTGGAGTTGTTGCGGCTGACTTCAATAATGATCGTCACCCAGATCTTTATATTGCTAACGACGATACTCCAAACTATCTGTTCTTAAATAACGGTGATGGTACATTCATAGAAATCGGGATATTTACTGGATGCGCATACAGCAATGATGGTATTGCACAAGCGGGTATGGGTGTCGACACTGGAGACTATAATGAAGATGGATTATTAGATATCTTTGTTACCAATTTCTCGTATGAAACCAATGCTTTATACCAAAATAATGGGGATGGAACATTCACCGATGTAAGTTACAAATCTCGCCTTGGCGAAGAAAGCTACTTATCTTTAGGATTCGGCACCAATTTTCTGGATTACAATAACGATGGATATCTAGATTTATTTATTGCTAACGGACACATTTCTCCCCATATTGAGCAAACTATAGATGTTGTAACATATGCCCAACCGAACCAACTTTTTCTGAACAACAAAAATGGAACATTTACGGACATCTCCCTAAAATCAGGTCCGCATTTCCTGGAAAAGGCCGTTAGCCGTGGAAGTATTTTAGGCGACTATGACAACGATGGAGATATGGATATCGTCGTTACACAATTGAATGGTCCCATTGCGTTTCTACGAAACGAGAACGGAAACGCGAAAAATTGGCTGCGTATTCGAACAGTTGGAACTGTTAGCAACCGTGATGGCGTTGGAACGCGCCTGACCTACAAAGTTGGAGACAACGTTGTTATACGTGAAGTTCGGCTGGGATCAAGCTATCTTTGCAGCCAAGACCCAAGAGTTCTATTGGGTGTATCAGACCATGAGTCTATTGAGAGGATTGAAGTCCATTGGCCCAGTGGGATAACACAAGTTTTTGAAGATATAGCAGTAAATCAGCAATTAGATATAATTGAAAAAGGGACACCAAATCTTAACTAACTAGCTGTAAAATACCCATGAAAGCAATCAAATAACAAAAAAAGAACCTCAGGAGATCACATGTCAGAACCAAGACCAATCGTACCAACTGAGCTCAACTCCCAACTCTCAGCAGAATTACAATCAGAAGTTGATTTTTTCCTCAAATGGGGATACTTGGTTATTGAAGATGCATTAACAGAAGAGCAACTGAACATACTTAGAACAACACTTGACGAAACCTATGAAAAAGTCGATAAGGAAAAACAATCGCTAGACGAAGTACGTTCAGATTCACATTTCATTGGGGAACTATTAGAACAGGATGAACGCTTCGGCTTTCTAATTGATAATCCTCCGGTAATAACACGAATTAAAGCAATATTAGGAAACTGCGTACAACTTCATAGTGCCACGTCGCGTGTCACAAAACCA
The DNA here is from genome assembly GCA_002709695.1 of Candidatus Poribacteria bacterium. GTDB lineage: Bacteria > Poribacteria > WGA-4E > WGA-4E > UBA9662 > UBA9662. The sequence continues at coordinate 104,354 of PAQF01000005.1, forward strand.
GGAGCAACCGATCAAAACTGGCATCGCGATGGTCCCTGGCCTGTTGATCCTCGCGGTACACCCTACGGAAGTTTGCCCGGACAAATTAACTGCGGATATTTCCTGGATGAACTAACGATGGAAAATGGTCCTATCGTCATTGTCCCGGGTAGTCAGCGGGCACTATTTCGTCCACCGGAAGGACACCCAACTTTCCCAGATGAAAAGTTTGTACTCGCTAAACCCCGTCAAGCTGTTTTTTTTGATGGCTGGCTTTATCATAGAGGAGCAGCTAATCAATCACAACAAGAACGCCGAGTTTGCTTAATGTGTTATCAAAACGCTTGGATGAAATCACGTGAACCTTTTAATGGCCCTCGTGTAACTAAACTACGGGAGGAAGGATCTCCCGAACGAAAGCTCCTGCTTGGCAGCATAGGAAGTTGGTGAGACGTTCCATGCATCCCTGTATGAGTGAACAAACAAGTGGTTCCTGCAGATCTTGAAGAATTACCCAAGTCACTTAACCTTACTCATTATTCTATTCACTGCACTCCTAGACTTTCCTGTGCCTTACGGATTCGCTGTTTTTACCGACGTGACCCAGGAAGCAGGTATTCACACCGTTACCTACAGTGGCAGCCAAGAGAAAAAGCATTTACTGGAATCAGTCGGTTGTGGAACCGCATTTCTTGATTATAATCGAGATGGAAACCAAGATATATATATCGTTAACGGCTGGAAAATTGAAGATAAACATATCATGGTTAAAGGTAAAAACGCACTCTATCGCAACAACGGCAACGGAACTTTTGAAGAAGTAACTGAACAAGCGAAAGTAGGCGATAACAGTTGGGGAATCGGTGTTTGTACTACCGATTATAATAACGATGGCTGGATCGATATATACGTGACTAATTTTGGCGCCAACCGTTTATACCACAACAACCAAGATGGAACCTTCACTGACGTGGCGACACAAGTCGGAGTCAATGACAAACGATGGAGTGTAGGTGCCTCATTTCTAGATTTTGATAAAGATGGGGATCTAGACCTGTACGTGGTAAATTATGTTACCAGCTCCATTCAGGAGGTTTTAGAAGCAAAATTATCGCAAGATTGGAAAGGAGTTACAAAGGTCATGAAAGGCCCTCGAGGACTAAAAGGGGCAGCGGATGCTTTTTATCGTAACAACGGAGATGGTACATTCACCGACGCCACGGCAGAATCTGGTCTGATTGACATTGGGATGCTATACGGACTTGGTATCTGTACTACCGATTATGATCTGGACGGAGACATTGATATTTATATTGCTAATGACGCATCACCCAACTACCTATACCAAAATAATGGTAATGGCACATTTACGGAAATAGGCCTATATGCGAACGCTTCAGTAGCCAACACGGGGTTACCCCAAGCCAGTATGGGAATTGATTTCGCCGATTTTGACAATGATGGCGACTTTGACGGGATCTTAACCCATTTTAGCGGTGAATGCAGCACATTGTACAGAAATCTGGGAGATGGGTTCTTTGAGGATGCATCCGAATCGGCGGGATTATGGCAAAGAACATACCTACCTATGAGTTGGGGGACAGGTTTCTTTGACTATGATAATGACGCGGACCTAGACCTATTCATCGCCAACGGACACATTTATCCTCAAGTGGATAGCCATTTAGCATATGGTGAATACTATACTCAACCAAATCAGCTATTCAATAATAGTAAAGGCTATTTCAAAGAAACCACATCAGAAGCAGGAGATGGATTTAAGATACGATTGTCAAGTCGAGGGACTGCCTTCGCAGATTATGATAACGATGGGGATTTGGACGTTTTAGTAATTAACATGGATGCTTTACCAACACTCCTTAGAAACGATGGTGGAAATGCAAATAACTGGTTGTCCATAGAATTAAAAGACCAAAATAACATCAGCGGAATTGGTTCCATTATCACTGTTAAAACAGGAAACTTGACGCAAACCAGAGAAATTCGATCAGGCAACAGTTACGCCTCCCAAAACGAATTGAGGTCCCATTTTGGTTTGGAAGACACTGACTTGGTTGATGAGATCTCAGTTAAATGGGTTAGTGGTGCTAAGACACGATTACACAATATTGCTGCGCGACAATTCATACAGATCGTTGAACCCAAGACTAACTCTGAAAATTGAGTTGCTAATGCCAAACAACGAGTATGCCAATACCCACACATCTATACGTCTCTACAGACATCAATCCAATCTGAAGTAAATGAACAAAAACAATAATAAAACACATATTTCAATCTACACAATACTGATTGCAACTGCATTAATCCCAATAAATATTTATTGGAACGTGCAGATGGAATTAGTCAGATACTCAGGACTGCCAACAACTATTTCGTTATTCTTTAATGTAGTATTTAATCTCTTAGTCCTGTCTTTATTAAATATAGGAATAAAGAAGTTTTTAAACAGAACACTTTTTAAACGCGGAGAGCTATCTATAATTTATATCATGTTGTCCATAGCATCTGGTATTGGTGGACACAGCATGATGCAGATCCTTCCTCCTATGTTAGGCCATCCTTTCTGGTTTGCCACTGAAGAAAATGATTGGAAGAACCTATTTTGGAATCATATTCCTTCATGGTTATCCGTCAATGATAAATCTGTCCTCAAAGGATATTATGAGGGCGGTCCTTTATATAATATCCAACACTTAAAAGTTTGGATTACCCCAATTGCTACCTGGTCTGTCTTTATTTTTGTTGTGCTACTAATTATGCTGTGCATCAACATTATCATCAGAAGACAATGGGTAGAAAATGAAAAACTGAGTTACCCAATCATTCAACTTCCCTTAGAGATGACAAGCCCCAATTTTTTCTCTAACCGTATGATGTGGATAGGATTCACAATTGTAGCCATCATCGATATCATAAACGGCCTTCATTTCCTATTTCCAACCATCCCACAAGTATTTAGCAAAAGATACAATATTGCACTCTCAAGTCCACCATTTGACGCTATGGGTAATTTACCTTTCGCTATGTATCCTTTTGTTATTGGTCTTGGGTTTCTAATACCATTGGATCTCAGCTTTTCCTGTTGGCTCTTCTTCTGGTTTTGGAAACTACAACTTTTATTAGCTGAAGCTCTGGGACTGAGGTCACTTCCTGGTTTTCCATACATCAATTCGCAAGCTGTTGGCGGATATATTGGTGTAACTTTGATTGCCATATACACCAGCCGAAAACATCTCCTCAGCATTTGTAAACAGTTTTTTGCTACCGAGAAATCTTCGGGTGATTCCAGCGAAACGATATCATATAGAACAACTATCATCGTCCTGCTCGGGGGAGCATTATTTTTGATTATTTTTTGCCATCAAGCAGGAATATCAATTACGGTTACCATTATCTTTTTTATTCTTTTTTTCCTAATCTCTTTGGGAATCACGCGAATGCGAGCAGAACTTGGTGCTCCAGTTCATGATATCCATTATACAGGACCGGAAGAGATAATGATTTGGGCAGTGGGAACCCAAAAGTTAGGCGTGGCAAACTTAACCGGCCTTTCTTTTTTCTGGTTTTTAACCAGAACCCATTACAGTCATGTTATGCCCCACCAATTAGAAGGCTTTAAATTGTCCACCAGTACAGGAATCAGTCAAAAACGGGTAACTTTTGCTATGGTTCTAGCTGCCGGTGTAGGCGTCTTATCCGCCTTCTGGGTACTGCTACATATCCCATATCAAATGGGGGCATTAACCCGAATTCCATTTCCCACAGTCAGTTCTTTTGGCAGGGAGCCATGGAGTCGACTGGAATCGTGGTTGATTAACCCATCACCAACAAATTATCCAGAAACCCTGTTCCTTGGCATCGGTATACTATTTACCTTTTTTCTGATGTTCATGCGGATGAAATTCTTCTGGTTTCCCCTATACCCTGCAGCTTACGCAGTGACCAATAGCTGGGGTATTCATAACATATGGTTTTGTTTGTTTTTGGCATGGGTAGTGAAACTGGTGATTCTTCGGTTCTTCGGCTTAAAAACTCACCAAAAAGCAACCCCCTTTTTCTTGGGATTAATTTTGGGAGAATTTACTGTTGGCAGCCTTTGGACAATAGTCGGTATCATATTCGGGATTTCTACGTACGGATTCTACACCTAAATATGATCTAATACTAAGATATCCCCTCTCAGCACAACGGATAAAAAAAAGGAACTCAATTTCAAATTTAAACTTAAAAATTGAAGGAGACAAAATGGATAATGTTAACGATGTAGGAGACAAACTTGACCAACTTGAGCGAGATGGTTATCTCCTAGTAGAAGGTGCGCTTACACCAAACGAAACGGAACACATTCGTCAACGTATCAACTATGCTCGTCAACAAGGTTGGGAAGAAGGTCTTAATTCAGTAGGCAACATGTGGTTTGATACCTTACTGGATCGAGAACCGGAAACCTATCAGCCGCTGGTCGGTCACCCTAGCATACGACCATATCTCGAAGGCATGATGGGCAAACAATGTCAGTTGCGCAGTTTCCGAGCTCATATCAATCCTGGCCCATACCTGCAAGAATGGCATCTTGATTTCCATGGTTATTGGCAGGAAAAACGAGAAGCGGAAAAACACCGTTATGCTGTTTCTACTGTTAGTTTCAACACCACTTTCTATTTTCAAGATAATGAGCCAGGATCAGGGCATTTAAAATTTGTCAAGGACGGCCATTTGTCTGAACCCAAATATATCTATGCTGGGGATTGGCCGAAGTTTGAAGCATGGTGTAATGCTCAAGAACACGTGATTCTCTACCCCAAAGCAGGAGATTGCGTTGTCTTCATTAACCACATGCCACATCAGGGAGCCAAGGAAAGGGACGACATGGAACGTAGTAACGTGGTCTGCCACTATCAGGTAACACCGATGCACGATGGAGTCCGCTATGTCTCAAGCCCAAGAGGTTACACTGGAACCTTCCCCTTTGTTGAGTGACTTAATCTGATTGTTAATTGGAATCACCCAAACGTTTATCATTTTAATAATTAATCACACAATCTATCTGTAGATACTAACAAATCGAGAGGACATAAGGAAATTCGAGATACCAGTTGCACAACATCTTATATAACCAAGCTCCTGGAAATCCAAGTAAAACAATCATACAGGTTCTCATTTAAGATAAACCTAATGGCGAATACATAACCTCAATTGGATAAAAAAAATGATATTATATAAATACTAGCCTATTAGGCTTAACCTTAAGCAATCTTTAGCTGAAACAACCTGATAAAAAATTAGATTTCAGTTTCAGTTCAATATCCATCCACATAATCATAATAAGGATAAATAAAGGAGAAGCGTTTTGTTTAAGAATATGACGATATTTTTGATGTTGTCGAGTCTGTTTTTGGCTGGCTGTGGAGGAGATGATGCCGACACAGAATCTAACCAAAAGAGGTCTAACGCAAAAATTGTTAATCCAGAATCCAGCCAACCTGAACAAGTTGCACCAGAAGAAAAAGTTGATGAGATTATAGATGCTGGACCAGCCAACGCAATTCTATGGGAACAGGATGGAGCTAAGATGGCTTTGATCCCCGCAGGTAGTTTTGATATGGGGGATCATTCAGCAGATGAGGAGGGACAAAATTCCGAAAGACCCGTACATACTGTAGAATTGGATGCTTTTTACATGGATTGTTACGAGGTTACAATGAAACAGTGGAAACTATTTAAGAAAGATGAAGTTGGTGCTGAAGCCAAAGAAGCTTCGCCCACAGACGAACATCCAATAGTTTTTGTTAACCATAAAGAAGCCAAGGAATATGCAGCATGGGCTGGCAAGAGATTGCCAACAGAAGCTGAGTGGGAATATGCAGCTCGCGGCGGTCTAGTAGGTAAAAGGTTTCCTTGGGGAGATGAAGGTTGGGACGATGACAAAGTAGCGCGAGAACACGCCAACTTTGACGGTAGAAACGGCAAAGATAAATGGAAAACCAACGCACCCGTTGGCAGTTTTCCACCTAACGGCTACGGTCTGTTTGATATGGCAGGAAATGCACCCGAATGGGTAGCAGATGCCTACGACGCAACATATTACAGTAAAGCACCTAAAAAAAATCCATTTAAAGAACCAAAAGGTCAGTTTTACCAGAGCATCGCTCGTGGTGGCTCTTGGAGATTCAATACTTTTCACATTCGTGTAGCTAACCGTGGAGCCTTCAATGCGTGGGCACATAATGGCGGTATAGGCCTTCGTTGTGTGATCAACAAAAGAAAAGCTGAGCTAGCCTTGAGAGACAAAAAAAATTAGCTAATTAACTACCGCTTAGCAAAATTTATGGGCAGGAAATACCCTAATGAACTATATAGCTAGACTCCTAAAAGCTCCCCACCTGAAAAATCAGAAATATTATGAGAAACACTCACGACAAATTAAACTCTCGGTAAACTTACAGCCTTTCAGCCATTGCAAAGAACCTTAAGGTCATAACATCCAAAGACAATCTCGTCAGATCTATATATGAATTTTATTGCAGTATCCCATCAAATATGATATATCATTTCCCTGTTACAACATGCAGAAATTACACTAGCTATTGCAACAAGAACTCAAAGCTATCAACAAAGCAATATTAAACATTATAAAGCTGAATCTAACCTCAAACCGTCTAATAATTTATTTTTTGCAAAAAAAATCGATGAGGTTATATGAGATACGATCCAATGCCAACCGACTAGAGTATCTAATTGGATCAACCAAGCTCATACCTAATGAAACGAAGCATCATAATCTCTTGAGTTATACACTTATTTTCAACTTATTAAAAGAGGGACACAATGGATAATATCAATGACGTAAAAGAGAAACTCGATCAACTTGACCGGGACGGTTACCTTCTCATCGAAGGAGCACTCACACCAGATGAAACGGAACATATACGCCAACGTATCAATTATGCCCGTCAACAAGGTTGGGAAGAAGGCCTCAATGCAGTGGGTAATATGTGGTTCGATACGCTACTGGATCGAGAACCGGAAACCTATCAGTCGCTGGTCGGCCATCCTAGCATACGACCATATCTTGAAGGTATGATGGGTAAACAATGCCAGTTGCGCAGTTTCCGAGCTCATATCAATCCTGGACCATATCTTCAAGAATGGCATCTTGATTTTTACGGCTATTGGCACGAAAAACGAGAAGCTGAAAAACATCGTTATGCTGTTTCCACCGTCAGTTTTAATAGCACTTTTTATTTCCAGGATAATGTACCCGGGTCAGGCCACCTGAAATTCGTTAAAGGCGGTCACTTATCGGAACCAGAACATCTCTATCCAATAGATCGGCCGAAATTTGAAGCTTGGTGCGAGGCTCAGGAACATGATATTCTGCATCCCAACGCTGGAGACTGTGTCATATTCATCAACCATATGCCGCATCAAGGGGCCAAAGAAAGAGACGATATGGAACGTAGTAACGTGGTTTGCCATTATCAAGTCACCCCAATGCATGATGCAGTGAGTTATGTCTCAAGACCAAGAGGGTATGTTGGTACTTTTCCTTTTGTTAACTAACCAACACGTAATTAAATTCGTATGATTCATAAGACACAAAATAACAGCTAAACAAGTAATAAAGGAGAGCAAACATGATTCGTTCGCTAGTTTTTTTGATTTCTCTGGGGTTGGTCTTTATCAGTTGCGGAGGTGACGACGAACCTGAACCCACGACAAGCAAAGCGAAATCAACATTAGGAGTTGTTAAGCCAGGTGCCGCTGAACCAGCAGGCGAGGTCGCAGGAAAAGAAGAAGTTGAAGAAGTTGAGGAAATCGGTGGAGAACCCAGGAAAGAAATAGTCTGGCAGAAAGATGGCTCCAAGATGGTATTGATTCCCGCCGGTAGTTTCGATATGGGTGACGCTCTAAACGAAGGAGAGAAAGAGGAACAACCGATACACAAAGTAGAATTGGATGCTTTCTACATGGATGTTCACGAAATAACCGTACAACAATGGAGAAAATTTAAGGGAGGAAAAGCAATGCCAGCTTGGGCCAAGAATGCTTCTCCCGGCAATAAACATCCAGTGATCGGGCTTAAATGGGAAGATGCAGCTTTGTACGCCAAAGCAATGGGTAAAAGGCTCCCAACAGAAGCAGAATGGGAATATGCTGCTCGTGGAGGTTTAGTCGGTAAACGGTACCCATGGGGTGATGAAGGCTTGGATGATGAGGCTGTCGCCAGAGAACATGCCAACTTCGACGGAAAAGGAGGCAAAGATAAATGGGGTGAGAAGACCGCACCCGTTGGCAGTTTCCCACCCAACGGCTATGGACTCCACGACATGGCCGGTAACGCATTTGAGTGGACAAACGATTGGTTCAAATATAAGTACTATCAAAAGTCTCCCAAAAAAAACCCAACGGGCCCAAAAGACGGGGATGAGGTAAATGGCCCTAAAAAGGAGCATGTCATACGAGGAGGCACTGCCTCTCTCAATTCGTGGGCCCTACGTGTGGCTAAACGCACTACTATTGCTAATGATACTTTCCATCAAGTTGCATGGATCGGATTTCGTTGTGTAATAGACGTTAACAACCAAGGGAAACCACAACTTAATCCTCCCCAAAAGAGATGGGATGTAAAGTAATCCGCTCATTTGTTGAAACGATTCGATGATACTGGGGTTGAGGGATAAACATAACGCGCATCAACCCCAAATTGTCTTAAGGAGGATAAAGTGAAGAATGACGTAGAAAACAAACTCGACAAACTCGATCGAGACGGTTATCTCCTAGTAGAAGGGGCACTGACAGCTGACGAGACGGAACATATTCGTCAACGTATCAACTATGCCCGCCAACAGGGTTGGGAAGAAGGGTTAAATGCAGTTGGTAACATGAAGTTCGATACGCTACTAGATCGAGAACCCGAAACCTATCAACCATTGGTCGGTCATCCTAGCATACGACCATACCTTGAAGGTATGATGGGCAAACAATGCCAGTTGCGCAGTCTTCGAGCCCACATTAATCCTGGACCATACCTACAAGAATGGCATCTTGATTTTTATGGTTATTGGCATGAAAAGCGAGAAGCGGAAAAACACCGTTATGCTATTTCTACGGTTAGTTTCAACACTACTTTTTATTTCCAAGATAATGCTCCCGGGTTAGGTCATCTAAAATTTGTCAAAGGCGGCCACTTGTCTGAACCCAAACATCTTTACCCGTTAGATCGGCCAAAATTTGAAGCTTGGTGTGAAGCCCAAGAACATGATGTTTTACATCCTAACGCTGGGGATTGTGTCATATTCATCAACCATATGCCACACCAAGGGGCCAAAGATGATGACGATATGGAACGTAGCAACGTCGTTTGCCATTACCAGGTAACACCAATGCATGATGCAGTACATTACGTCTCAAGCCCAAGAGGTTATGTCGGAACTTTCCCTTTTGTTAACTGACAACCCCAGTTTTGAAGACACCTACCCACAGCACTGTTAGAAATCAGTTCAATAGTTCAGCGGACTGATTCCCAATTCCAATGAACTTCAAAACGCAAACTACAGAAAACAAAATTCACTATTCCAAATCAGCCTGCATTGTCTTTCTGTTCAGTGTTGTCTTCACCTTAGTATTGGCAAACAACCAGAACCGTCAAACGTTAAAATCAGGCCTAGAAGCCGTTAACCAAGGTAACATAAACAAAGCAATTCGTATCTTCCAACAAGCCATACGAGAAAACCCGCGGGACCAATATGCCTATTATTATCTCAACAAATCCTACCAGGAAATAGGAAATCTGGCTAAAGCATTGGAAGCCTGCCAGCATACCCTGAAAATAAATCCCAACTTTGCCCAAGCACACAATGACCTGGGAAGTATCGCTCATCAACAAGGGAACCTCACTGATGCTACTAACGCTTATCGAAGATCCATAGAACTAGAACCATCTGTCGCACTATATCACTATAATCTGGGTACAGCGTACCACACACTTGGCAGATTGACAGATGCCATCACCGAATATCATACAACTCTAGATCTGGATCATAGTTTCACTCCAGCCTACCACAATCTGGGCGCAATATACCAAAAACAGGGAAAGGTTTATGAAGCCATCGAGATTTATGAAAAGGCCCTACATTATGAACCGGAACAGATACATACACAAAAAAGTTTAGCAGAAGTCGAAGTTGATCGCGCTAAATTGCTTAATCAGATTATCCTGAGAAGCCAAACGGCCATTTCAATGCAACCAGACGCCGCAGAGAATTATCGCAAACTAGGGTTAGCTTATTATCATAGAGGCCATTGGAATCAAGCGATTGAAATGTTAAAGATTGCCCTCCAACTTGAACCCAATTCTGCCACACGACAAGCTGACCTATCAAAAGTAAAGCTTCAGCTTGACCAACACCTGAGCCAAGAATTGGAAACCTGTTATAAGTCACCTCAAAATGCAGAGATTTATCACCAAATAGGACAAATAAAATTAATGAAAGGTGAATTTCAGGATGCTGAACACAGTTTTCGCCAATCGCTAAAATTGTTACCTAACAATACTATCGTAAACTTGAGCTTGGGTGAAACTTTATATAAACAGAATAAATTAGAGGACGCAAACGAAGCTTACAGTAAAGTGATTACACAACAACCCACTAACATGGAAGCACATCAAAAACTGGGCATGATCGCGAAACGATCTAACCACTGGGATCTTGCCATAAAGCATTTGGAAATCTCGGATTCACTTGATCCAAATAATCCATTGACACATCATTACCTTGGTTTGGCTTATCACGGCAAAGGCAACCTAACCCAAGCAATCACAGAATACCAAATGTCTATCAGGTTTAAACCCGACCTGGTAACTGCTTATTCAGACCTCGGTGACGCTTATACAGAAATTGGCAAGGCCGAAATTGGCCATATGTATTATCAAAAATTCATCAATTTAGCAAAATACCGCCCAGATTTAAAGGATTCAGTGGAGAAAACAAAAAGTAAGGCCTTAGAACTTGAATATTAGCTTAACCAATACTATACTGGAATTTAGATATCTCCGAACTTTACCAGATGCGGGTAAATGTAACTATCAGATAAACTAGTCTTAAAACATCACAATCACATCCAGTTTTTCACATAATTACTTTAGGGAGAAACAAATGATTTATAGCTCACTGAAAAAGATTGCTTGCATGGCAATAATTATTTGTACGACCTGTGTTCTTACGAATTTGGTAGAAGCCCAGATGGTTGAAGATGGATTAGTTTCCTACTGGCCACTTGACGAACTCCAAGCAGGTAAGAAAGTTCCAGATGCATTTGGGGAAAATCATGGTGAACTTGCAGGCGAAAGCAAGATGAAAATAGTTGCGGGTAAAGTCGGGGGTGCCGGTAAGTTTGACGGAACAGCTGCTGTGCATATACCTGGAACCAAAACACTAGAATTGAATGGAACAGATGGAATGACAGTTTCAGCTTGGGTGAACGCCAAAAATGATGAACCTGTCAAAGGGGTTGTTGCCGGATGTTGCGGTACCATCGTTGCCCAAAGAGACATCAACGGTTGGGCGCTCAGATTTGATGGTAGAAATGGTGGTAAAGAAATGGAATTCATTGCTTGCCCTGGTTGGAACGGCGATGGCGGTTTCGGGTTTCCAAAATTCAAACCCGGACAATGGTATTATCTTACAGGAGTCATTAATCAAAAAAAACAACTACTCTACCTCGATGGTAAGGGGGAGTTGGAGACGCAACGTCCTGGACCGCTCCAAACTAACGGCGGAACTGAGACAGAAATAGGCCATGCTGGGGATGGTGGTTTTGTTGGTTTGATTGACGAAGTCACTATTTATAACAGGGCACTATCTCAACAAGAAATTCAACAAAACTTTGAAGCCAAGGGAATGGCCGTCAACCCGNCAAAGAANCTAACCACTTATTGGGCNAAAGTAAAAGGTTACCAATAAAGGAAACGGAGGTGTGGAAANATCATATATCNTCAACGGAACTTGATTTATTGGTTGGAATATACAAAAANTTNTATTATAATACCTANNNTGTTTTGTANAAAATTACTCAATTCCAAATGGGGGAGTTTCTTAAGATGATTTACAGTGCAAAAAATGTTTTTGCTTTCGTTTTGATAGTCCTATGCGTAATTGTAACANCCCAAATCTCTCAGGCAGACATCTTGTTTGAGGAAGATTTTGAAGGCGGAAAATTAGACGAAAAGAAATGGCATCCTAAGCAAGAATGGAACATCATGAAACCGGAAGAGCCAGTCAAAGCGTTAGGCAACGGTATCATGGATACGGCAGCAGGCCAAGCTAACACCACCAAAGACGATACATTTAAAGACTTTGTTTTTGAAGCTGACTTCAATGCCAAAGACCAAGGAAAAATCACTGGGTTTGTTTTTGGCGCTCAGGATCTTACCAACAATTTCTATATGCACCAGATTTCGGCTACTGGTTCTGGGCATACACCCAACAACCTACGCTGGCATATCAGGTTAAAAGGTGCATGGCAAGTCTTCCCAGAACCTTTTCTTAAAGGGGAAGAAGTAGAACCTGAAACATGGTATCGATCCAGATGGCTCGTCAACAACTTTAACACTAAAGTATGGGTCTTAGAATCAGAAGATTTCTGGAAAGATCCACGTGGCGCCAAAATGAGAAAGATTGCTGATTGGACTGATAAGTCCAGACAATTCCGTTCAGGTGCTATTGGTTTCAGGGCATCAGGTGGTGAGCATATGCGATATGATAACGTCCTCGTTTATGATATTGGTGACGATCCATTTGCTACCGAACCATCAGGTAAAATGACCACAGTGTGGGGTAGATTAAAAGCTCGCGATTAAGTTCATTCTACCACAAATTTAAGGGAGTTCTTTGAAGTTTACTGAGCTCCCTTATAAATTTATAAAAATAAAAAATAAAGGGAGTATCCTTAATGTTGAAGAAAACTAGTATACTCGTCGCTTTGTTTGCTTTCCTTAGTGTCACTGCCAGCTACGGGGCGATTCTATTGCAAGACGACTTTGAAGGCGGAAAATTAGACGAATCAAAATGGCTGCCCAAGAAAGAATGGAAAATCATTAAACCAGAAGCAAAAATAAAAGCTTTGGGAAATGGTATTGTTGACATTGACGGCGGGCAAGCAAATTTCAGTAAGAAAACGGATTTCAAAAATTTTGTTTTTGAAGCTGATTTCCTCGCTGGAGATAAAGGGAAAATCACCGGTTTTGTTTTTGGTGGACAAGACATAAATGACAAGTTCTATATGCACCAAATTTCCTGTGATGGTTCTGGACACACACCTAATAATATCCGCTGGCATACCAAATCAGGTGGTTGGGCAGTTGATCCTAAACCTTTCCTCGGCGGGCAAAAATTAAAGCCTGCAGTATGGTATCGATCAAAATGGGTTGTCCAAGATACCAATTTCAAAGTCTGGGTTCTAGAATCAGAAGATTTCTGGAAGGATCCTTCAGGAGCAACAATGAGAAAGATCGGGGATTGGACCGATCCAAAGAAATCGTACCCAACAGGAGCGGTAGGTTTCAGGTCATCAGGTGGCGAACATATGCGATATGACAATTTGCTCGTTTATGATATTGGTGACAACCCACATAAAGGTGGCACAGCTGTACAAGCACAAGGTAAATTAGCAGCCAGCTGGGCAGATCTGAAAACCAGATAAGCTTACATTCATCAAATTAAAAAAGGGGAGCGAACTTGTTCCCCTTTTTTAATGCAATAATTCAGAGCGAAAGCTCCTTTCTAGCAAATTATCCCATCTATACTCTCAGTTCCAACTTTGATTGACGGCATCAACAACTTCTCCTGTTTCATCATCAACAATTACCGTGACCAAGTTTCCCCAACCATGGTTACAAAAACTAACTGTCCAAGCAAATCCTTGGAACCATGGGTAGGCTCTAACCCCTTGATGGGATGCTAAGATTGCCTGCACAGACACACACGATTTGGCTACGTTGGTTGCCTGATCGCTTGTTAATCTTGTCCTCACCTTTGGAACCTTGACGTTCCGTACCGCAACTTCTGAGGGTTGTACCCTACGACCTTTTCTTGCCAACTGACGCAACAGAATCGCGCGTCGGCAATGAATATCACGAACTTTCTCATATTGCGAAACCAATAACCTACAAACATCTAATCTACGTCCTTTTAACAACTGACTTTTAAAATAAGCAATTGTTATTTTGAGATACAGATCCGCACACATTTCTGCTGAATCCGCTTCAAGGTTCAGTGCAGTCTCATAATCACCTTTCTGCAGAAGTAGATGCTGCCGCTTTCCAAACAGATCAACATAAAGACCAAAATTATAAAACCGATTCGGATAATAAGAAACCCATTCCTCAATAAATTGGGAAATTTTGTTTTTTTCAGAGACAAGTACCGCTTGAGCCGTCACGGATTTTTCCCAGCATAGCTGAGCAGACCTAAGATATTGTTCACGCTGCTTATCAATCTGAGCGAGCTCTTCAGTAGCCGATTCAACCAACTTATCCATTCCATAACGCTGGTAATACTTGATCGTAATCAACATCATTGGCCTAGAAATGATCTCCAAGCAATCGGCCGCAGCTTCATACCATAAAGCTGCCCTACCATAATCATGATCCCTTTCATAACATATAATCATGGTCCCAGTATCTACTGTACCTCGACGGACAGCATCAGACAACTGAATACCAAAAAGGCACAGGACCAAACTGAGAAAACATGTAATAGAGAAAGGCCTATAAGTTGAAATAGACATCATACTTTTGCCTCAACTAGAAATCAGTTCCTTCTGCCAAGAACCGATCAATCATTACCCCATATCGGATACCACGCGTACTAACATGGATTTGGTCAACTCCAATATAATCCATTAAACTACGTAAGATTAATGTCCCCGCCAGCATAACTTCAGCCCGTTTAACCTCTAATCCAGGAACACGACGCAAGGTATCAACTGTTAACGATCGAAACAAATCAATCCGATTTAAAATCTGTCTCCGGTCAAGCACCTGACCATGAACAACCGATAAGTCCAGTTCTATTAATCCAGACTCAATGGCAGCTAAATTAACGATTGTCCCTCCAATCCCCACCAATACTATCGGCACTTGAAATTTCGTTCTCCAACCTTGGTTAACCAAGGTTTCCTCAATAAATGTCTCGATTTCCCGTATTTCCTGATCAGTTGGCGGATCATTTTTAACAAACCGATCTGTAAGACTGACAATACCAAAAGGGACGCTGAGGCAAACTAGTTCATCATCGTAAAAAACCTGTTCTGTACTTCCTCCACCGATATCTATTACCATTAATTTACGTGTTTCGAAGCTTCGGAAGGTCTGGTCTTCTTTGACTGAAAGGTAGGAAAAGTGTGCTTCGGTTTGGGCTGAAATCACCTCAATTCCCAATTCAAACTCATCCTGAACAAGATCAATAAACCGATGGGCATTCTCAGCTACTCTAAGGGCATTAGTCCCAACAATAACCGTTTGATCCACATCAAGGTTTTCTGTTTGTCTCAGATATTGTCGAATAACACCAAAAGTACGCTCTATAGATGATGGTTGGAGGCATCGGGTAGGGTGCAGACCTTGACCTAACCGCGTAATCTCTGCGGTATCAAGGACAACATCATATTCTTGTGTTCTATGATTAACATCACAAACCAACAGAATCGCAGAATTAGTACCAATATCAATTACTGCGTAACGCTGATAATTTACTGTAGACATACAGATCGATGTTCAAAGAAAAACATTTTTGTTTTGAGAAAACAGGAACCGACTCAAAAAAAGTAAGAAGGTAACTATTAAAAAACCTTGGGATTGCATCATAATTCACATCACGCGATTAACAAAATAAACGGAAACAAACTGGTATTAATACACAAGACAGCTATCAGGGGCAAAAACATCCTCTATTCTCCGCTCTTCCTTTTAATCATCCTCAGCAGATTTACTTTTAAATCTTCTTTTTGAAGGGATGACCAACGTTTTAGAAATTCCTGATACCTTTCCTCACGAGTCTGATGATATCGCTCAATTAAGGCATTGATACCTAGAGTATCAGCACTACCTTCTTGAGACTGATCCTTCAAATAATCTGTTAAGACGTCTTGGGCTACATCACAATCGTGAATCTCACCTAGCAACTTTTGCAAATCAACCCAAACCTGAAGAAACTGATCAAATTTGCGATCGTAATTGACAGAAAAAAATTCCATAGAATAACGAAGGCGCTTAATAGAAATCCGCATATTATGCAATTCTTCAATATTCTTCGGATCATCAATATAACTCTCCCACGAATATACCTCTGCTATTTTAGCAGACAGAATAATACTTGCATTTCTGAGATAACTTTTCTGGGGCTTCACGCCTTTAACTCTCCAAGCTTTAGCCATTTTGATCTATTCCCCTACACTTTGAAAAACTTCAGGAATTTTTTATCGAATCCTGCCTTCTCTAAACGAGAAAACATCAACAACATTGGCTTTCTTGCCTCTTCACGTTTCTGCTGCAATTGGATAATAAGGTTTTTAACACCAAGTTGCTCATCTTCCGTCAATGATTTCGCATCTTTTTCAAACTTAGAGATAAGAACATCTAGATCCCGAACTGCTCCCATTGTACTGGTGATATTTTTGGTTTGTTTGAGGTATTTTCGGAACTTCTTTTTGGAGAAACATTCAGCGAAATTATCCATGGCTACTCGAAGACGTCGCGAGGAAACTCGCATATCGTGTACAAACTCAATATCTAAGCCATCGATCGATCCCTCTTTGAAAGACATCATCTCTTGAAAAAGGGTCGTAATAATCCTACGAGCACATTCTTCCAAACTTTTTCTCGGCACAATTCCTTCAACCGACCAAGGCTTTGCCATATAGAGACCCTTCTCGTAACTTCAACAAAAAAACAACGTAATTCGCAGTTGCTAACCAAACAAACTCAAAAGTTTAACCCCGCGCTCATACTTGGACTGAAAACATGGGGTTAAATCAGAATACTGGGACAATAGATTGGTAACTTCCTCATGGAACTTAGGATCGCCTTCTTTCAATTCTAGCTCTAGCTCATTTTCTTCAAAAAAGCGACTTTGTCCAATATCCATATATCGAATATTATCAAAACAAATCTCGAGATGAGCGACCCCAGAATCCAAATACCATTTCTCACGATTGTTTCGTAAACACAAAACAGGATTCATGCTATCCACACCCAAATGACTTACAGCAGTTTGGACAGCTTTAACTTGGCAAACACCAGCAAAATCGCTATCTAAAAGACGTTGGGCTTGCAAACCGGTAATTGTCTCTTCAAATTCTATACGGACATGATTTTCCCCGGTTTTTTCCTTAAATGCCACTATATGCTGCCCACAACTTTTCCTGAGCCGAAGAGACTTTTCTTGACTAAAGAACTGTCCACTTAAAGTGTCAAAATACACATCATCTTGAACAACCTTTTTTTGATCAGTAAGATGGTAACCTGCAATTTGCTTTTGTGAACGAATCAGGTCAAATATCCGTAACGATTCAACATAAAATTTGGACTCAATTTCCTTAGACACGAGACATATTATACACACGACTTATTACAAAATCTTAAAGAAAAATTAAAATTATTTTATACCTAATACACTTATCCCCAAGAAAACACAAAGTCAAAAAAATAATTGTTGTCCAAACAACCCTCCAATTTTGAATCATTCAATCGAAACACAACAGACACACAACTCTAAACGTGTTTCCACTACTTTTCAACTTGAAATTATTGAATCTCCCTATATAATTTACAAGTGTTTTCTTAATGAAAGAGATCTCAATGGGTAAAAACCTCCGTGAAAAATACGCTCTTGCTGGTTTGGATGAGAGCAACTTGGCCAACAACCCTATTACCCAATTCCAAGTCTGGCTACAACAGGTAAAGCAGGAAGAAATCGAACTACCAAATGCAATGACACTTGCAACTGCCACAACGGATGGCATTCCCTCCGCACGGATGGTGATACTTCGAGAAGCAAACGATGAAGGCTTCGTTTTCTATACTGACCTGACAAGCCAAAAAGGTCAAGAACTTGAATTAAACCCACGTGCCGCACTGGTGTTCAACTGGAAGGAGCTTGATCGTCAAGTCCGTGTCACAGGACAAGTTCACCAAGTCTCTCAGGCTAAACTAGAAACATACTTTTACAACCGTCCAATCAATAGGCAAATAATCGATCTAATTTCTAAACAAAGCCAAATCGTAGCAAACCGAGATTTTCTAGAAGAAACTTATCAAGATTTGCTCCTCGAGTACAAAGAAAAGGAGCTAGCAGTCCCACCTCACTGGGGTGGGTTCCGGGTCTATCCAAATATGATTGAGTTTTGGCAAGGACGACTAAACCAAATCAGCGACCGACTACGATATACACGAAAATCGTCAGATAACTGGTGTATCGAACGACTCTCACCATAAACGCTTACATCATACTAACAAAAAACTATGTAGGAGAAAAACATGAGTGGAAAATTTATTACTCTCACCAATAAAGAAAGCGACGTACTGGATTGGGGGACAATGGGTTGGTTAAGTCGACCTGCAACAACCGGGGCCAAAGATCTGGTTGTCATTGAGGTAAAACTCGACCCTACTTTCGGACATAATTTTCACAAACATCCGGACCAAGAAGAAGTCATCTACGTTGTAGAGGGCGAAATTGAGCAATGGCTGGGAACAGAAATGCGGATTCTCTCAGCAGGAGATTCAGCTTTTATACCAGCCGATGCTGTCCACGCATCTTTTAACGTTTCAGATCAACCTGCAAAGGTAATTGCTATCCTTGGACCATCTATAGGTGAAGAAGGATACCAACTGGTCGAGGTTCACGAACAAGCGCCATGGAACTCGTTACGCAAGAATTAACAATATTTAACCCTAAACTAATGACAAAAATTTATGATTAGCTCCAATTAAGGGATATTGGTCAATCTGATCACTCTTGACCCATCGATAATCCTGCATTTGCTCAAGCACAATTTCACCTGACAGATAACGACATTCAAAAATGTCCATTGTTGTTTTAAAATGCGTGTATGCATGCTTAATCTGGGTTAAAAAACCGGTGACTTCAATCTGTAAGTTAAAGCTGTCCTGAATTATCCGACAACAGACATCTTCCGGCAGCTCTTCAACTTTATCTATCTCTCCACATGGAAACTCCCACAGCCCACCAAGGAGCCCATCTGTTGGACGCTGTAAAATCAGGATTTCCTCGTCTCTACGAATCACTGCTACCACCAAGTAATAGGAGGGAATGGGTTGACGTTTTAAACTCAATGGAAATTGATCTTGGCACGCAGACTGAAAAGCAGTACAAAACAGATTAACAGGACAAATAGTACATAACGGAGCTTTGGGACGACATATCATCGCACCTAGTTCCATCATAGCTTGATTAAATGTACCAGGCTGATCTCGGTCTAACAAAAAACTCGCTTTTTCCTGAAATAAACTTTGGAATTTAATATCGTTAACAGGAGAATCAAGCATAAACATTCGAGCTATGACACGTTTGACGTTGCCATCTACAGCCGCATGTACATGACCAAACGCGATGCTCTGTACTGCAGCAGCAGTGTAATCTCCAACCCCCGGTAGTTTTCGAAAAGTCTTATAATCCGTTGGCACCTCCCCATTCATATCTGAAACCACAATTTTCGCTGCTTTCCTCAGATTCCTTGCACGTGCATAATAGCCCAACCCTTCCCACATTTTAAGCAATTCCTGTAGATTCGATTCGGCTAATTTCTCAAGAGTAGGGAATTTCTGTAAAAAACGTCGATAGTAATCAACGACTTTTTTGACTTGGGTCTGCTGCAACATCACTTCAGAAACCCAAATATGATATGGGTTTCCCGTCTCACGCCACGGTAAAGAACGTTGGTGGATTTCAAACCAACTAATAAGTTTTTCTCGAAATCTTTTCAGTGAGACGGTTAGGATGACAATACCCGCTTTACCGCATGTCGCCAGGCGCTTAATTTATCTTGTCGTCGAGATTCAGACATTTGCGACGAGAAAACTCTGTCAACCTGACGGTGCGACTCTAACTCATTAATATTTTTCCAAAGGCCTACACCCAAACCCGCCAAATAAGCAGCACCAATAGCTGTAGTTTCAATATGACGGGGACGCACGACATCCACCCCCAGTAAATCAGCCTGAAACTGCATCAGGAAATTGTTCGAAGTTGCGCCACCATCTACTCTTAACTGACCGAGCTGGAATCCTGCATCAGATACCATAGCTTCGACGAGATCCGCAGATTGAAAGGCAATTGATTCCAGCGAAGCGCGAACGATATGACTTGGTGTCGTTCCTCGTGTTAAACCTAGAATTGCTCCTTTGGCATCCGGATCCCAATAAGGGGCGCCAAGACCAGTGAACGCAGGTACCACAACAACGCCATCGGAGTCATTTAAGCTTTCAGCTAGCCCCTCTGTTTCGGCGGCAGAATCGACAAAACGAAGTTCATCCCTTAACCATTGAATAACTGCTCCAGCGATAAAAACACTACCTTCAAGTGCATATGTGGGTGTTTGATCTAGGCTACATGCCAAAGTAGTTAATAAACCTGACTCTGATTGAATAGGTTGATCTCCGGTATTTAATAAAAGAAAACAACCTGTCCCATAGGTATTCTTCGCAACTCCAGGTTGAGTACAAAGCTGACCAAATAATGCTGCCTGCTGATCGCCGGCCATACCCGAAATTGGAATTGAATCTGGCAAGAATTCCAACCCTTTGGTTGTGCCAAAAATCTGCGAAGAAGGTTTAACTTCAGGCAAGATTGAAACCGGCACCTGAAAAATCTTTAACAATTCCTCATCCCATTTTAAGGTATTTATATTAAAAAGCATGGTTCGGGAGGCATTGGTTTGATCTGTAGCATGGCTAGTTCCATCAGTCAAATTCCACAACAACCAACTGTCAATTGTACCAAAAGCAAGGTGGCCATGATTAGCTAAGCTACGAGCATTATCAACTTGATCTAGTATCCAAGAGATTTTAGTAGCTGAAAAATAGGGATCAGTAACTAAACCTGTTTTTGACTTAATCTTTCCTTCCAAACCTCGTTGTTTCAAGTCCGAGCAAATCTCCGAAGTTCGACGACACTGCCAAACAATAGCGGGATGAATTGGATTACCTGTCCGCCTATCCCAGATGATAGTTGTCTCACGCTGATTCGTGACACCAATAGCTATAACCTGATCTTGAGCATTATAAGTCGAAACCAGATCTGTGATAACCTGACATGTTACCTGCCAAATTTCAATCGCATCATGTTCTACCCAACCTGGTTGCGGATAGTATTGGGTGAATTCACGAGACTCTTTGCCCACGATTTCCCCTTTTGTATCCATTAACAAAACGGTTGTCCCAGTCGTCCCTTGATCAATTGACAAAACATATTCAGTTCGCATAAATCACACTCCAAACCAATAGTTGACTTTCACCAAAAACAAATTTTCCCCTTCATCATTAAATGTACTTAGAAATCGATCTAGTGGACGCAACTGAAGATCCTCTGATGTAAGGCGTTCTTGTTTTTCCATTTCACGAGATTGTGACCAGACAACAAAAATTGTACTGCCTGGTTGAAATTCCCATCGAAGCACCATGTTGCCTATAAGTGATCTCCGATAAAAATCCCGGTTTGTCCCTAATTTGTACCTTCTAAAGTCATATGTTTGAGGTTCAACCAACTCCTTAAAATTCTGGTAGTCCCCAATTGCAATGAACGGTTGCATATAGAGCTGGAAACTTAAATTCGGCGTAAAACTCATGCTCAAACGGGTGGTAAAATCCAGAGTTGTACTCTCCAATTCACCATAAACATAATGATCGCCTTTGTCATCACGAATCGTACCAATCCATTGTGCATATGAAGAACGTTGACTATAAGAAGGCCCCAAACGACACTCAATGTTAGATGAAGGTCTAAATTCCATACTGAGACGAAATCGACGACTATAACTTAGCCCGTTATCTCGCTTTGAGAATCTCGGACTAACCCCAAAACTGACTGCCTTTCGATCATCAGTATCCAAGTAGCAACTAATTGACCAAGCTGCAGGACGATGCACGAGAACATCTCGTTCATCGTTGACACTTTCAAAATCCCGATCAATTGACAGACGAAAGTCCCAGTTATTTTTCAATTCACCCCTAGCCCAAAATTCTGCCACGTTACCGACACGAATTCCATCGTAATTCCATGCTAACCATCTGGCAACACTAACATAACCTTTTTGGAACGGCCCTATTGGATCATCACGACGCATATAGCTATCAAAACTACACTCTATTAGCCCTAATTTCTGTAGATCTTCAAAACCAAGATCATTAACATCATACCCCGGAGATTTGGCCATGGCCCGAACTTCCCATCCCAGCCAACCACGACGTTTATCAAATTCCAAATGTGCCAAATATCCCTTCTTAATAGTATCCGACTCTCCTGTCCGACTAGCTGAAAGGGTTCCGCTCAAATTGTACCTATTATCACGAAACTTGAGATTCCAATCAAGAGCTCCTACAAATGCGGATTCCGAATCTTGCCGGTTGACAGCCGTAGTAAGGAACCCAATTCGAGAGTCACCTGCTAAAACATCTTGGCTAATTCGCCCAACAAAATAGTTCGTCATGGGTTCAATCAAATAATCTGTTTCGGCTACTCCATTTTCCGACCGAATCCTAGCATACTCCGGAGCAGTAACAGCGTTTAAAACGCCAAAAGTAGTCTGATTTCTCGTCTTACCAGTGAGTTTCACTGCGGAAAGGATAGTAGTAGCATCTGGACGATCAGTTTCTTGTCTCCCATCCGGAACGTCAAATCGTCCTGGTCGATTACCAATCCGTCGTGAGTAGAAAAGTTCGTAATCACCACTTTGAAAAGCTGACGCACCTTCAACAAAAAACGGGCGCCGTTCTTCATAGTAACTTTCAAAAGCAGAAAGATTCAATTCTGCAGGATCAGCTTCAACTTGACCAAAATCGGGGTTGACCGTAGCTATAATAGAAGTGCCTGATGTAATTCCATAACGAACATTACCCCCAATACTAGCAAACAGACTCGTCCGATTTTGATGAATAGAGCGGCCCATCAAGTATGGAGTCACCTCAAGATGACGAGGTGGCGAAATATTTTGAATACCTTCCAAATGTCCAAAATACGATACCCATCCGGATTGCTCTCGCGTAATTAACACCCAAAGATCCCTTTCATTTTTCCGACTAATATCTCGCAGGACATTAATCCCCCAAACGTATTGGTCTTTCTGCGTGAATCGAAGGACATGATATGGGATCTTGAACTCTGCGTTCCACCCTTGGTCATGAACCATTGTTCTGGCTTCCCAAATACCATCCCAAGTTTCATCTCCTCCCCGTCTACCAGCAAGCGAACCATCATTTTGTACACCAGAAGCATAAACCGAGAACCAATAGCCAGTCTGATGATCATGGTACGGATCTAGGTTAATTGAAACGCGATCCGAATCGAGACGACTATCACGTCGACCTAATCGAACTGAAATCTTATCAGGGTCACTATCAAAACACACAACTCCAAAGTAAACGGCTTCATCATCGTAAGCAATCTGAAAACTAGTTTTCTCGGTTGCTGGCTCTCCTTGTTTGGGATCCCTCTGCAGAAATCCACCGTAAATTGGTGCTTCTGCCCAAATATCATCATCCAAAACACCATCAATCACAGGTGGTTCTTGCTGGATACGTACGGCAGTAACAGATTTAGGGGGTTCCAAACTTTCTTGGTGGGCTTCCAAGCTGGTTAGGATAACTGATTGAACAATTAAAATCAGACACAAAACAGTCAAAGGAAAACTATGATTAATTGACAAAAACCCTCCTCAGACATAAAAAGCAAAAAACCATTCACTATTAAATTCAAAAAATCTCCAGTCATTTTTTAGTTAACAATTTCAATATGAAGTTGATTCAATGTCCTCAGGACCCCTTCACCAAATTCAATCATAGAATCGGATTCAAGTCCGCTACCTGCCAACTGGATATGGGTAGCATCAGCCAAGGACTGACCAAGTGTAGGATCCATAGCAATCCATTGAGAAACAAAAACCTCCGGCCAAAAATGATAGTAAAAAGCGTCTCCCTGAAATACTAAGCCAGCACACACACGAGCTGGAATACCAATTGATCTTGCCAAACCTATCATCAAAACAGTATGCTCTGTACAATCACCAGACAAAGATTCAAGTGTTTGCAAAGCAGACCCGAACCCAACTTTCAGGTTTTTGTCGGTTATACTTTTGTAGACCCAATCACAAATTTTCTGGGCGGCAATCCAAGCATCGTTTTGACTTCCCACGATTTCAGAGGCAGTTGACCGGATAGCAGGATGATCTGTCTGAATATACACCGTTGATTGCAAATACGGTTCGGTCTCACTCGTTCTGATGGGCAAACTAGGTGCCTGAATTTTATCAAGCTCAGTTGTCCAAACCTCAATTTCTCCATCACGAGGATCGGATCCTGTTATCATCCTTTGACGCTGATTTTGTACGATTGCTTTCTCCAAATCCCCACTATCCAACCGCAAATGTGCTTTTAAGTGATGACTACCGGAAATTGGGCGTTCTCCCTGAGCAAATATCTTTGTGGTCAAAATCACGTCGACTTCACCAACATCACCAAGCGCTGTCTCCATATCAGTCCTAACCAATTTCATCTTCAAACCAAGCAACCCAGTTTCCATTTGATGAGTCGTGCCATCTTGACTTATCCACTCCGTAGTTGTAAGACCACCCATAATGTCCATCGTATAATCAACAACATACACATCCAGCAACCGGCCTTGCTGGTTAATCTGATCCTGGCGTACAACCCGAATTTCGGTCCCAATTGGTTCCAGAAGATCCAAGCTAAAAACATTAAGTTTATAGTGGTTTCCTACACGAATATCCTGTTGACTGACAAAATAACTGATTGATAAATCAAAAATGGTATCTGGAGGAATTTCTGTCTGAACCTTGGTTGTCTCGTTTGCAAGAGTAGTTTCCATTTCAAGAACCCCGTTTCGGATTTTACCTTCGATCAGCTTTTCCTGTCCCGTTTCATTCGAGGTTGAAACAAAATGAAGCGGAACCAAATCCATTCCCAAGTATGCTATACGTGTCATCGCTAACCGCAAATCCGTGCCAGTCCGCTTGATCTCCATAACGACCTCAGACCGAATTCGTATCGCAGGTTCACCCTCATATTCAGATTGCTCTGCATAAAGATGGGCATATCCAATTTTGGTTCCCATTAACGTCAGACTCAACCAATCATCTTGTGGTAGTTGCAACATATTCTCCAGTTTCTCTGCCTTGAAGTTCAAATCTTGGATTGTGTGTTCAACTGCATCAGACCAACTTGTTATTATAACTAAAGACAATCCCAAAAACACACGCTTAATTTTAAACACAATTTTAAATTTCCTCCTTTTTAAAAAAAACACTTCTAAAGCTGGATCCAAAAATCTATCCCTTTAGTCAATCAGATTAGAATAATACAGACAAATCTGGCTAATATGAGCGATATTAACAGTTTGCCGATCAACCCACAAAACACTAAAAGAATGACCACCATTCTAAAATGCAAGCATGTTTGAGAGGCGAGAAAACCTGACTACTGATCAGACATAAACACCAAAACAATTCGAAATAGTTTACGAGAACCAGATTAGCCATATCACAATAGGAAGAATGAATCCAGACAATTTTACCAGCATTCCAACATCATAGAAACCCACGAAGAGTAGCATAGCCACTAGTGATTAGCAACAAAAAATCGGTTGATTTTATCCTTACTGATTTGCTAGGATTACAATTATGGAAAAACTAACGCACTTTAACAAAAAGGGCCAATCTAGGATGGTAGATGTCACGCAAAAAGAGGAGACAATACGGATTGCGATCGCAACAGGGAAAGTCCTAGCTAAGCTGGAAACATTACAATTAATTGCCGATCGAAAATTTTCCAAAGGTGATGTATTGGAAATAGCCCGGGTCGCTGGAATAATGGCTACTAAACGGACAGCAGATCTAATTCCACTTTGCCACCCTATCCCAGTTACTGGAGTCGAGGTCAATTTGTCAATTAACCACGAAAATCAAAGTATTGACATAGAGGCCGAGGTGCAAACTATTGGTAGAACAGGTGTTGAAATGGAGGCATTAACCGCAGTATCTATAGCAGCTTTAACTATCTATGACATGTGCAAATCGGTGGACCGGGAGATGGAGATTTCAGCAGTTTACTTGACAAAAAAAACGGGTGGAAAAAGTGGCACCTTTACTCGTCAATAATTAATAATAAACAGCAATTTTTCCCGAACGCTGAATAACCTGACTATTCAACATTGCTTCCAAGACATAAATATAAATACCAGGTGCAACTGGAACATCAATCAAATTTTGGCACCGCCAAGTAAAATTTGATTGGTGTCCGGTAACATTTCTAAGTTGATCTTTATAGATTAGGTTCCCGACAACATTATATACCCTGAATGCCACATCGGCCGAGCGTGTAAGTTTGAAATCAATTGTGACCTTATCCGAACTAGGGTTAGGATAAGTAACAACTTCATCCAGAAAAGCAAAAATATCTCGGCTGAAAAATGCTAGTTCATCTTCTGCAAAATTTCCAGCACGATCAGTGGCTGTAATTTTCAACACGTGTCTTCCAGGTTTCAGGTTATTAGGATGATACGTTAACTGTCCCGTTATATAGTCAAAAATTGGGTTGGTTTCCTGCCCATTAACAAGTAGACCAACAGTTCCAACCCCAGCTCCTTCATCTTCAATACTAGCTTCAATAATCAGGCTATCTTTCTCCGAAATATAGCTGATAGTCGGGGGGATCTTGTCCTCCAGTAAAGCGAAACTTCCCAGTTGGTTCGCTCTGGCCGAGATATAGTTATTAGTAATTTCCCCACTTAGCGGTTGCCACCGCTGAAGACGTCTATCCCACTGAAAGAGAGAAACAGCAGAAATTGAACTTGGAACTGGTAACGCAATTAGGAAGGAACCCTCACCTTGCTCCTCCTCTGACTCTACCAACGCAATAGGATGCACAATTCTCATATTTCGGCTAAGAGCATCTTGTGATTGTGATAGAATTCTGTTAGCATCAACCCCATCCTGACTCCTTAAAATAACTCGTGTTGACGAATCAAAAGTTTGATCAAAAAAAATAACACTCGGACCATTATAAATTGAGATTTGCTTTGCTATGAGGGGTGAGGGTAACCCATTAGCACGCTGAGCAAACGGCAATATTCGAACATCCGAAATTGAATCCCTATCAGAAAAAAAACCCGAAATTTCGAGAGGATCATTGTATCTCGGGACGATACTGGCTACAATCTGAAAATTGCTCTGAGACGGCTGGATTTCAAAGACACCTTGATAACGAAAAATTGGAGGATCTGCTGAAAATTTGTCAAGATTAATCGAGTAAACTGAACTCACATTTCCAAAGTAAAACGCCGGATAAACCTTAACAGAAGCAATTGATTCCAAAAATTTGTTAGCAATTAAAACCACATTTAGTAAATTCTTATCCCGTGTAGCCGAGAGCGTAGAAAAAAACGGTTGTGTATCAATAACAAAATGCGACTCAACAGGAACCGCAGAATTCCCTTCCAAGTCACTAACTTCGATTTTAAAAGTGTGTTTACCATCAATCAACTCGTTTGGTGAAAAGTAACTGAATTTACCATCATCTGGGTTAAAGGAGAAAACCCGATCATCAAAGACGGCAGGATCATCCAGCATTGGATCAAAAACAAATGTATTCCCATCCAAATGAAACCGAATTGAATCTGGATCAATATCAACATCGTCAACCAAAAGGGCTGCGATCTGAATATTTACAGACCCAGAAAAAACCGTCCCTTCCGGTGGAAAATGATCCGTGATAGCTGGTGGATTAAGGTCATTTTCAACATTGTCTTTAGCCTCAAAAATAACCCGACGTGATGTAGTAACTTCACGTTTAAACTGATCAACAACACGAACAACGATCAGGTTCGTTCCCATGGAAAGATGTCGTATCCGCTTAAAGCTCCCATCAGGTTGAATTGGTATTGAAACACCACCTATGGTTAGTTGAGATGATAAATCATCTACATGACCTGAAATAGTAATATAAGGTAATTCACTCACAGCAAAATCAACAGGAGAATCAAGTACAAGCTTGGGTGCACTTATATCCCGAATAATCGTTCGAGAAACAGCCGTCTCCAGTTCGACCAAACGAGCACGAATAGTAATCACATTTTTTCCTAAAGCTAAAAAAACAGGTTTTTCAAACCAGCCGTCCTCCCTCGTCTCAACTCGGTAGTCATTCACCCTAACTACGGCTTGTGGCTCCGTCCAACCTTTAACTGTAATAATCCTATCCTGCGTTTTCATACTATCATTTGGAGCCATAACATCCAAAGACGGAGGCTTATCACGAAGAACCAAAGTGATTTGATCAGTACTAATACTACCTTCAGTGGAAACAACAACCAGTCGCAGTCGATATCTACCATGCAGTTTTCGTGCATCCCACTGGTCTAAGAAACCAAACTCTTGCACAGGCACAGTTGATTTTCCTCCGATTTTTGCCCACTGATCGGGTGTATCAAATGATGCACACTCAAGATAATATGTTTCAAACAAATCTCCACGGGCCAATCCAAAAATGTCTATTCTTCCCTGCAAAATGTCGCCATTAAAAGGGCGATTAATTTTCGCTTCTATAGAGGGGAGTGGGAAATTTAAATCCATTGTATAAATCCTGTCACGAGACTGGAAAACAATCGCTTGTCCATCTGGGGACCAATCAATACCATTAATCGTTAGATCTAGCGGTGTAAGCCGTACCGGATCACCACCATGCATGTTTATTGTAAAAGCCAGCACTTGATCTCCCACACGATCCGATAAAAACAATATTCGCTTACCATCTCTAGACCATTTCGGCAATGTTTCATTAGCAAAACTATGATACACAGGCCAAGTTTCCAAGCTACTTATATCAGACTGCCAAATTCCCCAGCTCCCCGCTCGATCAGATTGAAAAGCCAGTTTCATCTCGTCATGGTTCCACACCGGAAATAGATCATTCGCTTTATTTTTTGTAACACGAAAAACGTCCGGGTTACCACCTTCCAACAATTGACTTGCATTTTTAACAACAAAAACTTCATAATCTCCATCTTGATTATTGGAAAAAGCTAGTTGATGACCAGTTGGCGAGAAAACAGGTGTTTCTCCATGTTCAATCAGTTGACGATGATCATCACCATCTAATTTGATTGTCCAAATCCCCCACTGCTCCCCACGACGTGATTGGAACACAATACGATCCGAATTAGGATGCCATGCGGGATTCGTTTCAATAGCCGAATCCTTGGTTAATCGATGCTTGGAGTTGCTCCGTAAATCCATCACCCACACATCTGCAGACCCACCCTCATTACTTGAGAAAACAATCTTATGACCATCAGGTGACCAGGCAGGAGCATGATACGCAGTCTCAAATGTTTGATTCATTAACGGAACAACTGCACCACCTTCTACTGGTAATGGGGGTGTATTATCAATCACAACTGATATTTCCGTCCTCGATTGGTTGCCGACAGTATCAATTGCAATCAAAGCTAAGGTGTAAACACCACTTAGTCCACGAGTATCCCAAACCATTAACTTTTCATTTTCGAACGGTGTCCGAATAGGATTACCAAGCAACGTCCAATTATCTGGTGCTATTGTGCTTCCAAATTCAAACCGACACAGGACTAAATTGGTATCTTGACAAGTAGCAATAATTGGAACAGGTTGAATTACAGTCACATCCGGAAATGGATAATGAATCATTACTATAGGCGAATTCCGGTCAATAAAAATGGGAGAGGTAACATCTGAGAAATCCGATTGATTTCCTACGGAATCAGCAGATCGTATTTTAATCCGGTAGGTTCTTTGATCTTTACCTTCGAACTCAAAGATTGTATCGGAAGTTGTTCCAACCGAATGATACTCACCTTCATCTATCGAAGCAAAAACATGATAAACTATTTGGGATGGTACATCCCAGATATCACCATCAAAGGTTAATGGATTCCAAATGAATGTTAGCTTTGAATCATTATCAAAACCTTCTGGGGCATCCAAATCAAGATGTTGCGGTTTATCCGGTTTGCTCGGTGGGGTTATATCGTGTCGGCTATAAACAACTGATGACTGTACGCTATTCGCACGATTGATCCAAACCAGATGTGTTTGCCCATGGCTCAATCCAACAGATGGTTGAATTGCACTGCCATCACTCTGGGTGAAACGTGTCTCTTCTCTCTGTTCATCCAGCAATAACGAAAAATGGATTTCCCAGTCCCCTGAAGAACCATCTTGCCAAAAAACACCCATTTGATCTGATAAAAAAAACGGCTGCGCTAGAATTGACTCGGCGGTATTTTGTGAAACCTGTTGACTTACCGACCAAGTTTCACCTAGATCAAAACTACCAACATTAAAAATATTAGCTGGATCAATGTTGTTTGAGCGATTCTCCCACACTACAATGACTTGCTGACCTAAAACCTGAACACTTGGCCTTCTCGCCTTACCTGGTGACACCAAGCGGAACTCATCCCCACCAATCGTTTCATCGAACCGTCTAACATAAACTTGGGGCGTTGCTTCACGATGGTCACGCCAAACAATAAAAGTCGACCTAGAACCACTACCAACATTTGGTTCAGCTGTTTCCCACGATCCGTTTGTAACGGGTTGAGGAGCACGCCAAATTCTCCCCTGATCCAGACTATAAGTAATCTCAGCAACGGATCGACCTTCGGCATCAATCCTCTCCCATACCACATAAACCAAGTTATCAGGAAAGGTCTGAGTTGCAGCAATCTTTGGATGGGACGAGGCATTCGCCGATAAAGGTTGCGCTTTCGTCCAGTGCTGCCCATCATAAGTCGCAAGATAAACAAAGCTATCCTCTTGCCAAACAAGGTAGACAAAACGACGATCACAAACAATAGCGGGTTGTGTCGAATCAAAAATTGTATTAGTTATTCGTTGTTCAGCATGCCAACTATTGCCACCATCATCACTCTGCCGAAAAAAGATTTCCGATCTACCAATTCGGTCATCACACCAAACCACAAATACCTGTCGTCCTCTTACACAAATCGAGGGTTCACTAGATAAAGAAGAACCAAGCGATAGGTTAGAAACAGCTGTCCATTTTAGAGGAAGAGCAAAAACTGGGAACAAAAAAGAATAAAAAAGAACAGGAAAAAAAATTACAAGAAACGAAAGTCTTGAGGTATCTCGCATCATGCGAAAAATCACCGTATCATGCAGAGGAGGGTCCTAATTTGTACTATATACTCTTATGTAAAATAACAACGTTATTGTAGCCATAAGAGATTCAAGCTTCAGGTTCCATATCGCCAACACTTGAAACAAAAAGGAGATGGCATAAATTTTTGATGAAGCAGTTTAAGCCGAAAAGGACACAATTTCAATATCAAACCCCAAAATCCAACAGCTTTAAAAAAAGTCTCTTCGCTACGACATACAAATCGGTTACAATTACAGAACAACGAAGAAACCCAATAATGGAACCAACTATGAAAGACCTAGCAAACGTACCAAGGCACTCAAAATACCAGCCAATCTAACAATACACCCAAACTCTAGAAACACAAATCAACTATTCCTTAATTTTTTTCTCGTCGGGTTAGGCAATCAGAACTTTGTGTGTTTCGTCATGTTCTTTTTCAAAAACCATAGTAAATGAATAAATTCATTTACTAGACTATATCTATATATAATAATATTCATCCAAATACCAAACTTTAATAAATAATGCTAGAACATCCAACGGAGCTTTAGAAGAAAATCATGTTTCGTCTTTTTTTCTGTTTAGGTGCAGGGTTTGCAGGTTTAGCGGTTTTAACTGGTGCATTTGGCACACATTTTCTGAGCAAACGAATTTCAACTGAGATGCTCAATGTCTTTGAAATCGGATCTCGTTACCAAATGTATCACGCTTTGGGTTTATTGATTGTAGCATGGAGCATGTGCCAATGGAAAAGTCAATTCCTTACTGTAGCAGGCTGGTCTTTTATTATCGGCATTCTAATTTTCTCAGGTAGCCTTTACGCACTGAGTTTTACTGGAGCACGTTGGCTTGGAGCACTGACACCGATCGGTGGCGTAAGCTTAATTCTGGGATGGGTCTGTCTTGCAATCTCAGCAATTCACAACAACAACTTAATTTAACTGGATTCGATCTCATACATGTCCAATGATTCGACTTCTGTTTGCCGAATCTTGGGTTCAACAGTGAGAGTTTTTTGATGTGTATAATGTACGAAACCAACTCCTCGACGCTTTACAACATACTTTGCCCATGTATAGTCAACAGGAACATGGCTCGAATGCTTAGCTTTGCTGAAAAACGCAGCTAGTTGGGCGGCTTGTAATAATGTTGGCATTGGTATACCTGGTTTCTTCTCAGGATTACGAATGATAACATGTGACCCATGAATTTGTCTGGCATGGAGCCACATATCTTGACTTTTAGCCACCCTCCGTAAGAGCAAATCATTCTCCACACTGTTGCGACCAACATAGATTTGAAAACCATCTGGAGAAATATATCTTCGGAACGTACCAGCAGTTTGATTGTTATTCTTTCTCTTAGATTTATCCGAAATCCAGCCTTTTTTCCCAAATTCAGATCGAAGAGAAAATAAATCATCAAGCGTCTGAGATAACTCTAAACTTAAACAATAATGACCTAAGACCTCAATTTCAGCTTCATTGTCAGCAATAAGTTGACTAATTACAGATTTCCCTCGTTTGGCTTTATTATATTTGCTGAAATACTGTTGAGCATTATTAGAAGGACTCACCTGAGGATCTAGGTCAATAGAGATGGTTCTCAAATCCGAATCATAATAATTCTGCACGACAACCTGTTTTTGTCCAGGTTCAACTTGGTGAAGATTAGACATCAGTAATTCACCTTTCACTCGATATTGGTCTGCTTGATCTGCATTTGCCAAATCATGGCGAAGCGAGATCAATTTGCGTTCAACCGCATCACGACGTTTGGTAATCACCTGGTTAAGTATCGAACGTTGCGATTGAATCATTTCCTTCGTAGCTACCGCAACATAAAAAAAATCAAGTGCTTGGCTTAAGGTATCGAAATCCTTGATTTCGCTGTTTTTAATCTGAGTTAAAGGTAGTATAGACACACCTAATACATCATATGGATCCTGAGAATTAACGGTCACTTGAGGAAGCGCTCGCTCAGGATCAAAGTAGACACGAATTTCCTGAAAGACATCCCAGAGTTGTTCCAACGTTCCTGTATCTGTGCGATAAACAATCTCCTTAGCCAAGACTGGATTAATTCCATCAATCACATTCATGATTAAACGCCAACTCATATCAGATTGATCTTGAAATGCCGCCATAAACTCACGTTGACCAACTTGAATTGGATCAAGCTTTTCTTGTTGAGGAGGAAGTTGATAAACTTCGCCCGGTAACACGACACGAAAACGACTCATAGTGTCATCAATATGCTTAATACTCTCCAAAATGTGCTGGCTATCTTCCTCAACTAAAACAACGTTACTATGTTTACCCATTAGCTCAACAATCAGAGACTTCGGAGCACCTTTAAGAATTTCAACAAAGGGATTGATTGTGATCTTTAGAATCCGATCCCAACCAATCTGTTCAACATGAGTGATTTCACCCCGAGCAAGATGATTGAGCAAAAAATTAGCAAAATGAGATTGCTTTTGTCCTTTCGATAGCTGATTAATAAAGTGGACTCGGGCATTCATCGGGTGAGCAGAAATAAGCAGGAACTGTGTTCCAGTTCTTCCTGACACCTTGATGACAACTGTGTGGGCATCAACTTGCTGAATATGCCGTATTTTCCCCCCAATAAGCTTGTCATTAAAATCGAATTTCAAGATATGGAGCATTGAGCTATCAAAAGACATATCAAACCCTAGATTGGCAACTGAACTATATTGTATAACCCAACTGAATATTCACTAACCACCATAAATCTCATGGATTTCCCAACTTTAACCAGTTACCATTTTATCATAAATTTTCACTGGTATATCAAATTCTATAAACATAGATCAAACGTATGAAAAGCAAAGTTTTGTGGTACTGTTTTATCTTACTTTTTGCCGATCGAGATCTTGCTTTTAAACAAAATCTACCCTTTACCGATTGATAAATTTCATCCTTCCGCCTCCACAGTGATTCTTGACCGGCACGGCAACACCTTACGCATATTTCTGCCTAAAAATGACACTTGGCAATAGACGAACCATCACTCAATCAAATCTCATTAAAACTTCAATCAGCAATGCTAACGTATGGAGGCCGTTGGTTTTCTGCCAACATCCTGGTATTAATCCATTCTCAATCATTCAAGCTTTGATAACTAACATCCGGGCAGGCAAAATATTACGAGGGGCTTCCACAATACTATGTAGTTGACACGAATGATAGAACCTAAGGAACGCACAGTTACGAATAAAGTCACCGAAATATTTCGTGCTTGACAAATTGAAAGACATCTCTCAAAAGATGAAATCCTAACTTACTACCTCAATATAACTTACCTACGGCGACAACATCACAGGATCCACAGCGGCTTCTTTAATCAACTTCAATAAAGAGCAAAAACATTTAAGTTTGGGAGAAGCATCTCTGCTAGCAACAAGCCCTAATTAACCAACCTATCTGCGTCCAGACATCAAGCCTAGTAAAGCTAAAGAGGCACGAACTAAAACACTTCGTCGGATGCTAAAACGGCATCTGATTAACATCCAAACATTCCAAGAGGCTATGGACGAACCAATCCCCACGAAACGCTATAAAATGCCATTTAATGCACCTCATATCTCAAGGTTGCTAAAACAACATCATCCCAATAGAGACAAATCCATGCAAAAATTGATTCTCACATGCAAAACAGGTCAGAACAAATATTACGCCAGCACCTAAAACCATTACAAAAACAAGATATTTCAAATGGATCGGTTGTCATCATGGACACGAAAACACGTGAGATCCTAGCAATGATAGGATCCTATAATTTCTTTGACAAAAAACCATGGCCAAGTAAATGGTACCATAGCACCTAGATCTCCAGGTTCGGCGTTAAAACCCTTCATCTACAGAATTGCGTGCATCGCGGCTTTATCACACCAAGCAGCTTACTCAACGCCGTCCCAATCGATTATAACGGGTATAGGCCTGTTAACTACGATCAGCAGCACCGTGGGTATGTCACGGTACAGGAAGCATTGACGAAATCTTTGAGCGTACCAGCAATTTACCTACGCGTCAAACTCGGAAATAACGGTATTTATTCATTCCTCAAACAAGCAGGAATATCAAACCGTAATAAGCGAAAAGCGCATTACGGACTATCATTGATATTGGGAAGTGCCGAGATTCAACTTATAGAATTGACAAATTTATATGCTTCTCTTGCCAATCACGGACGAATAATCCCTTATAAAATATCAAACCCCCAACACACAAATAACATGCCCCGGAAACGAGGCAATCATTTTGGATCCAGCTAAAAATTTCGAAATACCACAAACCGAATGGGGAAACAATTCATCAGACCAGAAGCGAGCTTTATCCTATCTGAAATGCTGTCAGATGTACGTCACCCCAATCTCACATCCAGCTTTGAAGCAACAACAAATTTACAAAAAGCAGTTTGGAAAACAGGAACTTCCTATGGGCATCGAGATGCTTGGAGCATCGGTTATACTCCCAACTTAGCAATTGGCATGTGAGTCGGAAATTTCGATGGGCATAGAACAGCAGGCTTAGTCAGATCAGAAGCCACATCACCAATACTCTTTGCCATTTTCAATACTGTAATCGACAGAGACAACACAAAATGGTTCGACCAACCCTCAGAAGTCCACACACGTCAAGTTTGCGCCTTGAGTGGAATGAAAAAATCAAAGTTCTGCCAAAAGACGAAAAAGGTTTTTTATATTAAGAACGTGTCTTCTCTTCAAACCTGCTCGATCCACAAGATAATCCAAATTGACAACCAAACGGGAATATAATTGTGTTCACACTGCCGTCTTGGCCGAATTTACCATGAAAAAATTTTTGACGAATGGAACCCAGAAATTTCAACCTGACTCAATCGAAGCGGTCACATGATCACGAAAATCCCGCAACATACCCGAGACCGCACTAACATCATCTCTGTTTCAGCATAGAACCTATCATCAAATCGCTATCTTCAGAAACAGCACACCAAATTAGGCCAGGAATCCCCCTCAAATATCAAAAGTTTTTGTTGGGAGCATCGGTATCAAACCAAATCAAACAGGTTTTCTAGTTTCTCGACGGAGAATTAATTTTCAAAGGCATTCCTTGTCAAAAATTCTTCCTTATACCGATCGCAGGCAAACACACACTAACCTACGTTGACAGTGAAGGGGAAACGGTATCACAAACCTTGACAATTCTCAATTAAATTGTCTCAATGCTCCGCATAACAGGTCAATTTTGAAGAAACTTTTCAAAATTACCACCTAATAGAGCCTCCACATCACGTCCAATTTCATCCTGTGTTATAAGCCAACCAGAATCCAAGAGATCCTGATACTTATCAACCAGTACCTTTGAAATGATTTGACGTGAATGTTTCCACTTGTAGATGAGCTGGTCAAGAATCCGTGCATCAGAATGCTGCGGAATCATGCTTAATCCCAACAACTCCAACCGTTCACGCGTAATTTCATCAACCAAGCTTGGATTATTCATAAACCACCAACAGCCGAAGATCATCAAGTTTGGAAACTTCCTTCCAATAACACATAACTCATGTTGATTTTCGCGTGAGAGCAACGTGGTCAAAAACTTGTTTTTAGGATTCTCACTAAGCAGATTCTCTAAGCAGGAAAGATCTGCCTTAGCCACACCATCACCAGCCATTCGGAGTTCCGGATTAACAGCTCTAGTGACGCCAATCATCAATGCAAACGGAACATTATATTCAAGCGAAATTGGTAAAATACATTCTTTGATCACTTTTCCTCGACTGGAATTCTCTGGATACTTAAATTCCGGAGGGAGTGAAACGGCCATGTAATTAGGTTTCATTCTACCAATCCAGTCTGATAAAAACCGTCGGATCTCACTCAACGATTTCTTCGATAGATCTAAATCAGTCTCGTAACCAAATCCGGATAACTTATCACAACCAACCTCAGCATAATCATTTAATAATGGATCAATACGCAATGCTGATCGAAAACGTGGGTCCCCTTTTCGATCAGCAAGCCAAATTGGTTGTTCCATTGGATCAAACGGGTCGTTGGTCATTACAACCGACTTCACCCTCGCAACATCAAAAACGATATCAATAAACTCCTCAACTTTTTGACAAGCAAAATACTCGCGATAACTTCGAAGATCTCGCGAGGCCAAATCCAATCCAAGTTCCTTTAACGTTGTAACCACTCCCCGACAAGATTCACTTACGGGTGAATTCTGGATAAAAAGTGTCTGCCAGATCAAATCTGCCTGCTCGGTTTTAGCCATTGCCCAAAATTCTTCGTAGCTGACATCAGCAGATCGAAAAACTTCTGCAATGAGATAGTGATAGGTAATCAACTCATCCACACCCCAAAGAAGCAATCCACCAAAATCAGGAGAAAACAAATGAGTATGAATATCGGTCACTTGTTGAGACTCAACAGTAGCTATTACTGTTTCTCTTAACACTTGCGAACTAATTATCTTTTGCATACTTAATATCTAAGCATACAAGAATAGAATAGTCAAAAGAATTAAGCTACCTGATATTTTCTTGCTCCATTTATACCAAAATTAGGACTGACGTTATTGACAGATATATTTAAACATGATAGTCTCAAAAGCATGTAGATTCTCCTAGGAGAAGCAGGTAAACATCCTCCAATTTATATGTGAAAACTCGTGGCTACCGTAAACAATTCAATTTCAAAACATGAATGGGTATTTAAATGAAACATATTGGCTTCATTACCAGTGCACTCGTCTTAGCAGCAACTGCCACCTCCTTCTCTAACTCCATGCTAGAATTACAAATGCGAGAACAAAATCCCGACCCAAATAACCCTAAAAAGTTTATCACTACCAACAAAACGACCAAATGGGAGGCAAAAAAAACAGCCATTGTCGTCTGCGATATGTGGACTGAGCACTGGTGTGCAGGCGCTACCCAACGAGTTGGCGAAATGGCCACAAGAATGAATAGTGTAATTCAAATTGCACGAAAAAAAGGTGTCTTGATTATCCATTGTCCAAGCAGTGGAATGGAGTTTTACACTGACACTCCAATGCGAAAACTTGCTCAGAATGCTCCCAAAATCCCCACCACAGTCCCACTCCAGAATTGGTGTTCATTGGATCCAAAATACGAAGCAGAACTTCCTATTGACGATTCCGATGGTGGATGCGATTGTTTACCCCAATGCGATCAAAAAAACCCAATGAATCTGCGTCAGATTGACACCATTGTGATAAAGGAAGTTGATGCCATCACTGATAGTGATGAAGCCTATTACCTAATGAAACAACGTCAAATTGAAAATGTGATTGTTATGGGCGTACACACCAACATGTGCGTACTTGGTCGTCCATTTTCCATCCGACAGTTGGTCTATCAAGGTCAGAATGTACTACTAATGCGTGATTTAACTGACACAATGTATAATTCTCGTCAACACCCCTTCGTAAGTCATTTTCAGGGGACAGACCTAGTAGTAGAACATATCGAGCGCTACTGGTGCCCAACAATAACCAGTGCTGATTTTACCAAAGACCAACCGTTTCGATTTAAAAACAACACTCAATAATTGCAACTTCCGGGGTAGATAGTATTGTCCAAATCCACACTACTGACATCAATGAACTGCTGCAAATAGCTGAAATCCGAGTCACCCACCAACTGACAGCCGAAACACGAAAACGGTTATGGGGTCTTGGATTTGAACCAATTCTGCTGATGAGCGGTATTATCTAGACGATATATGGTGAGATGGTTTCAGATTTGATTTCAGTCCAAGATGTTAGTCGGTGACTGATTGGATCTACAGAGATTAAATGTCGAAAAGGTGAGTTTGCCCCTTCTCCATGTAGAACAATGTGTCTATCTTTATGAAGGGACAGCGTTGAATAGGCATTATTCTCTAGCCCAGCACCTTCGACCAAGGCCAAAAGCGAAAAGTAATGGATGCCAGAAATCGCACGGTAATCCCAAATGTGGTTGTGGCCTTGCAAGACGGCCATGACAACCTGCGACTGTTGCAGAATGTCTCTGACAACAGGTGCGTTCTTCACTCCATAGTGAGAATTCTCGTCATCTAATCGCTGGTGAACAAAAACGACTGTCGGGTAACTGGTTTGCTGGAGATCCGCTTCCAGCCAAGCTAATTCCTCCTTTGAAACATACGATTCAGTCCAATTAAAATTCCCAGCTTTATAGTCCGAATTATCTGGATTAAAACAAGCGTCCAGAATAACAAAGTGGTACTCTTGTTGAT
Source organism: Candidatus Poribacteria bacterium (assembly GCA_002709695.1). Taxonomy (GTDB): domain Bacteria; phylum Poribacteria; class WGA-4E; order WGA-4E; family UBA9662; genus UBA9662. The sequence goes on from PAQF01000005.1 coordinate 144,082, forward strand.
CGAAAGAGTAATAAGGCTTTTTCGCTCCACAGTGTTCGATGAATTGGTCTTTTTCCAGTTTCAGCAAATCGTGATTACCCAGTACATAATGGCGATCCCCTTTAAATCTTGAGAAGGGAGCTTCAATAATGGACATGTTTTTCAAATCTGCCTCAGCGGAGACGTGGCCATCAATTAAATCCCCCATAAAGACCGCAAAATCGAGTTGATGCTCGTTGAAAACGTCTACTGTGGCGTCCATTTTCAACACTGAATCCTGATAGTGTCGATTGCCCACAGTTCCTTTGTCAGCATAATGGGCATCTGTGACAATACCGATTTTTAATGCGATTTCGTCCAATTGGGCAAAAGTTTGAGAGCCAATGGTAAGGGGAAACCCTAAACCGATGATGCTGTTCTTGATCCAGGTTCTCCGCGAGATACGCGTGGTGAGTTCAGTGTTCATAATAGACCTACTTTCAGTGGGAGAAAACAATCTTTAGTGTTGGAATCATCAATTTTGGAGCACGAAATTCATTCCAAGTTCTGGTAAATTTTAGACCTGCTTTCGGTTTTCGATAGAACCAGAATAATGTGGGTTTTAAATTTAACACGTAACTAATATACCTGTCTATTATTATGGGTGTTCATCTTATTCTTCTTTCAGTCCTAATCCAGCGATAATGCCTAAGATTGAAATGCCGGCAAAAAACAGAAAGACACGCTGATAAGCTTGAGCCATCGAAAACGACTGTTGCATATATCTCTGCAGCAAGACTCCGCCTAAAGCCGTCCCAATTACACCTCCAACGAAGCGTAACATACTATACAGACCTGCAATGAGGCCCATCTGTTCCTCGCTGATGTGCCTCATTGCCGCACGATGCAAGGCAGCTAGCATTAGGCCTGTAGCTAAGCCGTGGCTAGCCAGAATCATGCCTAGGCTCCAGATTGAGGCGGTATTTGAAAGTTGTGACAGAATCAGTATAACCATGGCTTGCACTGTTAAGCCGGTAACCACAGGCCAACGACTGCCCCATCGATCCGCTACTTGTCCTCCAAAGCGTACAATCAGGGACATTGCGCCTGGATTGATCATAGCCATAATACCAATGTGAGAAACGCTTAATTGGCGAACATCAACTAGATACAGTGGAACCAGAAACGAAATTCCACCCATTACAAACATACGCATCGAGGCACAGAATGAAGTGATACTGAAAACCCGAGAGCGAAAGATATCAATAGCAACAAAGGGGTTTTTTTGTTGCTTTTCCCAAAACAGGAAACATAACGCCAGCATGGCAGTAATGGATGCCAATCGCCAATCCCGTAAAGGTGGAACACCAGTGATAGGACGACTGGAGAGATAAAATAGAAGGCTAATCATAGCTGCCGCCAGCAAAATCGCACCGGGCCAGTCGAAACTACGCAGAGAATCACGTTTTACTTGATCAAGTTGGGAGGGAACAATTTTCATGACAATTAGAAATGCAATGACGCCAACGCCCATGGGGGGCAAAAAGGCGACACGCCACCCCCACTGTTCAATAAGGAAGCCAGCGAATAAAGGTCCAATGAAGGCAGTTGTTGGACCAACTGAACTCCAGGTTCCGAGTGCTTTCCCACGTTCATCGGGAAGAAAAATAGTCGAAATCAACGCCATTCCCAATGGCATGATGCCACCGACACCAACTCCCTGAATAGCACGGCCTGCCATCAGCCAAGAGAGGCTTGGGGCGAGGGTTGCTATGGCTGTACCTATTGAAAAGATGAAGATGCCAGCTAAAATCAGCCGTCGTTTGCCTAAACTGTCACTCAGGCCACCGTAAACTGGCATGAGAATCATGAAGGGTAACATAAAAGCAGTGGCCACCCAAGCTGTCATATCGGGTTGAAGCCGAAAATGGTCACGAATAACTGGCAATGCTACCCTAGACATTGAGGAGGTAAGTGGCATTACCATTGATGGGAACATCAAGCTGATCAAAATTCGCCTTGCTGTTTCCGGAGCAACTTTGATGTCCGTTGTGGTGGATTGGCGATCTGGGTCAGCTTCGGTATGTGCAGTTAGCTTCGGTGAAATTGTCTTGGTTGCTTTCTTTTGTACTACAACCCCTACGAGGGATTATGTTCGTGCCAGTTGAAGACTAAATCTCGTTGAGAGGCGCATAGTGACCAACTAGAACCGAGAGAATTTACAAGCTAATCTGTCGCATGTCAAGAACTATGTAGTAGATGTCTAAGATGGAAAGCCTGAGGTATTTGCCCACAGATCCGATGGTAAGACTATTTCTGGGGCAATAGTTCTGCTGACAAACATGGAAAAATCCGAGAAATCTCAACAGGGTTGGGCTGCGACTTTGTTTTGTTAAAGGCTAATAATTATTCTCTCACAGTTCACATATTCTGTCAAGACACAGAACTTTTTTTCTCCACCTCTGATTTTCGTTATTGGAACCCGGGCCCCTGATAACTGGTGTACGAGGTAAACAGGCAGGAGTTGAACCCGTGAAGGCTGCTAAGCCCTTCCATATTCTATTTCAACTTAAATACAACTTAACTGAGTCATAAATACAACCATTTCACTCGCTTTTCTAACAACGAACATACGCTTTCATACAACTTAACCTGCCTATTTCCCTTCCTATCAATTACACATCATACATCCTCTATTAACTTTTTTTGCTTAAATCCTAATGTTTTTTTATATCCTGCCGATATATAAACAGCTTGATTGAGTGTAGGAACTCAATTAAGGCAGTTTAAACA
>PAQF01000006.1 GCA_002709695.1 Candidatus Poribacteria bacterium
GTCGATCATCCTAATATCAGTAGCTTGAACTCCAGGCAAACTTTTCAAATCAATTAATGGGGAACTACTTCCCATATCAGGCAATTTAATTTGGGAACAACCTGCGATCAACAAAATTAAAAAAGTTAAAGACCTTACAATTAGACTCATAGCAAACAAACTCCATTATTATATATCACACTAGCGATATTATGTTTTTTGTCCCCCCTATTGTATATAAAAACCTGTAAGGTAATGAGAAAAACCTCTAATGACGCTTTGTGTAATAGCACAAAAATCATCGCGCTAGTGACTAAAACGCCTATCTCAACTTACATCCTTCTGGATGGGGGCATACTAACGAGAACATCAGAAACTAGGTAGAAATCAAATCCCTGATCCTGTAGCCTTCAGTCAGTTCATTATCTCTGACCGCAGATCGCCGAGGATCCGATCGACGCGGCTCTTCTCCTGATCGTCCAGTTGCTTGAGCGGAGGTCGGACGAGATCGTTTGCCATTCGGTTCAGACATTTGAGCGCGTATTTCATACGGGTATGTCCATTCTGACCGGGGCGGTAGAAGACCTGAGTCAAGCGGTAAAGGACGTCGCTCACTTTTCGAGCTTGTTTGAGATCGCTGGCCCAAACGGCCCGACAGAGTGCAACGTGAAGGTCAGCGCTGATGCTCCCCATGCCTGAAAGGATACCGTCCGCACCCATGGCCAAGTCGCCCAGAAGCCAGCGACTGTGGGTAGACCAGATTGCGATTTCGGAATCGGCGGCCCGCATGGCACGCATGTCGATCTCACTGGTCTCAGGACTGCCGCTGCCTTCTTTGACCGCAAAGACGCGTTCTTGCTTTGCCAAGGCGATCATTGTCTCGACAGGATAGCCACCTCCATCGGGGTTAACTTGGTAGAAAGCAACGGGCAGATCGCAACCATCAAATACCTTTCCGAATCGCTCGAGCGCTCCGTTCACGGTTGTGTAAACTTTGTCGTTGGGCGGCATGATCAAAATGGCTTCAGCGTTAGCCTCCTCCGCGTCTCTGGACAGCACACCTAGATCCGACTCGGTTTCGGATTCGCGAACCGCCGCGATGATCGGCGTTTTTCCACCAGAGGCATCAATAGCCTTTTCGATCAGAACCATTTTCTCGTCCCGCGTGAGGGTGTTGTCCTCCATCGACGCGCCGTTTACCATGATGGCAGTGATACCGTCAACTGAGCATACATCCTGGATATGTCGACCGAATTCGTCATAGTCGACTTCCATCTGTTTATTAAATGGCGTCAAAACGGCGGGTACAACACTGTTAACGGGGATTCTTTTGGGTCTCATAAGTCTTCTCCTTTTTGACTTCAGATGTTGAGACAATTATACTTTATTTTTTATATCTAAAGAAATAAGGTACCAACTGGTGTTGGTACCCGCTTGATTACCCACATCTCTACAGTCAGTTGTCTCTAGAACTACTATAATGACTTCCGTGAAACCTTTCTTTACTTTGGATTGAAAAAGGACGTTCTATCTACCGAACTTCTTTCCAAGGAAACCGGCATGCCCCCCGAATTCAGAGCGAAAGTCTCCACTATCGGAGATTTGAAAACCAAGTGGGGAAAGGATGACCTGTCGAACTTAGATGAAATCAACAAACATCTCAGGCGCGGCTTTATCACTCTTGATTACAGAAAATCGGAGACAACAGGGGAATAAATTTATGCCAGGGAGGAGACAGCCAAAGACTTAATCGCATATGCATACCATCATTTAGTCAAAGTCATGACTAGTGAACAGCGCCAGAAAGTTAGGTTCGAACAGTACCCTGGATGTGGGAATGCCTTCGAAGCCACCAGAGAGGACAAGAAATATTGTCATAAAAATTGCAAGAGCAAGGTTTGAGGCTAGAAAGCAATAGCTGAAAATCCAAAGTGATCCCAAAAAGATGGAACAACACCGATAAAACTTCTGGTTCTATCTTATACTCCTTACCATCAGTGCCTGTGACAACCACGTTTTGCTCTTACATATCGGTTATCTCTACCTCTTTCACTGGTTTGTTCACGTTCAAACTCATAAAGGACAAGTATAAACTCGAGAATTGCCCTACCAACGGCATTTGAAGTATCGAAATTTCCCTTTAAATAGGAAATACCATACATTATGGTGTTGAGTTATATCATAGAGCTCATGAAACTCACGTAAATTTCCATTCAATCGGCTGATATTTACAGAAGCTACTACATTGACCTTTCCCATTTTTATATCTACAAGCATACGATTGTCGCTGGGTCTTTTTGAAGCTTTGGTGCCTGTTTCTACATCTTTGTATATAAGATAAATGGAGTATGTTTCTTTAGCTTCAGCAATTTTTTGCCTGAGAGTTATTATACCAAACCATTCAACTAATCTTTGTTTCTGAGATATTAATGAGCCTTCAGGTGTATCTTGAGTTTTGTTGAGACTCTAAGATATAATGCTACAGTTTTTCTGCCATATCAAAATCTACATATCATCTTCTTTACAAACAAAAAACCCTACGCAGGTGGGGCATGATGTTCTATTTGTATGATTAACAAAACTATATCAGTATTAATCAACCTATATGTTTTTTCAAAAACTTTTCCATTTCTCTATAAAAGTCAAACTCATTTTCCTGATTATAAAAACCATGTCCTTCATTATCTTTCACCATATATGGTACGTCTATACCTACACTTTTCAGAGCTTCGACAACTTGGTCTGATTCTGATTTTTTGACCCTAGGATCGTTTGCACCCTGTGCAATAAATAGAGGAACCTTTATTTTATCAATGTGTAATAGAGGTGAGGATGAAGCAAGTAAATCCTTATCTTTTTCAGGGTGTCCAACCATCTCATATAACATATTTCTATATAACTCCCAGTAAGGTGGCATACTCTCCATAAAAGTAAATAAACTTGAAACACCAACATAATCAACACCACATGCATATAAATCTGGAGTAAATGTCAATCCAGCTAAGGTTGCATATCCACCATAAGAAGCTCCGTAGATTGCAATTCGCTCAGGATCTGCTATAGCTTCATCAATGAGCCAGTTTACTCCATCAGTTATATCATCTTGCATGGATTTACCCCATTCTTTGAAACTAATTTCCCAAAAATCCCTTCCATATCCAGTACTACCTCTAAAATTCATTTGAAAGACCGCAAACCCTCTGTTTGCTAAGAATTGAACCTCTGATTTGTATTCCCATGAATCTCGTGCCCAAGGTCCACCATGAGGATTTACAACAACTGGTAAATTTTTCCCATCGCTACCTTTAGGCAAGGTGAGATATCCATGTATAGTTAATCCGTCTCTGGATCTGTATTCTATTGGTTTCATTTCAGCCATATGGTCTTCGTTTAACCATGGGCTGATTTTTCCTAAATCAGTAAGTTTATTCTTAATAACATCGTAGTAATAGTATGTGCCTCTACATCTATCACTATATGTAACAACAATAGCTTTTGTCTCATCTTTTGAAAAACTAGTTATGCCAACTTCATATCCAGGGAGTTGCGATTCTAATTTTTGTTGAATATCCTCTCTCCAATCATCAAAAAAGACCATATCATTTTTTGCGATTGTGTAATTAACCCCTGTGAGAACCTTTCTCTTTTTAGAATATATTAAGTCACTTACGTCTACTTGGTCGTGCTCAAAAATCAATTCATCCTCTTTAGCTTTATCAATATTAAATTCAAATATTGCAGCTTTGTCTCGTCCTCTATTTGAGGCGACATACAAGTTTTTGTTATCGAAAGTAAAAAATAAAGGTGAAACACTGACTTTGAAGTCAGTTGTTAAAATTAGTTTAAAATTGTCAGACTCAGAGTCTCTGTACAGTAAACTTGTATTTACTCCATCACTTGTTATGGCCACTCTTAATTTTCCATTATGGTCTGTCATCCACTCTGAAATATTTCCTGGATTTTCAGTTATCATTTCCATTTTACCATCGTTGACATTTACTCTATAAGGGTCATGTATTTTTGGATTACGCTTATTTAAACCAATCATTATATGGTTAGGGTCATCTTCTAAATCATTAATAATTCTAGCTTGAACATTTTCAAAGGGTGTCAAATCTCGTTCATTTGATCCATCTATATTTACTACATAACAGTGCACGTTTTCATCACCACCATCATCTTTTATATAACCGATTCTCTCATCAGTTAACCAAGCAAATCCATATATTCCGCGCTCTTCAGATGATGTCAATTGTGTTTCATCATTGGTTTTGATATCTAATACATACACATTCATTCTTGTTTTCCAAGGCTTCATATATGCAATATGATTCCCATTCGGGGAAATTTTGAAAGAAGATTTTTCAGGGTTGCGAAAAAAGTCCTCCATTGGAATTAAAGGCGCTGTTTTATCCATTTGTTTATGACATCCTATAAAAATATTGATAAGGTAATTATATTAAACTCGAACATAAATTTAGCCTGAAAATTACTGGATGGAACATTAAACAAAATAAGGTCATTTTCATAACCTACACCCTCCATACAATATTGTCAGAGTTCATTTCCAAAGATTATCTGAAGGAACACTAAGCTACTCTATAGGCCTGCTGCTTGTATTTAAGTTAAAAACTTAAATACAGGTCTGCAGTTATAGGATGATAACCTCTTAACCACTCTACTAGGAAAATGTGAGGAGTTTCTGCGCTTATTAGGAAATTGGCTGATGTTGTCAGATTTTTTTAGTTGAATTTTATAATACTAATTTTCAACGGTAGAATGAATAAACAGTTACGCCAAAAAACAAGCGAATAAGCACCCAAGCTCCGCCAATCGTAAATTCACCTAGAAGGAGTCCCAAAAACAACGGGTATGCTTTGCGATAGAGCCGGATACCACCAATCTTTAGCAGTGTTACTTTAATTGCCCAACTGATGAAGATTGAGAACCAAAGCCAACCGACGTTCCAACTGCTACTACCAATGAGGTAGCCTGCTGGGTGAAATGGCCAAAGCGAAAATATTGTCCGTAACCACCAAAGCAACCCAACGAATAAAGCCCCTACAGCCATGAAAGCAACTGAAACAAAATCAGTATCTGTAGGATGATAAAGCCAACCCCGTAGGGTGTTATATCCGACTATGCCGAGATATTGCCCTACACTAACCACGCCAATTCGATAACCGACGTCAAGATAGGCCCAGAAAGCAGCAAGTGTACCAGTTATCGTTGCAATAACCATGACCCAGACCAACTGATGAGGTTTATCCAGTTGAGTAGCATCCGCAACTTTAAATCCTTCAAGTGTGTGTGGCATAACATGTGCGCGTGAACCACGATTAAAAGCCATATAGAGCCGAATCATCGCTAAACTCTGAGGCGCAAGTTGTCGGGAGCCAAAGACATCAACAAGGAAACCATGAGGCGTTGCGCTCACGTCATTCGTTGGTGGACCAACTTCAGCTCGAACACGCGTGATTCCTATTGACAACAGATAATAAAATAGAAAGTAGAATCCGCCTACCCAAAGAGCTAGGCCGCCTCTGTAGGAAAACACTAGTAGAAAGAGAAGCCCACCAATCAATCCCCATACTACCCATCTTGGATGGTCTTCATCATTTCTTAACCAGAATAGGTTATTGAGAATCGATCGCAAATAATTTCGACCACCGTATAGGACGAGACACGACAGCATAAGATAGCCTCCCATAACTTGCGATTGATCGTAGGGGAATCGAGGAAACGCTGTTAACCCAAAGGCTTTACCTATTACACGTTCAAATTTCCAAAAAAGGTAGAAAAACCATACGGAGAACGACATTTCCAGCGACATTAAAAATCCTAGCCCAACGGCAAAAGATAGGATGTAAATCGGTGTCCAGCCTAGTGCATCCCATGGGCTTTCGGTAAAGTAGTGCCCAATTTCCGCTTGACGTATGGGAATTTCTGGAAAAGCTGGCCAAAATACATGTAAGCCGTTGATGAGGTCAATCCCGCCCGCAATAGCAAATCCGAGCCACATCATCTTTGATTTGAACAGTCGTCCATCAGGCCGGGTCATCTCCAGAGGTAGTTGGGTGATTGGGTAGGACAATCGCTCATGTTCAATCCACTGTTTCCTAAGTAGCGCTGACAGACAAATCATCACCCAAGTCAGACTTGTCAGAAGTACCGTCCACCAAATTGCAGGACGAACCCAACCCCAAAAATGATGTTGCGTATAAAATGTGCTTTCCCCTTCATAGAATCCTTCCAAAATTGAAAGGTTACCCACTACCATCCATGGAGGAAGGTATCCCCAGAAAATCTGTCTCCATTCATTTTCGGGCGTAGCAAACCAAAAACCATCAGCCATGGTTGGCATCACCGTTTGAATCATGTCGTGTCCTGCTAATGCAGAAGATACCGAAAGCATCATGTACACTGTCATAAATTCGCCGTGCTTCAAGGCTAACCTTGGAGCGAATCGCTGTATCAGGAAATTGAGACTGACAAGGATCATAAGGGAAATAACCGCATTATAGATCAGTGAAATCGTTGTTGGCAACGTGCTCCAATACTTAAGATGGTTCCACATAATAAAATATGTGTTGGCAGGAATTAGCAGGAAACCAATAACAATGGCACGGACCGTTACGTTCGTACTTGATTTTGACAGATTTTCTGGTGGAATTATCATACGCTCGTAAGCAAAAAAATCGCCCCTTCTCTTGGCAAGACGAGGCGGTTGGATTTATGGTCAACAACGACCTAATTAAACCAGCTGACATTCACATTATTATTCTAGGCGTAACTAAGAACAATAATGTTTTTACTAACAATCTCCCTACTTAACCAAAATAACATGGATTGGATCCAAATTTCAAATAGGATCTGTTTGAATACCATACAGAATTCTTAAGTAACAGGAGTAGCTTACGGCAATAGATATAGGATTTCAGGAGACCAATGCCTAAGTATAGAGAGACCATGCCATTTCTGGGGTTGGTGGGCGCAATCTGGCGAACAGATTATCTAGCAATACTTATTCTATACGTTGAAAACTAAAGACCCTGTGTCTAATAGAAGATGATTATTTTGAAGTAGATCGAGGCTCAATCAAGTCTATGCTGAGGATAGCCATCGAGCAATATACTATGGCGCCCCTACATCCGCAGGTTACTCCTATATCCATCCAAATGCAGAGGATACTCTTCAGCAGAATCTAGAACTGTAGTCACACAACTCATCTCTGTTGGTGTAGACTCCAAGTTCGTACGGGTGATTTTATTTTTCTTTATTACAGGATCAAGTCGATTTGCTTCTATACTGATACATACTTTTGTGCTCACATGTGCTTCAGTCAAATCTAGCATCCTTCTATAAAGTTGTAATAAAGGTGGTCAGTCCCATGTTATAATTTTTGGCAATTAACATGAATGTTGATTATTCAATCGAACTAAGGAATTCTATTATGGCTAAAGAGGTAGGGTTTGGTATTTTAGGCTTAGGTCGTGGCCGAAAAACAGCGCAGATAGCGACTCAAACGGCGGGAGCTAATTTGGCTTGTGTGTGTGATTTGCAAGAAGAGAAGGCTAAAGCCATAGCACAGGAACTAGGCTGTGATTGGACAACTTCATATGATCACATGTTAGCACGCGATGATATTGATGCAATAGGTATTTATACTTCTAGTGGTACGCACGCCAAGTTTGCTAACCAAGCAATCGCCGTTGGTAAGCATGTCTTTGTAACCAAACCGATGGACATCGATTTAAACAAATGTGACCATCTGATTGAAGCTGCTAAAAAAGCCAATTTAGTTCTGGCGGTTGATTTTATTCGCCGTTACCGAAAGACAGATCATCAAGTCCGAAAAGCAATTGTAGATGGTCTGATCGGCAACATAATTCTAGGGGATTTACGAATGAAATGGAACCGTGGGCAGTCTTACTATGATGGAGGATGGCCGCCAGGTTGGCGAAGTCGATCGAGTACTGAAGGCGGATCAGCTGCTAATCAAGGCGTTCACTCAATCGACCAACTCCAGTGGTTTATGGGTGATATCAAAACAGTGCAAGGTCGATGTGGCACGTTTAACCATGAGATAGAGACAGAGGACTGTTCGGTTGGCCTCTTGACTTTTGCCAGCGGCGCTTTTGGCGTCATACAGACCACTACTTGTAGTTATCCCAGTTTGGGAACCACACTACAAATTAATGGTAGCAAGGGCACTATCACAATGGATAAGTCAGGAACTGTAGAATTATTGATCGAAGGGGAAGAGGAGGCGAACATCGATCAAGTTGAAATCGAATCCAATTTCCCTGATAATATTATTGAGGATATGATCAGGGCAATTATTGACGGACAGCCTGTCATGGTTAATGGCAAAGAAGGACGGAAGTCGGTTGCAATTTTTAATGCCATTTACGAATCTTCACGCACTGGCAGTACTATTCATCTTTAACCCCAGCTGCTTTGGCCCCTTGTGTAAAAAAAAGGTTAGGTGTCGTAGAAGTAATTGGAAACGTGCAAAGAGGAATAACCAGCACTACATACTAGGCCAATTGGACACGTCTATGTTAGCACAAGCTTCAGCCGTGTCGCAGAAAATTCTGTTGCCCTGGAAATAACGCTTACTACTAAGAATCTGATTGACACAGCGAATCCCACTGTTGGGTACTATACACCCGAGTGCCTCGAGTAATTCCTATTAATACCCCACCGCTTCACCCAAAAATTGCAATAGTGATAGAATGCAAGGAACAGTTCCTTGGAATTCCGTGTTAAAAATGACCATGATCCCACTCGAGTTCGTGGCGTTGACATTAACACTATGCTGTGTTATTTTTGCGATTATAGTTCAATAAAAGAAATTGTGACTTTACTATAGTCAACTAGGCGTTAACAGCTACGAGTATGAATACCTAAATTTAGCCACAAGGAGCAATTTGATGCCACATAAGATTCATAAAATAGCAATCATCAGCGACGATATCGAAGGGGCGGTAGAGTTTTACACAAAGAAGCTAGGCTTAACTGTGGTCGAGCGTTTTGCCAATGAGGATGACGAAGATTATGTGTTCTTAGATGCTGGTGGCATCCTACTCGAGCTCATGCCACAAAAGACTATGGGAGAAGCTCCCGGTTTTCATCACATCTCCTTCGATGTTGACAATGTTAGAGATAGTGCTCAGGACTTGCAGGACAAGGGAGTTACTATTACCAAGGAGCCTGTCGACGTTGGCGGAGGAACGGGCATCACCCTGAGCTTCTTCGAAGGCCCGAATCAACTGAATCTTCAACTTTTCCACCGCGATAAATAAGGCCGCCATGCGTATAGTAAATGCTGAGCGTGAAGAGATGAAGATGTTATCAGACGTACATGCCGGTGCAGGTGAGATTCTCTTCAACAGCCTTTGGGGACGAGCTGATTTCGAAACACCTTTTGCCTTCGTTCATTGCGCGATCCTACTACCGGGTGGAGGGATTGGTTATCATCGTCATGATGACAGTGAGGAGATCTTCATCACTGTTGATAATGCTTCGCAGTTTACCCACAACGGGCGGACAGCGATTGTCGAGGGTGGTGCCACGGTCCCTCTACGCTCGGGCGAGATGCATGCTATATACAATCACACTGACAGGGAGACGCGTTGGTTTAACGTTCATTGTGTAGTGCCTGGTGGTAAACCAAAATCGACCGATCTAGGTGACGATAGGGTTGATGCTGAGCTTGAATCGACCGACCGTTTGCCGGTGGGACGACTTGATCGGAACAAGCTCAAATATGGCCAATCACATGGTGGCAGGGGGGAGATTGGTAGTCGGATGATATGGGGACCGGAGGATTTTCGCTCCAATTTCGGTTTTTTGGTTCACTGTCTTATACCACCCAATGCTTCCATTGGTTATCACAGTCACGAGGGTGTCGAGGAAGTCTATATCATTATCGAAGGCGAAGGACGGATGACGGTGGATAACGAAACACAACAAGTTTCGCAGTGGGACACAGTTCCTAACCGACTCGGCGGCAGCCACGGCCTTTTTAATGATACGTCAGAAAATCTAGAACTGTTGATTGTCGCCGTCTGCACCGATAAAGGGCAGTTCGATGCAACGGATCTCGGAGACGATTTAGGTCAACGCTAGATAATCGATTTACACTGGCATCGATAAAAATCACTCTTATAGGTCACGCTTTGTTTTGTTATAGCCACTTGTTTTGTTTCAGGTGCTTAGTCATGCCTATTCCCATACGCTAAAGACAGCAGACAATGTTTCCATGCAGAAGAAGATAATCTTAAGGTAGAGCGGAATTTAGTTCAACAAGGTTTATGCTTAGTAAGCAGATATCTACATGTGTCACAGTGTTACACACCATATGCCAGACAGTTTTCCAGCGCAAAAGCACAGCTAATAAAACGGTGTGCTCGTAAATCCCGTGACATCAGGCAGAAGGGACAACTTCATATAGACGGGTTAGCACCTAGCTTATTCGAAGCTTTATATTCATCCCTAGCATTCCAACCTGGATATTGCTTCTCCAATAAGTCTAATGTTTGCTTGGTATAATATGAGTGACCAGCCGGAGGAAATCGAAATACTTCTCTTTCTTTAGCTGATAGGGTGCCAATAAATTCTGAAAACACAGCCTGTTGTCCCTTGTCAGTATAATGGCGAAATCCTTCCCAATAGTGGTCTGCTCGCCCTAACGCAAATCCCCAAGTAAACCGTTGCCCATCCTGACGCAAGTAATCGCTGGCGGAATGAAGCGTATAGTTGGTAAAAATGCACAAGGTTCCGGCCGGACAAACCAACGGCTTGCATTTAGACATGTCCCGACCATGTTTTTTAGCCAAAAGTCGAAGTGGTGCCTGATCTTCATCTACTTGTTCTAGATGAACCCAGAATCCTAGTTGGCCAAATTCACGATGTGTTTCAGACAATGGTAGTAGTGAATTGTTTCCATTATCTAAGTGAAGTCCTGAGGCATCACTACCCACACCGCCACCTTTAAAACCGGGGTAACGTGCAATCATACAGCCTGCCCGAAAATGTATTTGATCACTTCGAAGCCATTTTCGGCTAAAATCCCAAGCTTGATGATCGACGATGCCACGCAACAAGGCTATTTCTTTTGGAGGGAATTCAGTCAAGGTGGCTCGATCAGCAGGAGGGTTGTCTTTCACTTCTTCCCAAGTAGGAAGTATTTTCCGTTGGGCAACTTGCATTTTTTTAAGTTGCTGACCAGCATAGTATTCTGGAATAATCAGGTAACCATATTCTTCAAGTCTGTCTAAATGGTCGTTGCTCAAATCCTTGGGCATATAAATCTTCCTTTATATCTTTTTTGCCGTTTGTATTCTAGAATGGTTGTTTGTTCTACTAGTTTAAAAAGAGTTTAGTTAAAATCTGTCTTGTTTTTTTAGGGACGCTATGTCTATCTTTCCTGTTTTCTGCACCAGACCAACTCTCTCTGGTAATATAACAAAACTGACGATTGGTATATTTGACAGTTGTTTTGATGAAAAGGTGAAGCATCCTAGCATTGGTCAACACAAGTGTCAAGGACAGTCCGAAAATGCGTTTTAAGAAGATATTTGGCTAAGAATCGGGCTGGTTAACAGCCATTCTATCGCTTTAACCTAAAAGAGAAATCGTGTTAAAATGCCTAAGCTAATCCTACGGCAACATGCAGAATAAAAACGGTCGTACAATCACTTTTTGATGATGGGGCAGTTGAATCACTTGATTAAAGTACGCGTAATAAGAGCATCTCCAAAGTTCTTCATAATTTAGTGCGTTGCTGAGAAATATGCTATAGATTTTACCATATGTAACGCCTGAATCGTATGAAGTATAACTAGATAGCGGTATAATATTGGAACCTAACGTATACAGGGAAAATCAACATTTCTTTTTATTATTAGTTTGATAGTCATGTTGCCGATTGTGAGTTTATCAGCGCAGAAATCCCTTGTATTATACTTGTCGTTTGACGGTAATCTCAACGATCTATCTAAGACTAGGCTGAAAGGAAAATTAGAAGGCAAAGCAGATTTTATTGATGGTAAGGCTGGTAATGCCTTACTCTTTGACGGTAAAAGTTCTGTTGAAATCCCTCATGATAAAGCTTTGAGTCTTACCCAAGCACATGCGATTAGTTTCTGGCTTAAATGGGGTGGTGGAGGAGCTAGCTGGTGTCCGTTTGTTGCCAAAAGAAGTGCTGATGGCGCTAACTATCAGTGTTGGGTTGGCTCTGACAAATATTTGATTACTATAATGGGGCAGCGGTTGTGTTGGCAACGACCCCTGTGCCTTTGGGTAAGGATTGGTTTTTTAAACTACGACGTATGATGGCGGCCTTAATAGTAAACAAAACGCGCCAGCGGCAAAGGCGAATAATTCCCCTTTGCTCGTGGGTCAAGATGGTGTTGGAAACTTTGGTGCTGGGTCCATTGATGAACTTGCGTTATTCAATCAAACACTCACGCCCGATGAAATCAAGATTCTTATGAAAAGAGGTGTAAAAGTGTTTGCAACCATTGAACCCATAAGCAAATTGACCACAAAGTAGGGTAGCATTAAAGGCAAATTTTACACGGATGGAATAAATAGTCTGAACCGGGACCGACTTCCTCTACACCGAGGAAACTGAAAACCAGCAAAATCCGCAGCATCCATACCAAGACCAAATTTTGGAGGTTGGAGAAAGACTTTACTTTAGACAATGTATAGTTCCGTCCTCTGACGGTATCAGTATTTCACCTTGCCCGTCACCATCAATATCTGCTACTATTGGACTACCCAGCCGACGAGTGGTGAAGCGTAATTTCCACAATGTGGAGCAGGCACCGTTTTTTTCCTTCAAGGCATATAGTGTTCCTTCTCCACTGCCAATCAGGATTTCCATGGCACCATCGCCATCCAAATCAACAGTGGCAAAATCCTGATCAGACTGGTAAACACTGGGATTGATGGCTCCTGGGATCTTGTATGTCCACCGCTCTACAGCTGAACGATTGTACAGTGTCAACTCTGTTTCTGGTTCACAAGTAGGACACAGTTGATTACCAGCCTTAGAATTAAAGGCTCTTAGTAACCCATTTCGATGAGCCGTGATTATTTCAAAGTTTCCATCTCCATCTAGATCAGCGATACCTTCCTGATTAAAAGGCATATTATCACGAGGCAGTAAACTATAGTGCCATCGATAAGTTCCCCTTAATGACAGTAAGGCCGAAACACCATTATTGCGGTGTAAAAACACATCCGGACTTTCATTTAGTCTAGGTACCAATATCGGGCGAAATCGTGTCGACCAATGTCCTGGTAAATGTGTCGGTCCCAAAACAACTGGTCCTACCAAATGACGATTGTTAACCACATCTAAAATTCCGTAGTAATTACCAGCTGAAATGACCATGTCCTGGTTTCCATCCCCATTATAATCTATCGTTGGACATGGATATCCGAATCGAACCAAGTCTCCAGCATACTGGTCTCTTTGCCAAATCAGTTTTCCTGTTTGACCGTCGTAAGCAACCTCCAGTGGATTACCATTAGCAAATCGGTAGGCCACGGTAATCCAACGTCCCCCTTTCTTCATTCCTCCTGTTGTTCCCAGGCAAACCTCAGTGGCGCGATCGAACGCTTCTATCGATAATGTTTCTTTTCCAGTTGCATCTAATGCCACAACTCTCCCGACTGAAGTAGTTCCAGCGGTAGTAGTTGTCAGCAGTTCATATCGGCCGTCACCATCTAAATCGCAAAACTCAGCTTGAGAAAAATGGTTTTCATAATTATGTGGATGGGATGGACTCTGTTCAATCCAGGTTCGTATTTTTTTGCCCTCTGATGATAATTGAAGTAGATTGCCTTCAAAGTCACGAACCAGAATTCCAAAACCCGAGGTTGCATCTACTAACGCCGGAGGTGGCATGTAGGTTTGCTGCTTAAGTATCGATCGAGTAGAAATCACTTCAGCATGACGTTTTACTGTTAAGACACTACCGACAACTGTGTAAGTCAAATTAGATGTCGGTTTTTTTATAGTGTTTGCGTCTGGCAGTTCCTCCGACATAGCCAATCTAACTGGCTCGACAGTACCATCTTCCCGCAAGTGACAAACCCATTTCTGGTCACCAATTTTCAAACCAAACAATGATTTATTCTGAATAGAGCGCCGTAAAGTCGGATTGCGTTTTGACCTATTTGGAGTGGTGGTTGAGGTTATGCCCTGTAAAGAGGTATTCAATATAGGTTGGGCTTGGTCGGCAGACCAAATCGATTCCAATTTCCCGTTTATCCAACGCCCCAGATGAAGTTTCTCTCCTTCTGTATAAACAATTTCCAAGCCCTTTTGGCCGTCCAGATCATCGATTGCCAGAACCTCAATTCGTGATTGATGCAGCCGTTTACCAGTTCGACCATCGAAGATAATAAGATGGGGGTTGCTATCCTCTTCAGCAGTGAATGAAACCAGAATTTCGGTCTTTTTATCTCCATCCAAATCTTGAATTGGTTCTGCAATAGCCGGTTTGACCTTAATTTTCTGTTGGTACTGATCTTCTTGGGAACCAATCACCTGTTTCCATATCACTTGGGTTGTCCCTCCAGGCTCCAAGATAATTACCTGAACACCTGGAATATGAGGATTGATTAGACTTAGAACTAGACCTTTGACCCCTTCAACCCGTCGGGCATCAATGTATGCTGAGTAGGTTCGAATGCCGGTAGACCAAGCATGCTTACCTTTCGGCATGCCTGTTAGCAAATCGTAGACCCAAGCTTGTTGCATGCTAATAAGAATCAACTCGTCACTACCGTCACCTTCCAAGTCGGCGACCAGTGATTGTGCACCGAAGATATTACCCGATTCATGAATGGACAACAGTTGTTTGGGTGTATTGGACAAAGAATCAAATTGCCACAAATAGAGGTGAAGTTTTTGTCCTTGACCAGGCTTTCCCCATCCATCCCAAACTGTTATTAACTGTTGTCCAGATTCATCCTGTAGAAAATTTGCCAGCCGGTACCGATAACCAAAAACGCTCTGACGTTGGTAAAGCTCAAAGACTTGGCCCGAATGACCATCAATTACCATCGACCGAGTCTGTCTAAAATCGTTACTCTCAGCAAGAATTGCCCAACGATTTTGCCGATTAAAGTCGTAAATCCCTGTGATCTTAGGGTTAGGGAGATCCTCTATCCGCCATTGTTCCTGTCCTAAAAGTGACTCACAGGCAATATAATTGGGTCCCACTCGCAGAAGTTCTTCAACACCATCGCCATCCAGATCGGAAAATTGAATTTGCTCTGCTGTAGTTTGCCTGCCGCCTAAGTCGATTGACCACAGAACCTTTGGTACCTGGGGCATGCCACCTCGCAGCGGTGAAATACCGTTGCGTGTCTGATCACGACGATAGGTTGGCCAAAGGGTGTCAGCAGAAGCCTGTTGATTCCATAAAATAAAAAGAGCAAATAACAGGAAGGTGAAAGCGATTAGTATAGGTCTATTCATAAGGCTAGATTAATTCTATTGGATTTTATTAGCTAACCCTCGTTTTATCACGAACTTAATTTGATATATTCACTTATTTTAAATCATATTTCGTTGGACGTTGATGTTTCGAACCTAGTGCGTTCCAAGTATCAATTTGAAGTTTACAGCAAAGGGCAGGCGTTAGATCCGATAGCCGATGTTGACAAATAGAAGACTTCAGTAGAATCAGCGAATCGAATTGTGCATTATCATATAGACCAACTAAGCAAAGACAAAAATTGGCCCACAGTTTTTCCGATGTAGGTTAGTGTCTGGCGAAATTTAG
Organism: Candidatus Poribacteria bacterium; assembly: GCA_002709695.1. Taxonomy (GTDB): domain Bacteria; phylum Poribacteria; class WGA-4E; order WGA-4E; family UBA9662; genus UBA9662. Next base: position 15,795 of record PAQF01000006.1, read on the forward strand.
CAACCTCAGCAACTTGCATCATCTCTTTAAAGGTTAGTCCCCCAGTAATCCGGCTAAGTTCGGAATCGCAATTTTGTGTTATAGGGTCAAGTTCTAATTGTTTCAAAAGCCTCGGAGTTCTAATTTTTTGATATCGCCGATTTTCACTCATCACTACATACAGCAATTGTTTGTGTTGGGGTAACCAACCGTCAGGGAATTTCTCTGCCAATTGGCCACAAGGTTGTGTCAGACGCATAAAATGCGCTTGTACCGACTCAACAGGAGTTTCAGCTAAATTGAACATGAGATCGGCCCAATCGATTTGACATTCAGCCCGACCAAAATGATGGAAAGAGAATAGATCTTGAATAGGCCGATTTTGTGGCGTGTAGGTTCCATTCAGCAAATATAGATCCAAACCAGGCTGAATGGACTTAATTAGTGCGTCACCGATAACATGGCTAATCCAACCCATAATATAAGCTACTCGTCGTTCTGGTTGACTATAAAAGTCAAATATGTCTGCTACCACCGCCTCAAAATAGCCAGATAATTGCGACCATTCTAATCCGAACTTGGATTGGCCATTCTGCCAACCAAAAAGCAGATGTGACCGTCCGTAGAACATTCGATGAATTCTTTGAGGTTTGTAAGATACCCCATCGAATGTTAGCATATATGGATATAAAGGGGTATGGTCCTCTGGACAGCGATCTGGATGGTTGCCGCCATAGCCGTATTCGCCTCCGCATGCTGTGCACCGACCACCAGGTAACGTCATGATATCGGCTCCGAAATAGGCTCCAGCTAAATAACTATCCAAGTGTTTGTCAATTAATTTGGCAGTTTGGGGCGCTTTTTCTAGAGTAGCTTGTCGTCCTAGGATCGCATAAGTTAAATGCCCAATAATACCACTCATAAACTTGTTTCTTTTCTGCTTATTTGATTTCCTAATCTAACTCCATCTTGAAAAGTCCATCCGAAATCAGTGTCACTTTCCTGCTAGATACTTTTTTATTAGGCTTTTCATCAAAGACTCTGTAGTCTTTACTTCTTCTAGTTCGCATTCTCCACACTCATCCAAGACAACTATAATCACCAGCAACAAGATAATTGGCCTTTGAATTACCGTATATACTTCGCATATGAGCGTATAATATGGATTTTATATAGTAGATGTGCCTATAGTATTCCATATCAGCTTTTTCTGCTATTAAGCCAACTCAACTTCAAATTAATTATAGCATCAATCAGTTGGGTATCCTTAGATACATTTTTTCCTTATAGAAAATTTCCTAATAAATACTGTCGTTGTCATTACACCAAATACCAATTAGGTTTTTTGTTCCGAAATCTCACCACAAACATAGAGAACCTAAGGTAATTCCAGATATAACCTAGATTGTACTTTTGTCAGAAATATATTGGCGTAATAATTTGTTTTATTAAATTAACTGTTGACATTATGTTCATTTTTTAGAAAACAAAAGGCCAATAGACTTGATGGACTGGCTTCGACTTGTTAGAATGTTAAAATGCGCACATAGAAGCTTTTCTGATGGTGGAACATATTAATCCAATTATGATGCCAAACAATGATCAACACATTGAAATAGTCTCACCGAATGACTCCGCTTTAGACAAATTATGTGAATTGCTTCATGCGTTGGCCAGTGATCTTGAGTTTCCCATTGCGGATAGTAAATATAATTGGCCTCAACCACAGCTTGATTTGTGTGCTCAATATGGTGTGTTTAAGTGGTTTTTCGAAGAACAATATGGTGGCTTTGATTGGAGCAAACAGGACCTGATTCTTGGCTATTTGGCACTTAGCGCAGCTTGTCAAACCACTGCTTTCATCATTACTCAACGTGCTGGTGCCTGCCGACATATTGCCCGAAGTAGTAACGACTATGCCCAAAAGCAACTGATTCCAGGTTTGCTGGGCAACAATCACTTTTCAACAGTTGGGATTTCCCATTTAACAACTAGTCACCGACACTTGGCTCAACCAGTTCTTCAGGCAGAAGAAACAGAGAATGGTTTTGTTCTTAATGGCTTTAGCCCTTGGGTAACCGGTGCTGTGCACGCAGACACAATTGTAGTAGGTGCACAACTTGAAGATGGTCGCCAAATATTGACGGTAGCTCCAACCAATATCCCTGGTGTAGAAGTAGAAGCCCCAGCTCATCTGGTAGCATTTTCGTCTAGTCATACCAGTCGAGTTAATTTTGAAAAAGCAGAAGTTGATGGCAAATGGTTACTGGCTGGGCCAATTGATAACGTGATGTCCCAGGGAAACGGGGGGCAAACCGGTGGCCACCAAACTTGCACACTTGCTATTGGCCTAGCGGGAGCCGCCATTGATTTTATTACAGTCGAAAGTGAAACTCGACCGAATATCATTCCACCAGCAACAGGATTGAGAAACGAGTGGGGCGAGTTGAGAAGCATATTGCTTGCCTCAGTAGCTGGTGAAAAGACATGTAGCATAGAAGAGCTACGGCAGCGATGTAACAATCTTGTGCTGAGAGCAACCCAAGCTTCTTTATCTGTAGCCAAAGGAGCAGGTTTTACCATAGGCCATCCAGCAGGACGATGGTGCCGTGAAGCCCTGTTTTTTATGGTATGGAGTTGCCCTCAATCAGTGATGAATGCTCAGTTATGCCAATTGGCAAGGATCCATGGGAATAATACTTAGGATTCTGACTTATAAATATTCAGATTTAAAAACATAATAAAATCAAGTACGATAGTATGTTTTGGATCAAGTTGATAAAGGTAAAAAGAGACCTCAATCTTTGTGGAACAAAGAAAGCCATGCTACCGTTTTCAGAGCTAATAATGGGGCAGCCTAGAAGTCGACCTCTATATGACAGCGAGATATTAATCATGGTGGTACATACTAAGCCCTGATAATTTTATTAAGTGGATTCGTTTTCAAAACACTCTAGGTTTTCAACCTCTATGTTGGTATTGTACAACTCAATTCCGTAAACATTTGGTACTATTATCCAGCTAAACTATTTTCAAATCACCCCGTCTCATCCGATATTGTTTTTAATTCCTGACAAAACAATAATGAGGTGCTCTAATCAAAACCATATTGTTGTGTCTTGACGAGGATCAAGTCTTACCACAAGATAGAAGGCAGATAGCTTCACTATTTCCTGATTTCCAACTTATTGTCTCAAGACAGCCTGAAACGATCAGCCAAGCCATAGCCTATGTTGAGATTGTTGGTGGTCGGTTTCCACGTGATCAGGTTTTGGACGCACCCCAGTTGAAGTGGATTCAGCAGTGGTCAGCAGGAGCTGACTGGATACTTAAACAGCCGGAGATGAAACAAAGTGAAATTGTTGTTACCACTGCCTCAGGTATCCATGCCATACAAATAACGGAGCATATTTTCTCATTCATGTTTTCCTTTGCTCGCAGTCTACCATCAGCTAAGTTAATTCAATTGGCAGGTACTTGGAACCGAGCCAATAGTTCAAGTGTGTTTGAACTATTTGGAAAGACTCTCCTCGTAGTTGGCATTGGAGCTATCGGTTCCCGGACAGCGGAAGTGGCCAAGGCTCTAGGTATGCGGGTGCTTGGTGTACGAAGGCACCCACAGCGTCTAGATCCATCAGTCGAACATATGTTTGGTCCTGATCAGCTAAGTCAAGCATTGCCTGAGGCCGACTTTGTGGTCATAGTAACTCCGCTGACAAATGAGACCAGAGGAATGATCAGCAGTAAGGAATTGGACGCAATGAAAAAATCGGCTTTTATTATTAATGTAGGCCGAGGAGCAGTGATCGATGAAGGTGCCCTTACCTTAGCGTTACAGAAGGACCAAATTGCCGGAGCGGGGCTGGACACTTTCGAAGTAGAGCCTCTGCCAGATAGTTCGCCCTTATGGAAGATGGAAAATGTCATTATTACCTGTCACTATGCAGGTCTTTCTCCACGCTATGATGAACGTGCGATGGCTTTATTTCTGGATAACCTAGGCAGGTATGCTGCGGGGAGACCTCTACGAAATGTGGTGAAAACGAATTTAGGCTATTAAGGACAGCCTAACAGGTTCTGATGATATTTTCTCTATTCAAATGGAATGATGATCAACAAAGGTTACAGCAGAAAATTGACCGCTAGAACCAAGACCAGAGAATAAACTTTAATTAAAAAGGCTTTATGATGTGGAAAACGCTACCAGAGGGGTTACTAGGAGACACAAGGAGTAGTTTGCGATGGATGTCCTGACAAAAAAACAGCATTTGCAGTTTGAAACGGAGGGCTACCTACTAGCCTCAGGCTTGATTCCCAATCATATTTCAGAAAAGGCAGAAAAAGCAATGTGGCGACTTATGGAAATGGACCCAAATGACTCTGAGACTTGGGGGCATAGACTTGGTTGTGCTGCTCAATTTCAACCGGTGAGGGGGTTGTCTGTTTAAAATGGTATTCAAGATCCCGATATTATGTTCTGTGTGACACCTGAGTATTTGAAAGCAACGGCTGAACTGCTGGGTGAAGAGTTGGTGCATCCACCAGAATCAGCCCATATGTAGAACAAAGTGCCGATTAAGACTCAATGGTCTTTGCCAAGAGCGCATATCGACGGTCTACCCAAAGAACATACGCATAGGACGTTTCCAGGACCTTATCGTATTGCCAGCCTGGTTTTCCTTAGTGACATTGATCATAAAGGTGGTCGAACAGCAGTGTTTCCAAGATCTCATCATAAGATTATGGAACTTGCAAAATCTGATGTTGAAAAATACGAATATATTATTTCGTTGAATCGAGATTTGTCTGCGCTGGACTTGGGAGAGGCAGTCGAGTTGACACCACGCCGAGGAGATGTTCTGTCTTTCACCTATATGTTTTGGTCATAATGGCACAACCAATGTGGGAAATACGCCTCGGTGGATGATGCGGTATATGTGCTCGTGTAAAAACTGTTACACAAAGTGGCCGAAGATAGATAAATGAGGGCTTTGGACACCTTAGAGGAAAACAAGATGAAATTGTCCTAGTCATAAAAGCAGGGTTTCGATGATTAGGGTTAATTGTTTCCATAAGGGTTGAGATAACCCCTGTATCCACATACGAGCTACGATACGCCACAGCAATCTGATCATTGTGAGCTATAACAAAACGTGGAAATATACTACCCCATTTAGAAAGGTAATTTTCTGAGATAGGTGGGGCTTACCAATCGATTCATTTGACTTCTAGAGTGACTGTTTATTATTTTTTTACTAGAGATGACTTTACCTATAATTTTCACCTCTCTTTAATATTATTTCCAATTTTAAAGGACATTATTGCAGTGTATATTTGTTGGTTAACCCCTACTCTTGTTAGAAACGTAATCTTTTTACTTCTTACCATAATGTATCTGTCTGGTAATGCACAGTCACAGATTACTAGTGAATCAGAGGAAATTTTTGATTTAAAGAAAGTCTGGGAAGTTAATTTAAAACTAGAACCTGAAGAATGGGAAAAGTTACAACCCAACTGGGAGGATCTAGATTTGAACATAGGAACAGCCTTCAGAAAGATTATTATGGACAGTTTCATGCGTAAACCTTTCCGAAGTAGCTTATCCTCACGTCCCGGTCTGGCTGGCTATATGGGGTTTAATCACCAGTATGGAACAGCAGATGTGATCTTTGGAGACAAAATCATTAAGAACGTGGGATTGCGTTATAAAGGGAATGGCTCGGCTATGATGGCCGTTATGGATTCCAACTTAGGATTTGGATCGGTGAGGAAATTCTCATTTAAGATTGATTTCAATAAATACAACCAAAATCAGGATTTTGGAGGACTGATAAAAATTAATCTTAACAACAACTCGGAAAATCCATCTTCTTCCATTAGAGAATCGTTATCCTATGCTATTTTTCGCCGAGCTGGTGTGCCTTGTTCCCGAGCTGGTTTCGCCAAAGTCTACCTTAGCATAAATAGCCAAGTTGAGAAAATCTACCTTGGTCTCTACAATTTGGTGGAACAAGTTGACAAAAGATTTCTGGCCGATCGTTTTGGAAGCCGAAAGGGAATGTTGCTCAAACCTAGTACATTCGGTGCCTTTAAATATTTAGGAGAAAATTGGGAGTCCTACAAAGCGCATTATAATCCTAAAACTGATGTCACACCCGAACAGGGACGTAGGCTGATTGAATTCACCAAATTAATTCAACAGAGTAATGACCAAACGTTCAAACAGAAAATAGAAAGTTTTTTGGATACTGACGCCTTCCTCCGTTTTATGGCTGTTAACGTTTTGCTCTCCAATTTGGATAGTTATTTAGGTAGTAATCAAAATCACTATGTTTATCTCGACCCTGTTACCCAAAAATTCCAACTGATTCCTTGGGATTTGGATATTTCTTTTGGCGCCTTTGGCTTGGTGGGAACACCAGAGTCACGCCGTGACCTCAGCATTCATCGTCCTCATCATGGACAAAATCGTTTGATTGAACGCGTTTTGGGTATAGCGAAATACAAGAAAGAATACCAGAATCATTTGAGAAAGTACCTAGATGCCATTTTTACACAGGAAAAATTGTATCTAGAAATTGATTCGATGATCGATTTACTATATCCGGTTGTAGCCTTGGAAGGAAAAGAGATGCTGAGGCGTTTTGAGCAATCGTTGAATGGTACTTCTACTTGGGATAGGTCAAATCCAATCAAACAATTTATTAAGGGTAGGTGCAGATCTGTCAAAGATCAACTGGAAGGAACCTCCAAAGGGGAGATTATCTACACCAGATGAAAAAACTAAATGCCGCCTGATCCTATTTCTTGTCGAAAATTGTAATTGGTCGTGACACATTAGATAAGATAACATATAATGCATCGATCTCAATCATCCTTACTGTTGTTAGCTATTAAGCGATATTCGCGATGATGCCGAAATCCTAGTAGTAATTTTGTCGCTCAGATTGCAGATGTCCTTCATGCTAAGGTGGCAACTAGATACAAATTTAATTAAAAGGAGACTTCATAATGAAAACCAAAACCACTGCCACTATTGCATTGTGTCTAATAAGTCTAATACTTTTTACCATTGTTACTCAGGGACAAACTGATCTAAATATTTGGCAAGCAGCCAGCACAGGTAATGTTGCAGTTGTTGAAGAACACTTGGCTAAAGGTGCGGATATCAATGCTCAGGATGGTGTGTATGGAGTAACACCTCTGTCTTGGGCTGCACTTCTAGGCCAAACCCAAATGGCCGAGCTACTCATTCAGCGTGGAGCTAATGTCAATTCCAAAAATCGAGATGGAGCAACTTCCTTACATGCAGCGGCGTTTCTCGGACGACATGAAATTGCTGCGTTATTAGTTCAAAAAGGTGCCAACACCAACGTTAGGAATAATAGTGGTGAGATACCAGCAGATAGTTTGAAGGCAGATTGGGGAACCGTCCAGTTTATTGTTCAATTGTTGCAAATCCAAGTGGATCGAGAAAAAGTTGAATCTGGCAGAGCCAAGGTGGCTGAACTACTGAGCCAACAAGGTGCTCAAACTGGCTTTGCGGGTTTTACCGGCAACGATATTTGGTCAGCAGTAGGTTCAGGAGACATTGAAACTATTAAGCAACAGTTAGCCAAAGGTGCGGATATCAATGCCCAGGGTGGTGAGTATGGAATAACACCTCTGTCTTGGGCTGCACTTCTAGAGCAAACCCAAACGGCTGAGCTACTCATCCAGCGTGGAGCCAATGTCAATTCCAAAAATCGAGATGGATCAACTTCCTTACATTCAGCGGCGTTTCTGGGACGGCATGAAATTGCCACGCTATTAGTCCAAAAAGGGGCTGATGTCAATGCTAGAAACAATGAAGGCACAACAGCCATGGATGCTTTAAAAACAGATTGGGGAACCGTCCAGTTTATTGCTCAATTGTTGCAAATCCAAGTGGATCGAGAAAAAGTTGAATCTGGCAGGGCTAAGGTGGCTGAACTACTAAGCCAACAAGGTGTCCAAACCGGCTTTGCGGGTTTGGCCGGCAACGATATTTGGACTGCAGCAGTTTTGGGAAACATTGAAGCTGTCAAGCAGCATTTAGCCAAAGGTGTGGATGTTAATGCTAAAAACAAGGATGGGGCATCAGCACTTCATGTAGCGGCTATTGTAGGTCAATATGAAGTTGCTGAACTGCTGATCCAAAAAGGGGCTGATGTCAATTTCAGAGGTAATGATGGAGGAACAGCACTGCATGCGGCAGCGTTTCTGGGTCAATATGAAATTGCCACGCTATTAGTCCAAAAAGGGGCTGATGTTAATGCTAGAAACAATGACGGTACGACAGCCATGAATGCTTTAAAATTAGATTGGGAAACCACCCAGTTTATTGCTCAATTATTGCAAATTCAAGTGGATCGAGAGAAAGTCGAAACTGGCAGGGCTAAGGTGGCTGAACTACTGAGCCAACAAGGCGCCCAAACCGGCTTTGCGGGTTTGGCCGGCAACGATATTTGGACTGCAGCAGTTTTAGGAGACATTGAAGCTGTCGAGCAGCAGTTAGCCAAAGGTGTGGATGTTAATGCTAAAAACAAGGATGGGACAACAGCACTTCATGTGGCCGCGTTTCTCGGACGATATGAAATTGCTGCGCTACTAGTCCACCAGAAAGGAGTCAACACCAACGTTAGGGACGATGATGGAATGACAGCCATGGATGTCTTAAAAACAGATTGGGAAACCACCCAGTTTATTGCTCAATTATTGCAAATTCAAGTGGATCGAGAGAAAGTCGAAACTGGCAGAGCCAAGGTGGCTGAACTACTGAGCCAACACGCTACTCGACAAAAGGTCGACATGAAGGATAAAACGAGAGCAGAACCAAAGGGAAATGGTCCAGAAAAAGTAATTGCAAAGATGCTCAAAGAAGAAATCGAAAACTTTAATACTGGAAACTTCAAGGACATGACAAAGAATCTCCATCCGACCGATTTCTCCAGCTATAGTAATTCACCACAAGGTAAATTAGAGTATTTCCAGAAAGAATCCATGATAGAATTACTGGAAGGATTAAGCCCCTTACTTCAAGGCATCAAAATTTCAGGACCAATTGATCTAAAGGTGTGGGTACATGGAGACGCCGCATTCGCGACTTTTCTGACCAAAGCAGAGGTTGCTGGTGTTTCGTCCACTATCAGAAACACAACTCTCTACATTAATAGTAGTGAAGGTTGGAAAACAATTCATCAACATCAATCCAATTTGCAGTAGATAGATGAGCTATCTATTGATTACTATGATGTCTAAGGCTGTACCTCTGTTTTGCATAACGGGATGCCATGCAAAGCTACTCCGTTTTTGGAACCGACCTTTTGCCTGAGAATCATTCGACACTTTGCATCTACAGATTGAGATAGTGAATGAACTCTATATCTTCACGCGAATTTGATTTTCAAGTTTGAGTAAACATGGAATTTAGGGTTATTTATCCTTTTGAGATAGGAACTTTTCAGCCGCCATCTTGATTTTTTGTTTGGCATCGTCCGGTAGAAGTTGAAATTTTTCGCTCTCAATGGCCTGACGGATTTGTTGCGCGGAAGCGGTTCGAAAATAGCTGGTCCAGCCTTTAACTTCCTGTTGAACAGTGACTTGACTCTTTTCACTTTTTTCTTTTCCAGAACCATCGTTTTTCCTTTTCCCTGACTTTTTTGGGTTGCCTTTAGCGAGTTTACCCTCAGTTTCTCGCGAGGCTTCATCTTTGGGGATAACTCGCTTGAAACCATTGGCAAGATGGTACAAGTGTGTCTTTGACCGAAGGATCATCGCTTCCCCAACTATCGCTGGTGAAGCGATAAAACTGGCATTCAATTCATTTTCTGCTAACAGTTTAAACTCCCTGCCAGCGGAAATGACCGAAATTTTTCCGTCTTGGTTGAAAAAATAAATTTTCTCAGCAGCATATACAGGAGATGCCCAGTGGTTACCATTAATACGTCCTTTCCATATTTCATTCCCAGTTTTCGCTTCCAGACAAGACACAACCCCTCCTTCATTGGTGAAGAATATCAGGTTGTCCTTAACTATGGGCGATGGGATTTCGGGACTTCCTCGTCGGTTACTCCAAACCACATGGGTCTCGGTGATATCTCCACTTCCAGAAGGATCAACGGCCAATAAAGTCTTTGCCACTCCGGTGGTGAAAAAAACCAAACCATTATCGTAAATTGGTCGACAAGCTACATTCCAACCCCATCCCTGATGACGCACTCGCCATAACTCTTTCCCCGTTTGAGGATCATAGGCGAAAGTGGCTTCAGCTGCTGGGCTAATCAACTGTTTCTGACCGTTATGTTCAATAATGGTAGGAGTTGCATAGGATTTTCTGTTATCGTTTGGTTTCTCTTTTAAGGTCTCTGCAACATCTTTGACACCACCGGTCGTGAGAACTGTAGCCAAGTCGTTTTTCACCTTCCGATACTCTAACCAACGGGTTTGACCGCTCTCCTTTTTCAAGGCGATGATAAACTGAACATCAACCCCATCGTAAACTAAGAATAGTAATTCACCCTCAATAATTGGTGAGGAAGCAGGCCGGACACGATGGTCGCAATTCAAATCGCGACGCTCCCACAATTTCCTGCCCGTTTGGGTATCCAGGCAAGCAGTGCCATAAGTGCCAAAGTGAACATAGATACGGCCCTCTGCTACGACCGGAGTGGGAGAAGCGTGGCTATTCAAACCCGGATATTCTAATTGCGGTTCCACGACATCGAATACTTTGATGTCGTGAACCACTTTACCGCTTTCCAAATCGATGCACACTACAAATAACTCAGTTCCATCTTCCTTCGCAGTGGTCAACCAAATTTGTTTTTGCCAAACAACGGGTGAAGACCAACCTTGATCGTGGATTGGTGTTTTCCATCGCACATTCTTACTTTCACTAAATTCGACAGGAAGGTTTAGGGCATTAGACTTACCATCTCCATTTGGGCCACGAAACTGGTTCCAGTATTCACTCTCAACGCCAGTAGCCAGAAAGGAGCAAAAAGTTACTAACATCAACACTAATTTTTTCATTTTACTTTACCTCTCTTGAGTCCATTCATTTAGCCATTACCCTCTATCATGTGAAGCTAAAAAAAGCAATAAAAGGTCCCACAAGGTTTACACTGGCATATCTTATCTGAATTTTGGCAGTGAGAATGAAGGCTATACTTTCATTTTTCGAGTTCAGTTGTTACCCTTATTCTAGCTAATCAATTGTCACCTGGCTTCCCCACCAGTCCTCATTTGGTTGCCAGTTGGGATTTAGGTATTCGGCGTGTTCTACTTCAAGTTTCGGCATAAACTCTTGTTCTAGCTTGTGTAAGCGAGCCTGTTCCTTCTCAGGAACGTATTCCGAGTCCAGAACAGGGAATTTCGCATCCACCTCAGACAACCAAATGTCCAAGCGTTGATGTAACTCTGTCGCCTTGGTTTTATGATCGGTAATTATATTGTTTCTTTCACCTGGGTCGGAATCTAAATTGTACAGTTCATCATGCTCATCTTCGTAATAATGGATCATCTTCCATGGACCATTTCTGATGATTGATGAAGGGTCTCCTCCTTGATTACCATAGTGAGGGTAATGCCAGAATAGGTCACGCTCAGCAATTTCACTGTTTTCCTCTTTATTCAACAAGGGTACAAGACTTTTTCCATCAATTACTTGTTCTACTGGGATTGGAATGTCAACAAGTTCCAGTAGAGTTGGATAGAAATCGATCCCTGATACTGGTATGTCGCAGGTCGAATTGGCAGCGATCACCTCTGGAAACCTGAAATAGAATGGCTCACGGATACCTCCTTCCCATTGACGCCCTTTACCACCTCTTAGAGGCAGCATAGATGATGAGAAAGAATCCCCAGATGAAACACCTCCGTTATCTGAGGTGAAACAAACGATTGTGTTCTCAGCTAACCCTTGTTTGTCAAGTGTATCCAGGACAATGCCAATGGCGTCATCCATGGCTTCGATCATACCTGCATAGATTGGACAATCCTGTACTTGTCGGACGGGTAGTTTTCTATCAAAGATGAACCTTTTTTCTGGCGTTTTCTGACTGATTGCTTTTTGGCGGAATTTTTCCCATTTGTCTTTGCTTGTTTGTATTGGACCATGGACAGAATAAAATGACAAATAGGCTAAGAAGGGCTCGTTTTTACAGTTGTTAATGAACTCTGCAGTTTCTTGGCCAAGTCGGATTGGTAATGATTCACCATCTGGACCTGAATCAAGCTTTGGATTGTTCCAAGGTGCAAAATACCCACCGTTTGGTGATCCAACTCTCCAACCTCCTTTGTTGACTTCGAAACCGAAATCCTCGGGATCGGTTCCTTTATCCCCTAGATGCCATTTGCCGGCAAAGAAGGTGCGATAACCTGTACGTCGAAATACTTCCGCAAAGGTTATTTCTTCAGCACGAAGTCCTCGCTCGTAATCAGGTGGAAGCATTTTGCTGAATCGCCCAGCTTTGCGCCAATCTTCTCCTGATGGCGCACCGATCCAGTCTGTAATACCATGTCTTGGTGGGTACTTACCAGTTAGAATGCTGGCACGTGAAGGACTACAGACTTGACAAGCAGCGTAACCTTGTGTGAACCGCATTCCTTCGGATCCAATACGATCTATGTTTGGACTTTCGTAAAGAGAACTACCTTCTATACTAAGGTCACACCAACCTAGGTCATCAGCCAGAATATACAGGACATTTGGTCTTTTCATATCTTTTCCCTCGAATCTTAGCACTAGCTGTTAATACACTTAACTCCCAGTATGTAATGAGCCTCTGAACGAAACGGCTGAATTACAGTGTCAACTCAACCTGTTAGTTCAACTTTGCTTGTCCCATTTCTTAAAGGGGTGATGGTCATGTGTTTTTTTGATGGTTAATTTTGAGTTGAATTTTCGCCATGATGGTAAGCATTTAGAGCCAAAATCGGAAAAACTGACGCATATATTGGATCAATGTACCCGCCTATAATTTCCCAGTAGATTCCAACGCAACTTGCATTCCATGACCCATCCGAATTTTGTTGGCTCGTTAGGAATTCTAAACCTCGGCGGGCAGATAGATTTTGATGATCAGCAATCAACAGGGCGTATGTACTCCAAGCTGTTTGTTCCACTGTACTACTGATTTGGTTCCCAAACATGTCTTCTCCCCAACCACCATCAGGATTCTGTGCACTTTCGAGCCATTTGATACCATCTTTAATTGCTTGGATATTATTATACCCGGCCTTTACTATAGCGCATATGGCACAGGCTGTTCCATATGTTCGTTTAGACAACCAGAGATCATCCCAAAAACCGTCACGGGATATCTGAGTTTCGAGCCAAGTGACAGCTTGGTCAACCTGTTTTTGGTACCCATCGACTTCTAAAAGCACTTCAATTGCGTGGGCAGTGATGGAAACGCAACCAACATCTCCTTCACCGGGAATATAAGTACTCCAACTTCCATCTATTGATTGGTTTTTCATTAACCAATTGAGTCCATTTTGAATTGTATCACAACTAATAGGAAAACCAGATTTCAACAGTGCGAGGACAGCTAAAGCTGTATCATCGGCATCACATGGTAACCCGCCATCTAGTAAGCCGGAAAAAGCCCAACCACCTTCTTTGCTTTGGTGTTTAGCTAGCCATTTTGTGCCTTCGAGGATATGTCCTTTGTAGTTGGGATTCCTTGTTTCTGCTAAAGCGATTAAGCTGAGTGAAGTATCCCAGATATTAAGGTTAATTGCTTCTCGACACCCTCCATCAGGATTCCTGGTTTGTTCTAGCCACAATTGACTTTGTTTAGTAAGGGACGATGCGTGAGAATCAGCTGAATATTTACTGTATTCGATCAAAGCGATCGTTGCTAAAGCTGTTATATAATTGACGCAAAACCAACTGCCATTACTCAACATTTTACTTTGGATCCATAAAAATAGATCGTTAATAGTCTCAGCTCTTTTCTGTCCTTCGAGTTCTAATAGCAACATGGCTGGAACAAGCGTTTGCTGCTCTGCGATAAAAAGATTGTTGAAAGTATCTGAATAAAAGAAATCAGGAGTTGGAAGCAGGTGTTTGGGCGGTTTGAGCAAGGTACGTAGATTTGGGAAAGCCTGTGCAAGTTGCTGTGCAATCTTGATCATTGGAATAGCAAACTTAGGAGGCGTTAACCGGTTCCATTGATAACTTCCACAGTGTGCGTATGCCAACTTAATCAGACCGAGATTAATTGATAACGGCGGAATTTTGTTTAGGGCTGCCTGAACTTTTGAATCCGGTTTTACTTTTTGAATTTGCTGTAGTATCAATTGAGCGAAAAGAGTCGCATTATCATTTGGAATAGCGGAGGCGTCCAGTGACCACATGCCGTTTGGGTCTTGGTTGGATAGAATCCAGTTAACAATTGAACTCTCGGGTTGGTTTCCCATGGCAAACTGTGTCCAAGCGTAAGCACATGTAGGAAAAGTCATGGAAGAAAGTTGACCTTGGAAACAGCCAGATGATTGTTGTTGATCGGCTAAGAATTTGGTGCCGATCTGAAGTGCCATTTCGACGTCAGCTGTCATTCTGATTTAATGCTCACTTTTCGATTCTCAACATGAATTAGGTTGGCAGCAAACCATTTTACCACTGTAGGGTAAAGCTGATGTTCCTCTGCTTGAATTCGTTGGTGCAAACTGGGTTCATCATCATCATCAAGAACTGGCACTGGTACTTGAGCGATAATTGGTCCAGTGTCAACCCCTTCATCTACGAAATGTACAGTAACACCCGAAATTTTGGTTTGGTACTCAAGAGTATCTGATATCGCATGAGCACCAGGAAACGCTGGTAAAAGTGAGGGATGGATGTTGATCAACTTGTAACGATATCTACGTACAAATGAAGGTTGAAAAATTTTCATGTAGCCTGCCAGTAAGATCAATTCAACTTTATGTGTCTCAATTATTTCCGAGATCTTGTTATCGAAGGCGTTTCGGTCGGGAAAATGTTTTAGCTGAACAACAGAGGTTGGAATCCCGGCCTCTTTTGCCCTGACTAAGGCATATGCTTTTGGCCGGTCACTAATAACAACAGCTATTTCTATTCCACTATTAGTATCTAAGTGGAGTTGGTCGATTAGGGTTTGCAGGTTTGATCCGCTTCCTGAAGCAAGAATTGCTATCTTCATAATTGGCAGTGTCCATTAGGAAAGGATAAACTCGTTTTTTAGGTTGGCACCTGAAGTTGAATCAGCTGTTGTTTTTTTTCTGCGCCTGATTTGGCTGATTCAATCCAGCTATGATACTCGTACCATTTGCACAGAATCTCCAGCTCAAGCAACTCACTATCATCTAAATTCTCGCTGGTTCGAAGCTGTTTTATTCGGGACCGTAACTCCTCATCTGTTTTATCCATCAAATCAATTCGATCAGAACGGAAAAAAACTTCGCGACAGGGGTCAAGATTCATTCTTTGGCCTCGATTGTCTCTTTCAAATTCTCGATTTTTGATCTTGTGTTGGCGACGATTTCTTGATATTGCTGGTATTGATTGCGATTTGACAAATTCTTTTCCGGGTTATAAAGAATTTGTTCTCCAAAGATCACCCGGATTTTGCTTTTGCGCAATTTTTTCTCTCCTTTTGCCCATGCTTGATGTGTTCCTTCAATATAAGCAGGAACAATCGGTACACCTGTTCGGAGTGCTAAAACGCCTAAACCAGCTTTGAACGACTGCAAGGTACCATCAAGAGATCTTGTTCCTTCAGGATATATAAGGAGACACATATCTTGATTGAGTATTTCTTTTGACATGTTGAGACTTTGCAGAGATATAGTTTCCCGGTCGAAGGGAACCACATTCATGAAATTAGAAAAGAACCAAGATTTAATTTTACTGTCAAAAAAATATTCTTTGGCCCCTGCTACTTGCAATCTCCGTGATTCACTACCCAAGGCTGTCATAATAGCTACAGTGTCGAGATGGCTGGAATGGTTTGCCGCAATAATATAACATTGGCCTTGAGGGATGCATTCTTTGCCATAAGAACGAATAGAAAAATAACTGTGACAAAGGATATACATGCAAGTTCGAAACAGTTGCGAATAGACCTTTAAAGCAATCCCACGCTGATTGATTAGAACAGGATGGATATCCGATGTCTCCTCGGTCTGGAATACAGTAGATCTTATTTTTCTCACCGCACTGAATATATCTTCAACTGTCTGGACACTAGATATAATTTCATTTGGGATATGTTTCTGTGTTTCGTTTTCTAGGAGCAAAAGCAGCTCAACTTTCATAATTGAGTCCAGCGCTAAATCTGTGTCGATATCTGTTTGAGATCTAATTTGGTTGGTTGGAACATTTGACATATGGCTTAGTTCGAGTATGATTTGCCATTCCCAATCTTCCCAACTCTCTGCAGGGTCGTCTACTGGATCTTTCAGAGGTTCGCTACTTTTGGTTTCTGCAATATATTTTGCTAACCATTTTTTGACTTGGTGCCGGTCGATTTCCCCATCTTCTTTTTTCGGTAGCTGATCCTGCCAAAGGAAATAACTCTTTTGAATTTGTTGGTATGAAGGTAATTCCTCTCTAACTTCTTTCATATGTTCAAGTATTATCTGCTCAATTTTTTCTTGAGCGAGTTCATCGTTTTCTTTTGGTATGATCACCGCGTGTACATCTTCACTGGTTTCGTCGGTAGGACTAATTCCAACAACACAGAGTTCATCAATGATCTTATCTTGGCAATAAAGAGCTTCTATTTCAGTTGGGTAAACATTTTTTCCTGCACTGGTTACAATAACTTCCTTACTCCGTCCTGTGATATATAGATATCCATCGTCATCAAAATAACCCAGGTCGCCGGTATAAAGATAGTCGTTTATGAGAGCTTTTTTCGTGGCTTCTGGATTGTTATAATAACCTTGCATGACACCGGGACCTTTGGCAACAATCTCACCGATTCCCTTGGAGTTTGTGTCTTTAATGACAACTTCTGTTCCTTGGACAGCTATACCAACAGATGAACGACGACTTTTGTTATAGGATGTGACTGCTAAAACTGGGGCAGACTCTGTTAACCCATAACCTTGATGGATGATGATACCAAGACGATTGAAGTTATCATAAACTGTATCTGGAAGGCTCGCACCACCACTAACAAAAACACGTATTTTTCCGCCCATAGCTTGATGTGCCTTCTGGATGATTTCAGGACTAAATTGTGAATCTGATAAAGTGTTATTTATGGGCAAGTTTGCCGATTTGGCCAAGTGACGCATAAGAGTGCTGTAAAGTAGCTGAAAGAACCTGGGTACTGCAACCATTACTGTTGTTTGTGTTTCACACATAACTTCTAACATAGTAGTTGGAGACTCAAGATAAGTGACCGTTGTTCCACCGTAAATTGACATTAGAAATCCGCTGGTAAATTCCAGTGCGTGATACATGGGTAAGACTGATAACATTTGATCAGTTTCGTAAGGCTCTAAAACAGTTGCTACGGCTAGAACATTTGAAATGAAGTTTCCATGTGATAACATGGCTCCTTTCGGATCTGAGGCCGTGCCGGAGGTAAATATAATTGAAGCAATGTCAACCGGTTCAATCTTGATTTCGAGGAGTTCGTCAGCTGGTTCAGGCAGATCTAAATGAGTCAGTTGTGTTGTACCAAAGACTTGGCAAAAGTTATTAATGTTCAAACATTGAGGTGGATTCTCAGTAGGGTTGGTAACGAACTTTTCAAGGCGGTCAAACAATTTTTGGGTTGTGAGTACAAATTTAGCCGAGGTGAAATCGGCCAAAGCATAAACTTCACGCGATGATGTTTGTTGATCGATAGGGATGACAGTCAAACCCAGTTGAGAGGCAGCAAAATACGCAATTCCCCATTCAGGCTGATTCTCAGAGAACAGAATGACATGATCACCTTTGCGTAATCCTCTTTCCCATAATGAACCAGCTATGCGACGTGACAGGTCATAGAAATCACCATATGTGTATCGAACCCAGCCTTCTTTCCTTTTAATTTGAAGTGCTACTTTATCTGGAAGTGTATTTGCTCTCCACTTTAGCAACCTCGGGATATTTTGAAAACTGGGTGCTTCTGCCGATTTATCCAGCTGTTTGCTCTCAATAGTATTCGTGTTTACATCATCGAGCTCATCTTCCATCTTTAAAATATGGTGTTTAATACCTGGAATGTGGATTTGTTGCATATAATATGCCCAATCGATTCTGGCTGGATCGAAGTTATAGACATTTTGTTCTTCTAGTGAAAGGGATTGATGTAATTCAGGGGCCTTCCTAACCTCAAAATTGAAATTTAAATTTGCATACGGCCCATAAATGTCCGCGTAATAGAGTAACCTTTCGATCGCATTTTGCAGAATAACAATACGTCGGTTCCTTTTCGAAGCCCATTTAGTTGGGATTTTCTTCAAGAACCAACTAAACACACTGAGATAACGAAGTTTCCCTGCAAACTCTTTTGAGAATTTCTCTTTTGAGGGGAATTTCCATGCCGAGACTGGAATAGGGGTTCCCTTATCAAGCATTGGATGTTTTCTAAAATATTCAACGGTCAAATCGTGCAGACGTTGAAAAGATAAAGGATTAGTATAACCACTGGATACGTGATAAACTTCGAGACCACCTTTTTCATAGGATTGTGCTGTTGCTGCTAATGTTGCATTGACAACAATGTCAACCGGGATGACATCCAAAGTTATGCTTGGGGTA
This sequence comes from Candidatus Poribacteria bacterium, assembly GCA_002709695.1. Classification (GTDB taxonomy): domain Bacteria; phylum Poribacteria; class WGA-4E; order WGA-4E; family UBA9662; genus UBA9662. The sequence continues at coordinate 34,525 of PAQF01000006.1, forward strand.
GCAGGAAAATCGGGAAGTCTCCCTTTGCCAAAACCAATAATTAGTGGATCCGCCATTCTTAAGCCCGCTAACCATCCAGGTGATGGTTCTTCCAGGCTGCTTTCAATAATAGAGGGTCTGATGATTGCTACAGGAAGGTCTCCACGCATTTTCGAAACAACTTCTTCGCCTAGTGCTTTGGTATAAGTATAAATATCATGCCAACCACGCTTTAAAGCATGATTTCGACCGGCTTCAATGAGATGATCCTCTATCCGTTTGTTGGTAGATTTTTCAGTGTTGGTTCTAACATGTTGGAAAGAATTCTCCGTTTGTCTTATTTTCTCTCGGATTTGTCGACCAATTTCAATCATTCCCTCTATTTCTGCTTCCAGGGTCTCAGGAGTGGGATACTCTGTGTTATTTAGTTTCTTGGCCAAATCTGCGTAGGGAAGATGTAACTCTTCGGGAATCAGATCAGATCGGTCCCCACATGAATAAGCCGTTGAGATATGAACGAAGGTAGCGTCCTTGCATTGGCGTGCAAATTGAACTGCATGTTGAACGGAGATAACGTTTATGGATGCAGCATCATCAATTGGTGCGTCGAATTGCACGATGGCCGCGCTATTAATAAAGATCTGTACTTCTTGAACCAGTTTAGTATACCAGTCTTCAGAGATACCGAGTTTTTTTTGGCTTAAATTCCCACTAACAGCAACAACTTTCTGACCGATCCAATTCTCAAAGTCATTCCCATGGATTTGCCGGAGTTGTGCAAAGACACTAGAGTTGAAAAACTCGGTTTCCAAGCGTTCTTGTGCTGTCTTGATGCTGCCATTGGACGCTACTCCGTCACGAATGACCAAGTAGATTTTTTTGACTGTTGGTGTGCTGGTTAAAATCTTGGCTACGAGAGGTTGGCCTACAAAACCTGTAGCACCCGTTATCAGTACAGTCTTATTCTGAAAAAACTCAGAAATTTTTGTCATTAATATTCCTTATGTAGGCAGTACTGATACGACTTTACAACATCTGTAGTATACAAAGAAAAACGGAGGGATGTCAATGTCAAAGTTGGATCTAAAATCGCTTCTTTCACTCTCAAATTGGCCAGTGAATTGCCGGTCAAGTTCCCAGTATTTTATGTCAAGAATTCAGAATTTACACTCCACGTTAAGATGACATTATACATATTGTCAATGAGTTTTAATTGTGTTTGCCCATTAAACGCACAAAAAAAATCTGATCTGTTTTTTTTGCAATCCAAGAATCTTGGATTGATCTAAACCACCAGCCGTTCCTGACAGAGTAGGAAAACCTTGTCCTTCAGCGTTTGTCTATGCTATGATAAAACTCGAATTTGATAGTTGTTTTTTTATGTTATACATTGTTTTCTCTGCTATTTTTTTATGAAATGCAAAAGGTTTGATTTCAAAAAGCATAATATAAGTTTAGTGTTTGTTGCAGCCATTCTACTTTACGTGAATGTTGTTGATGTAAAGGCAATAAATTTGAGTGCAGGTAGAGATGGTTGGAATGCTCTCAAGATAGGTGTTGGTGCTCGTGCTCCAGCCATGGGGGATACTTTTGTCGCTGTGGCTGATGATGTGAATTCAATCTACTGGAATCCATCAGCGCTCGGACGATTGTCTCGTCCTCAGTTTTCTGCAATGCACTCTGAATGGCTAGCGGATGTGCGTTACGAATGGATTGGGTTTGCCCAGTCGTTTGGTAAATGGGTAACTCTGGGTTCAGATGTTTCATATATATGGACAGGCGAAATACCACATACCATCAGTGCAGATGAACATAGTGGATCTTTTGATTATAACAATATGGTGGTTCGAGTTGCTGCCGGAAGTGGTTCTTACAAAGGTATTCGAATTGGCACTGCCTATCAGATTGCACAGCAAAATGTGGCCTTTGTTAACAAATTTAAATCGAACATGAAAGCCCAACTTAATAGCATGAATATCGGTGTTTTCTACCAACCACCTGTTGAAGGGCTTCACCTAGGTGCTATTCTCAGGAACGTTGGGGGACGATCACAGGAATCTGAACTCGGGTCAATACCAGTTATTAGGTATTTTCGAATAGGTGTTGCTTATACAATGTCGATTCAAACACCAATAGATGTATCTCAGTTAAAAGAAGGACAAATACCCGACCAGGTGGGAAACAAACTGATTCTCGCTGCAGATGTGAATTCCGCACGTGGCCGGTTGACAGATTTACACTTAGGGTTGGAATATGTCTTCCAAAATGGATTAGCACTTAGAGGTGGTTATCAAAGTCGCAGTGGCAGTAATTTTGAATTCCTCTCCAAACTGAGCGGCGGATTCGGTTACGCCACCTCAACCTATCGAATCGACTATGCCTTTGTTCCATTTGGCGATCTTGGCCAAACTCATCGCGTGTCTTTCACTCTCGATTTCCTCTAAACTCCCACCTTTTTGGCTACAGTGAGCTGTTTTTCAACTCAATGTATTTTAAATGGCCCTCCGGATGGTTCCTCTTCCAGATCTGGTTGACTTGAGTCTAAAAAGACTTCGTGCAGCTCAAGTTTATTTGGTTGTGTAAACGCATCTTCCGGTAAACTGCCTGATTTGGCATGCCCTTGGGTGAATTCATCTGACCTAATCCAGTTTTCGAAATCTTTCCTTGATTCCCATAATGTAAAAACGATATATGGGTCCTCTTCATTGACTGGCCGCAATACTTGATTAATGATAAATCCCGGCATACCGTCGACCAGGCCAGCACGATTGCGGAAACGTTCTTCAAATTCTTCTACGTATTCGGGTGAAACATAAATTCGGTTTGCAACTGTGATCATAATGTTTTATACCTCTAGTATTATCCATCAAAAAAGTCATACTAAATCCAACCGGAAGCTGAAGCCAATGGCCATAAAAATATCAGCTCAGATCTCTCCTGTCTCGAGTTTCTGTCCTGCCAGATAATTGGGTGGATTTGTTGTACCTATGCATGGTTCAGTTTGCATCATACCCTGCATTGTTATCGGATTACTTCCCAACCAGGATCAATTGACGTTAAAACATATTACATAATATAAAGATAAAAATTCAACGCCAAATTGATTTTTCCTGTTGCAACTTTAGATAAAGGTTGAGATTTTTTATAACAGCGGGAAATATCCTCAATATTGAGTGTAAGCCCAAATTTCTTCTGGGCTTACAAAAATCAAACTAAAATAGTTTTTCAGCTTTTCCCAGCATCGTGGCTTCTAAAGCCAGATCCTTAGGTGTGGAGGTTGTATAGAACAAACATGTTTTGACGAGAGGAAAAAACTGGAAATGGATATGTTTTGGACATGTTATTCTGATGTATAATGATTTGATCTGTTGATCTGTTGATCTGTTGATCTGGGGCTTAGGTCATCCTGATTTCTCCAATTTCATTAGGTTGGTTTGTTGTGCTTCATTTTAGAAAGGCTGGGAATTAACTTTGATTTTTTGACAAAAATTATGCTTAAGCTACTCGTATGTACACTTATATTATTTATTTTGGTTTTGACCGAATTGGTAGCTGAAGACTGGCCTCAATGGCTGGGAGTGAATCGGGATGCTGTATGGCAGGAAACTGGAATTATCAATACGTTTGACGAATCTAAACCTGAATTAATATGGAAAACAGAAATTGGTGGAGGATATTCAGGTCCCGCTGTTTCTGATGGTCGGGTTTTCGTTATGGATCGTGTGGGACATGATACGGAATTGAAGGACGGTGGTTTGCTGCATACCGGAGAACCTCCTGGAAACCTCAACTTCGTCAAACGTATGTTAGCAGGTTTCGAACGTGTGCTGTGTCTCCAAGAGAAAACTGGCCGGATCATCTGGGAATATAAATATGATTGCCCATATAGGTCGGTTGCTATTTATGCTATAGGTCCACGTGCAACACCAACCGTTGATGAAGATCGGGTATATACACTTGGATCTGAAGGGGACCTGTTATGTTTGGCCGTAGAAACTGGAAACTTATTATGGTCACGTAAACTCCGAGTTGAGTTTGAGGCTTCTACTCCAGAATGGGGTTTTTCTGCCCATCCACTTGTTGATAACAGCAAGCTAATTTGTATGGTCGGCGGGGAAAATTCTACAGTGGTAGCTTTTGACAAACTCACGGGAAAAGAAATATGGCGCAGTGGTAACGCGAAACAACCCGGATATTGTGCACCAACAATCTACACACTGGGTGGAAAACGCCAACTCATTGTGTGGGATAGTGACCGACTACGTGCTCTCAATCCGGAAACCGGAAAACCTTACTGGGAACTGGACATCAAGCCAACGTTCTCGATGTCCATCGGGGTTCCACAACATGAAGGAAATAGGTTGTTTGTAATGAGTTACTCTCATGTCTCGGCTATGGTTGAAGTCGCTGAAGATGGTAATGGTGCTGAGGTTATTTGGCGTGGTGATACGACACGAGGTATGGGAGGCGTTTTCAACACAGCAACTATTCGGAACGGCTATGTCTATGGTTGTGACCAAAACGGTCGCTATATGTGCATTAGTTTAGATGATGGTCAGCGTAAATGGTCCACTTTTGAACCTTCAACTGGGTTTCGGCCAGCGAGCTGGGCAAACGTATTTACTGTTCAGAATGGAGACAATTACTGGTTATTCAATGACCTGGGGGATGTAATGATTGCCAAGATGAATCCACAGAACTTTCGTATGGTTAGCAAAACACATTTGATCGAACCTACACATAGGGTAGGCAGCCGAATGGTGGTGTGGTCTCATCCAGCGTTGGCGAACGCTTGCGTTTTTATCCGAAACGATGAGGAAATTCGCTGTTATAACGTAGCACAACAGTAACAACCGTTTCATACCTGAGAAGATTATGAATTTGGCTCAGTATCTTCGCACAGTCTGTTGACACAAATAGTAGAAATAGAAATAAGTTGGTTGTAATTTGAAGCAGTACAGGTATGTGTTTCCAAGAAACAGGTTGTTGATGTTGTCAAAGAATTCGGTCAAATTTTTTGTGATGACCAGACTTCCATAGACAAATACTGTAGGTACCGTCGGAGAAATCCGAGATGCCGTGGGGCCAACCATCGATATCGCTGTCGACTTGCATGGAGCATTTCTGCCTGCGGTTGCTGTTCCAATCATCAAAGCACTGGAACCGCTGCATCCCGCATGGATTGAGGATCCATGTCAGTGCGAGAGCTACGATGAAATGGCTCGAATTGCCTAGGGAACCAGTATTCCAATCGCGACAGGTGAGCGTGTTTTTACCCGCTGGGCGTTCCGAAAACTTCTGGAACGTGGTGCAGCCAAGATTTTGAATCCTGACCCTTTGCATGTAGGTGGAATTTTTGAGACACGTTTCATCGCCGCCATGACAGAGATGCACTATGCAGGTGTGGCACCACACTGTCCACTAGGTCCCATCGCTCTGGCGGCTTGTCTACAGTTGGACGCTATGATGCCTGATTTTGTATCCCAGGAACATGTCACACTTGGCCAAGGTTACCTCAAGGAACCGTTCGTTCCAGTGGATGGTTATCTGCCTATTCCTGATAAACCAGGGTTAGGTATTGAGCTTGATGATGAAGCGATAGCAGACAAACTCGGTGCCATTGTCCGTCCGCAAGTTCCTTTACATCCGGAAGATGGTACAGTCATTGATTGCTAATCCTACTGAAGTTGGTGCCTGACCAACTAGACATGGTATCTAAGTATATTCGAACTTCATATCTGTAGCAATCAACCAGAAAACAGGAGATATGCTTTACACACTTGGTTATTAGCTGGTTGGTAAAGATAACGGTCTCTGTTTCATAAATTCAACCTGAAATTGCGAAGTGGTTTTCCTATAGAGAGCATGCTAAAATGATAATTATTAAAACAGAAACATTAATCTTGAAAGGGGGGCGAGTTGAAACTTAGAGTTGGTATCATCGGATGTGGACGTATTGCCAGCACAATTGATAACGAATTACAAAAACCTCGTCGTGGCGGTATTATCCTTCCTCTCTCTCACGCTGGTGGTTATGCACTGGTTGATGAAACAGAGATTGTTGCTGCTTGCGATGTCGTAGAAGAAAAACTGGAAACATTTCAAAGTCGATGGAATGTCCCTACAGGATATCATGATTACCGTGAATTGATTGACAAAGAAGATCTGGATATTCTCAGCATCACAACCAGGCCAGAACAACATGCTGAATCGTTGATTTACGCTGCAGAACAAGGTATTAAGGGTATATTTGTCGAGAAACCGTTATGTTGCTCGTTATTGGAAGCAGATGCAATCCGTGATGCTTGTGAACGTAATGGAGTGATGTTGGAATTTGGACCTCCCAGGCGTAACTGGGCAGTTTATCGTCAAGCACATCAATTAATTACTGAGGATAAACTTGGAGCGGTAAAGTCAGTCGTAGGTTTTTCTGGAAACAGTATTGGAGGACACTTTTTAGACACTTTACTTTACTTGTTGGGAGATCCTGAGTCCCTCATTTCGATCCGTGGTACTTTGGGAGATCTTCATCCGGCTGAAGATGATGATTCGAACATGCGATTTGTAAGGGACACGGGTATCAGAAATGCTTTGATTGAATTTGGAAATGGAACGACAATTCACGTGGCGGATACAGGTATTGGTTATGATACCGAAGTGGTTTGTCAGGGAGGTATTATCCGTGTTCAAAACGATGGGGAAACCCTCCATGTTCGTAAGAAAGATGGCGGAAACCAAGCATATGATCCCCTTACAATCGAGCCAGTTACACCATGGAGTGGAACTGTGCTTAAAATTCGTGAATTAATTAATTCCATTCAGACTGGTGTTCCTGGTCCGAGTAATTTGCGGATAGCTCTATTGAGTACAGAAATCGGTTTTGGTCTTTACGAATCACATCTGTGTGGTGGACTTGCCGTTGAACCACCAGTTCCAAACCGCGAACGTTGGGTTTCAAGTTGGTGAGTCTCCTACTTTTAGGCGGACTTAACAAGGGAGCTTCTACTATAGTCAGACGAACCATTCTCTGGACAACTGGATTTGGAGACCTTGGCTGAGCTGCTGAAACTAATATCTAATTGGTCTCAGCTGGGAATCTAGCACCACTCAACATTGTAATAAAGTGGTCATTATAAAAAGTAGTCGGGGGAAATTTTTAGTCCGAAGTCCAATGGTCTCTCAGTTTTTTTCAGTATTTTCCCTGAAACCATTGGTTAAATAGTGGCTGGTTCACTATTAAGTTTTTTTGCTAGTCAAGGATACTGATGATGTTTTTACTTCCCTGCGAGTTTAGTTCTACCAGTTTTTTGTCCTGTTTGTCTATTCATGTAGTGTGTTTTGGTTTATATATGCGCGTGGCTGCGGTTTGATTGGACTTTACTAGAAAGTTTGCCTTTGATATTTCAACTGTTTTGGTCATAACTAATCTATGTGTACTTGTTGTATGCCCTGAACAGAGCTTCGCTGAAAACCGTACTTCTCTCCTTAAATTTCTAACGTTTTCCACGGCTACTGTTAATGTTGGTAAATAGAGGTAGGATTAAGGATAGAAAAATGCAGTTAAGCCCATGAGAATGCAAACGAATTGCTACTGTTTCCATCAGTTAATATTGCATACAGAATTAGGTTGGGACTTTAGGCTTGACCTTTCACCTTGTATGAAGGATGGATTATGTAAACAGGTGTACTTGAAGCGTAAGATAATACCATAACAACAGTTAGCGAAAACAAGCTGGACCATGGTCTTTCAATACTAAATCATGCTGGATCTGCACCCATTTCAGTTAATAATTTATTGACAATTTGCTTCCGATGTTGGAATCCTGCTACTTGTATTAGTTCACATATATCCTCGTTAAGCTTATCTTTGTGTTCTTCGATAGGTTGTACCTCTGGCGACCAAGAGGCATAAGATGTACTATAACGAACAAAAACCGTAAGCCGTGGGGTTTCAAGCGTCCATCGTCGTGCTCCATGGCAGAGAGCTTCAGTAAACAATACGACATCTCCCGCTTTGGGTGTCACATTAACGACTTGCGGAGGGTCGCTGTAAATATTTATGTTTGAGGGTTTGGGAAAATGGGATTTGTGGCTGCCAGGCACACAGACGAAACCAGACCCCGCTGGAACATCAACCAGCGAGACAGCAGCATTTAGAAAAGTCGCAAACACCTTGTTATCTGCAACCTGATAATCGTTGGCAGGGTTTCTCCATCCTCCATCAAATCCTCCATGAAATCCTACTTCATCTGATTCTTTGGTGTTTTGGGTTAAAGAAACTGCCAGCAATTTCGGACAATTTCCTGTCAGATGTAAAACACAACGCATAATTTCACCATTGAGCGCCAGCCTTTGGAAAACGGCGTCACCATAGTGTGCATTAACAATAGACCGGGGAAGGTCTGGATAATCAACAGGATCACGATAAGAACGCAGTGGTGTAGACAGTTGACTGTCCGGTAAAGCCTGCCACTGGTTTGCCAATTCTACCATCCGTTGGACATCCTTTGTGGGAATTGCTTCCTTCAGGACAATATATCCGAATAAATCAAAATGCCATTTCTCTTCTTCGGTCATCATTTGAAAATCCTTGGTATCTACAAAATTTCATATCGTGATTATAGCACCATCTGTAATCAACACAACAGTACAAGTTACATTTTCCCATTATTAGGCTGTAAACTACGGGCAACCGTGTCCCCATCCCCTTTTTAGCTTATTAAAAACTTTGGAGTTTGATATAATGTTACTGCCTGAAAATTAATCTGTGAAAACTTCCGAGAACCGGAATTTTCGTTAAATGACCTTAAACCGCTGTATCATTATCCCGTTTGAGATTTAGTAATCTTGAGAAAATCAGTGTAGTCGCCGCGTATCCAGGTGTATCTCTGGTTGGTTAACTGTCACAATATCCACATTTTCCAGAGATAGTTGTTCTTGGATTTGTTATTAGCACCTTTATAAATACGTACACCTTAGTTTTGCTGTTGGAATGGGAAAAATTGAGACTGTTACCCGGTACTATCCCCATTTACATGGATGTGTATGTGGTAATAATTAGACGCACCACATAATTATTATTTTGTAATCATGTTATGAGATTACAAAATTGTAACTGTTTCCAACCAACTTAAACGACTGTCGTTTTCAAGCTTGACTGGAGGATGTTGCAGGAGGTATGAATGTCAGCTTCTAAACCAAGACTTATTGCCGAAGTGTTTGAGCATCTCAATTTTGGTGGGAGACGTGGTTATGTCATTAAACCCATTGCTTTCACCGCCGATATCGGGTTTCAGGATAACATCTCCTCTGTCAAAGTTTACAAGGGACCTGGTTTCGATGCCAGTCCCAACTATAAACTGATTCTTCATGAACATTGGAATTTCCAGGGCCGACAATTGGTTTTGGGACCTGGATTCTATCCTAATATTCATGACATGATTTATAATTTCAAAGATACGATTTCTTCTGTTAGTTTCGGTTCGGTTCAGAGAGCATCTGGTCCCGAATGGGGAACAGTACCATTGATTGTGGAGTGTTACGAGCATGCCGAATTTAGTGGTCGTAACATCACCGTTTTGCGTGATGTGTCTCACACTGGCAGCTTGGGGTTACACGATAGCATCTCTTCCATTCGTATTATTAAAGGTCCCGATTTTCCTGCCCAAGGAGCTGAAGTGACATTTTTTGAGCATGTTGATTTCGAGGGTTCCAAACTGACAATTCGTATGGAAGCAACGGATCGTAAAAAGGAAATACCTAATTTCCATTATTTGCCACAGAAATTCAATGATGTTGTATCTTCAATCAAAATAGAAGGATGGTCGTCTTCAGCTGAGTTTACCGATATGGTGTTTGAGGATGAATTTATTGGTAATAGTATGCGTCCGGAATGGCGATGGGAAGATCCTCAAGGTGGAGGTCATTGGACTGAACGTCAAGGGTATTTGGAAATGCGTGCTGAACCAGGACAAGACCTATGGCATGGTGCCCCCGGCGGAAACCTGAATGCCCCACGTTTGCTCTTACCCGTGGAAGGAGATTTTACCGCTGAATGCAGGATACGTTTGTCCGCGGACAAGAAGGAGCATGGAGGATTAATTGTCTGGAAAAACCCGCAGGCTTTTGTCAGGTTGGAAAAAACATCAGGACCACATGCCTTTCGTGGTGACATCCGGTTTGAAAGACATGTTAATGGAGTTTTTACACTGGTTGGACGCGGAAAAGGAGTTAATCAGCGCATGTCGCAGTTAGGTCCAATCCCTGTTCGGTTCACTGAACTTTACTTAAGATTGGAAAGGAAAGGCCACCAATTTACTGGATATGTCAGCGATGATGGTATACGCTGGATTGGTTGTGGTCAAACCAACGTTAGTATGGGGGATCCGGTTGAAGTCGGACTTCATGCTTTGTGTCCAGGCAACATTCCGCCTACCCTGACACAATTTGAGTATTTCCGTGTGTTCAAACGGAAAGGTGAATTACTAGAACAACGTTTGTTACCCGGAAACACTCAAGCCTTAACAGAGCAGGATTTCAGAAGAAGACAACAACTGGAAAGAAGTCGCGTTATGCGTGATCTTCGTTGATAAACCTACCTATTTTCTGTCATTCGGCTGCAAGATATCTGTAGAGAAGACAGAAAACGTTAAATTCGCGAGCGTTCCCAGTTTTCTGGTTCTATCACATATTGTTCCAATGCCAATTCAACCTGTGCAAACATGCCCGACCAATTTCCAATTTCATGTTGTCGAAACAACTTCATCTGAGGATACCATAACGTATCTTCTCCATTCAGCATCCACCTCCAATCTGGTATGTGAGGTAGTAAAGTCCAAACATCTTGTCCCAGAGCTCCAGCCATATGTACAGTAGTATTGGAAGTTGAGATAACAAGGTCTAGTGCGGATATCTGTGCTGCAAAGTCATCAAGATTTTCCAACGGGACAACTTCTTCTTCTACATACATAAAGACGTTGTCTTTATCAGCATAATATTCCTTGATCTCTTTACCAACATCTCCGTATTGTAGATTGATAAAGAAACAATCTTGTTGTGACAGAATTGGTGTCCAATCATCTAGCGAAGTACTCTTTTCTTTTCCTGTATACTGGTTAACACTTTTCCATGAGACACCAATCAACAACTTACCTTCAGCTAATTTTTTATATTTTTCTCTAAGTTCTCCTGTTCTTTTAGGACAAGCTTGTAAGTATGGATTTTTTTTTTGTTGGAAACTACCTATGTCAGGTCTTAACCATCGTCCCAAACTACCCATGGGTAGTTGATAATCAATATCAGTGTCTAACAATTGAGTCTCTGGAAAATTGTATCGAGGGAAAAACTGAATATTTGGTAATGAACGTTGGAATAGAGTTACCAGGCGGGGATCACATTCGACCATAATATCAGCTTCAATTTGCAAGAGGTCAGTGAGTATGCTGGTGAACATGATTTCATCGCCAACACCTTGTTCAGCCCAAACTAGGATGGATTTACCTTTCAGATGTGATCCATCCCAAATTGGTTGAGGGAAGTTTCTGTGCTCAAACGGAAAATCTTTACATAACCATCGACATTCGCATAACTCCCACCCTTTTTGGAAATCGCCTTTTTGCAGGAGAAGCATACCCAGATTTTTGTGGCCCTCGGCAAACTTTGGATTGGTAATGATAGCCTGTTCATAGGCCCAAACTGATTTGTCAATATCTCCTTTAGCATGTAGGGATGCCCCAAGGTTATTATAAGCTTCTGGGTTGTCTGGTGAAATCTCAAGGGCTTGGTAATAAGAGGCAATAGCTTCCTCGAAATCCCCTTTTTGATGCAAAATAACGCCTAAGTTATTATGAGCTGCGGCGTAAGTTGGTTTGCTTTCGACAGCTAGTTTGCAAGTACGAAATGCTTCTTCTAAATGTCCTTGATCTTTTAGTACGACCCCAAGGTTACTATAAGCTTCAGCGTAATCAGGTTGGATTTGTAAAGCTTGCTGATAAGCTTGAACTGATTCGTCTAGCTTACTTTGTGTATGCAGGGCATTTCCTAGATTGTTATAAGCCTTGGCATAATTAGGCTGGATTTGTAAGGCTTGCTGATAGGCTTGAACTGATTCGTCTAACTTACCTTGTTTTTGTAGGACATTCCCAAAATTATAGTAAGCTTCAGCGTAATCGGGTTGCAACTGCAAGGCTTTCTGATAGGCTTGAACCGATTCTTCCGGCTGGTCCTGATCTTGTAAAGCATTCCCTAAGTTATTAAAGAACGGGGCTTGATTTGGATCTATAGCTATGGCTTGAGTGATTAAATCAATTGCTAACTGGCACTTGTTCTTTTGATAAGCAATAATACCTAAAAGGTGAAAGGCATCAGCATTTTGAGGGTCATCTGCTAGCACTTGTTGATATAGTTTCTCTGCCTCAGCCAATTGTCCTGCTTGATGATAATCAACAGCCCTCTGTAACTTGGTGGTGATGTCAAGTGTTGGGTCAAAAGCTTCTTTATGACCGGTATCACCTTGTTGTCGTTCTTCATTCATGAAAAGCAATCCTTTCTTTACTTTAATCCCTTGAAATTGAGGATGCACTTATTTTTAATTAACAAGATAACTTTGGTCATTAGCCAATTTAACTGGAGAATTTCTATTACCTCCTACCAAGTTTCTGCGATTGTCCTTAGAGGCTAAAAGTTGTGACCAACCTTACACCTCTATCTTCAGATATAACTGTCTCTGTTAACATCAATCCTTACGGGTTAAGGGTACAAAACGCACTGGCATTATTCGTTTGGTCCTTACCAATCCATCTTTGTCTTTTCGAACCAGTGTCAAATTTTGTACTTGGAATCGTCCTCCAACGGGAATGCACATCACTCCTTCAGGTTTAAGTTGTTTCACTAGCGGAGGGGGAATATGATCGGGAGCAGCTGTGACAATAATTATGTCATACGGTGCGTTTTCCTCCCAACCGAGATAACCATCTCCGATTTTGACTGATATGTTTTTATACTTCATATCAGTCAACAGTTTTTTCGCCCGTTGGCCCAGTTCTTCAATGATTTCAATTGTATAAACATGACTAACAAGTTTTGACAGAACAGCTGCTTGATACCCTGAGCCGGTACCGATTTCCAGTGCTTTGTAATCCTTTTTCGGCTTAAGTTGTTCAGTCATATAAGCAACAATATAGGGTTGTGAAATCGTCTGATCATAACCTATTGGCAGTGGACTATCCATATAGGCGCGAGACCATAATTTCTGGGGCACGAACCTATGACGTGGAACCTGAAGCATAGCTTCCAAAACCGATTCGGTTTTGACACCCACACGACCGTCCGAAACATGTCGGGAATCAATTTGGATTGTAACCATCTGTCTTCGTTCCAGCTGATATTTGTCTTCTGCGCTATAGCTGGATTCATTGACTGGACTGAATAACAGCATTCCGATCAGCAATGCATGAAGACTAAAGAAATTCAATTTCATGGTATCCTCCATTAAACTTTCAATACACGCCTGACAATAAAATTAAGTAACGGATCAATAAAAGAAGATTAGAAAATTAGGTGATGCTAATAATAACCAAGATTGTTTATCAGTTAACTGACAGTGAGCTTTACAGTCTATCGACTCGCTAGTATAATCCTATTCAGCAATTACATCAATAAATTGAGATTAAAAAGGTCATATTATGAATCAATCTTTGAAAGATCAGGTGGCGATTATTGTAGGTAGTAGTAGCGGTATGGGAAAAGCCACGGCAGTTACTTTTGTTGAAGCTGGTGCGAAAGTTGTTTTGGCAGCTCGCCGTCAAACGGAACTAGAATCATTGGCGTCAGAACTGGGTGAAAACGCAATTTCCTGTCCAACAGATATACAAGATGCTGAACAGGTAGAAAAACTGATAGAGTTCACCCTAGTCCATTTCGGCCGAATTGATATTTTGGTCTACGTGACTGGGACCAATATTCCCAATCGGAGCCTTGAAATTTTATCGGATCAAACATGGGATATGATGATTCAGACCAATCTAACAGGAGCATTTTACTGTACCAAGTCAGTCTTACCAGCCATGCGTCAACAGGAGAAAGGGCTTATTATTTATATTTCCAGTGCTGCTGTACCGTTTCCTGATACTTCTGGTGTTTCGTATCAAGCCAGCAAACATGGGTTGGTGGGATTGGCTCATGGTACATTCAAAGAAGAAAAGGAAAACGGTATCCGTACATCAATGATCTTCCCTGGGTTAACGGACACACCACTTGTGTTGCAACGTCCAGTTCCAACACCACCAGAAACTGTAGCCAAAGCGTTACAACCACAGGATGTCGCTGATACATGTCTGTTTGTGGCTTCACTTCCGGAACGAACTTATATTCCTGAATTGGTGTTAATGCCTGCGAAATTGGCTTAGGAAAGCTGATGATAACCGAATCACTGGTTCCAATGACATGGTGGTTTCAATAGGCTGGGCCTCGAAAGCAAAATCATTGCACCGTGTTGAAATGTTATTGTTTTTTCGCCGGTATTGTTTTGAAAAAATCAATATAGTTTTTCAATGCGTAGCGGAATTTTCTCTCTGTTTTTAGCCACTATTTGGGTGTGTATATCCTGACCAAGAAAAATCAAGTTCTGATTGCCGGTTTCAACCCGTTCAATAATTGCATGCGTTGAATTTAATCCGCCTAACCACCAACGCTTGTCAGTGATGTAAACTAGATCAGACTCTTTGGCCCTAAGTATATCTGCCAAGGGTTGAGATATTGACACCAGTGGCAGTTGATGTGTACCTGTTCGGGTTGTTTCTTCATCCAAAATTGTTGCTAAAGCAAATTCGCATTGGCTTTTTCGCTCTTGACCAGCAGATCCTTTGTACCGTTCCAATGCTTTTTCAATTGTTCCCCAAACGTATCCGTTTTGTTTCTCAAATGGTTCTGGAGTAGTGAAAAAGGTCGTGATAATTCCAATTATAGTGCTGATAGACAGACCATAACAGGCACGCATGAATTTATACTGGCTCATACCAGAAAAAATATTGTTCCCAGATGACTTCATCGGTACGCCATGAGCAAAAGGACTAATGATTTCCGGTAAAAACAGTGACAAAACGATGGCTCCCATCCCACCAATTAAAGTATATAAAGCTGCTTGCCGAGTATAACGACGCCAAAAAACACTAAATAAAAGTGTGACAACTAAAGGTGGCGTAACAGCAGCTGTAAAGGCACCATGGGCTTCGTAGATTGTTTTAAAAGACATAAATACTGGAACCAAGAGAACACCTAGTAAAGCCACCGACACTGAACTCCATCGAGCAACTTTCAAAAGTTTTTTTTCGGAGGCATTAGGGTCGAATATTGGCTGATATACATCGTTGACCACGATGGCAGCAATAGCTGTGATAAGTGTGTCGACTGTAGACATTAAAGCCGCTGTCATGGTTGCTAGAATTAAGCCGAAAACGCCTGGTTTGCTCAAAAACTCGGAGGCAACGAAGAAAGCTTCATCAGCCTTGATATCGGGTGGTAACATTCCGGCATGAACCAGAGCTTTTGCAACCCATCCTCCTGAAGCAACAACAATTGCCGCAACCGGCATCAAAACCAAGACCACTACCAATATGGCTTTTCTACCGTCCATCAGCGATTTTGCTGACATGAATCTCATGGCAAATCCCTGATTCAAAAAAAAGAACATCGCTGTATTGGCCATACCATCTTGCCAAAATATTCCGACACTTGGAAAAGATGGATCTGAATTAAAGTTAGGAAAAGCTAGACGGTGGGTACGAGGAAGATGTCCCCAGAATTGTTCTAATCCTCCAAGATAATTAATGCCCAAAAACAATATCAGTATTCCAGTCGTAAGTAGCATTACCCCTTGAAAGAGATCAGTCATAATTACACTGGTTTGTCCTCCTGCTGTCACGTAAACCGAAGATATCGCTGCCACCAAAATTGCAGCAGCCAAGATGGGCCACCCTAACAGAATATTTAACACTTTTCCCATGGTAAATAGATTAACGCCTACATAACCAATCAAATAAATCAAAATATAAACAGTGGCCCACTTACGAATCTGCCGGTCAAACCTTTTTTCGAAGTATTCCGGGATAGAAGTCAACCGAGAGAAGTACATAATAGGAAGCCAACCGAATAGGAGTAATGGTAGCCACATCCAATCATTGAAATAGGTTTGGCTACTGCCCAACCCATAGGTATAAGCAACACGGCTATATTTGACAAAACTGTATGAACCGATGGTTGTTGCTACCAGGCTAAAAGTAATGAGCCACCATGAGAATCGTTGACCTCCAAAGAAAAAATCCTTTAAAGTTTTCTGCCGGCGGCTAAATCTGGTACCAATAATCAGAATCATGATGAAATAGGCGACCATGATCCCATAGTCCAAGGGAGTTCCCAAAGTGGGTTTTCTCGTTTCACTCCCAGTGTAGGTTACAGCCTCCAATTCGGACATGGGGGCAAACTGCAAATAGCCGTGAAGGACAAAGAAAAACAGGAAGGTTGCCAACAAAGCCAGCAGATTTCTCAACTTGCCATTGGAGAAACCAACATACCCTTGTTTAAAAGCATAGAATAACCCAATGCTGAATACAACTACCCCTATAAAATACTGGTAGATGAAATGGCTCATTTTAGGTTGTTTCTACAATGATATTTTATCAAACCAATTTCTCCGGTTGTGGCCTTGAAACAAACGGGATTTTAGCATTATTAGTTGAAACATAGCAACTGAAAACCTACCTTAATGGAGGTAACATTTTGTCTCAGAAATGTCCGAAACGGAGACATCTTGACACAAAACTTGACCTGTGATACACTTGATTCCCTGTAGTTTCAAACATGTCGGGGCGTAGCGCAGTCTGGTTAGCGTGCATCGTTCGGGACGATGAGGTCGGAAGTTCAAATCTTCTCGCCCCGATTGTTCCAAATTCGGATAATTTGTAGACAGATAACGCAGCAATATTGAAAATTGCTGCGTTATCTGTTTGTTCAGGCTGAAAGATGGCAGTCAAAAAGACAGAAGCGATTGTTATTAGATCCTATCCTCTGGGTGATTCATCAAAGATTTTGACATTCTACACCAAAGAATTTGGAAAAGTTCGCGCTGTCGCAAAAGGGGCTAAACGCACAAAAAGCAAATTTAGGGGTAATGTTGAATTACTGAACCATGGTTTTTTAGTTTTCTTCGAGAAACCTAACCGGGATTTGCAAAATGTTAATGAATTCGATCTCATCAATTGTTTCGGTCAATTAAAACAGGATTTTGATCAGACAACTTATGCCTGCTACTGTAGTGAACTTGTAGATGCCATTGAATTTGAAGGTGGTGTAAACCAAGGTGTCTTTAGTTTGTTGATTGACACTTTCAAAGCGCTACCAGCTGCGAAAGACATCCTGCTGCTTGTTAGGACTTTTGAACTTTGTTTGCTGAATGAAACTGGTTATATGCCGCTTTTTTCACATTGTATATCTTGTAGCGACTTGTTGATAGATACTCCTGCCAAGTTTAGTGACCGATTGGGCGGATTGATTTGTTTGACCTGTCGTCGTCAGGATTTACATTCGGTTTCGATATCGTTAGAAAGTATCAAGTTATTGAAAACACTTCAACAGACAGATATATCAGTACCCTATGAGGCGCAAGTATCGCCAAAAAATCATCAGGAACTCAAAACGGTCCTTTTCTCCTTAATTGCGAATCAAACTCAGAAACAAATAAAGAGTTTGCAGTTTATTGAAAATTTAAAGTGAATTGAAGAACATATATGACCTTTCAGGAAATTATTTTAAACTTGCAGGAATTTTGGTCCGATTACGGTTGTACCATTACACAACCTTATGATATAGAAGTCGGCGCAGGCACTTTTAATCCATCAACATTCTTGCGTTGCTTGGGACCAGAGCCATGGAATGTTGCTTATGTTGAACCTTCTCGACGTCCAACAGATGGCCGTTATGGTGATAACCCATATCGACTTGGTGCTTATTATCAATATCAGGTAATTCTTAAACCTTCACCAACTGATGTTTTGCCGCTCTATTTGGAAAGCTTGAAGAATCTGGGTGTTGATCCACGTACAAACGATTTCCGTTTTGTTGAAGACGATTGGGAATCTCCTACTCTGGGTGCTTCCGGGTTAGGTTGGGAAGTTTGGTGGAACGGTGCAGAAATTACGCAGTTCACTTATTTTCAACAGATGGGTAGCTGTGACCTTAACCCTATCTGTGCGGAGTTAACTTATGGATTAGAGCGTATCGCTTTATATCTACAAAATGTTAATAGTGTTTATGATATTCGGTGGAATGAACATTTGAGCTATGGTGATATACATCATCAAAGTGAGGTTGAATTTTCCAAATACAATTTTGAAGTTGCCAATACCGAAATGTTGTTAAACTTGTTCAACACCTACGAACAAGAGGTCTTTGCTTGCTTGGATCAAGGCCTAGTTTTACCAGCCACAGATTATGTTCTCAAATCTTCTCACGCCTTTAATTTGCTTGATGCTCGTGGGGTGATAAGTGTTACTGAACGTGGTGGTTACATTGAACGTGTCCGACGTATGGCCCAGCGTAATGCACAAGCCTATTTAGACCAAAGAAACGATCTGGGTTATCCGTTGGGTATAGCAGTGGAAGACAAACAGAAGCATCAAGCAAGTAACACACAATTGGTTATTGAAGAGGATGTCGCAGACTTTCTATTTGAAATTGGCACGGAAGAAATTCCAGCAAGTTATATCTCTGCTGCACTTGATCAACTGCAACAGATAGCCAAGGAAACACTTATGGAACAAAACTTGTCATTTGGGGAACTGAAGACAATGGGAACACCAAGAAGACTTGCTTTGTCAATTAGTAACCTTGAAACACTGCAACCGGATCAATCAACTGAAGTAACCGGTCCCCCCAAGCAAGCAGCCTATGATGCCGAAGGTAATCCGACGAAAGCAGCAGCAGGTTTTGCCAAGTCTCAGGGAGTTAATATAGATGATCTTCGTATCGTTGAAACCCCTCGTGGAGAATATGTAGCTGTAACAAAATTGCAGAAGGGATGTTCCACTGCTAATATCTTAGTAGACTTACTACCCAGTTGGATTGATTCTCTGAATTTCCCTAAAACTATGCGGTGGGATAACCTGCGGTTCGCACGTCCAATTCGCTGGATTGTGGCTATCTTTTCAGACCAAGAAATTTCTTTCCAACTTGATACCCTTAATGCGAACAGAATAACGTATGGACATCGATCTCTGAACCCAGAACCAATTAAACTTGAATCTGCCTCCGTGGATGATTATATCAAAAAGTTGGAAACTGCTAATGTCATTGTTAATCATGATCTTCGTCGAACAAAAATCCAAAATCAGATTACAGAAATACTCAATAGTGAGGATTGTGAAACCACGATTGATCACGATTTGCTAGATCAGGTTAATTTTTTGGTTGAAGCGCCAGAAGCAATCGTCGGTAGTTTCAGTGAATCTCATTTAGATTTACCGGTAGAGGTACTGGTGACTTCGATGAAGAAGCACCAACGTTATTTTCCTATGATTAAATCTAATAATCAACTAGTGGCCAAGTTCATCAGCATCTCAAATGGCACAGATGGCAATATCGATATTGTTCGTCATGGTAACGAAAGAGTTTTACGCGCTAGGCTTGCTGATGCGACCTTCTTTTATCAGGAAGACAAAAAAGTGTCGTTAGCTGACCGGAACAAAAAATTGCAGTCAGTTATCTTTCAAGTCAAACTTGGGTCGCTCCATGATAAAGTCAAGCGACTAGAAAATCTCGCCTCATTTATTGCTCAGCAAATGAAAGTAGATACTGCTACTAAAGATTATGCAGTCAAAGCTGCCCATCTGTGTAAATCTGATTTAACCACACAAATGGTTGCTGAATTCCCCACACTTCAAGGTGTTATGGGGCGTTACTATGCCCTTGATACTGATGAACCGTACCAAGTAGCTAACGCTATTGAGGAACATTACAGGCCGGTTTCAGCTGACTCTGATTTACCTGTATCCATTGAAGGATCAATTCTTTCTATATCAGATAAAATCGATACAATTGTGGGTTATTTTGGTATTGATGAAAAACCTACTGGTTCACAGGATCCATATTCACTCCGACGACAAGCAATCGGTATTTTGCGTATTTTGCGAGAACTTGATTTATCAGTTTCGTTTCCTGCACTTGTTGAGAAGACAATTGAGCTTTACGAGGTTAATTTAGCTGAAGATACTAAGATCGAAGTTCTCGACTTTATTAAAGGAAGGCTAAAAGTCCTGTTACAAACAAAAGGCTATGTCCTTGACGAAATTGATGTGGTTCTGGCCACAGGCGAAGTTGATGTCAGTGATATTGAAAAAAGAATTCAGGCCGTATCAAATTTTCGTAGCTCAGCCAGTTTCAGTCAAGTGTATCCAGCTCTTAATCGTGTGTTACGTATTTTGCCTGAGGCTCCAGCAACGGAAATCGATCCTGATTTGTTCGAGGACGATGCCGAACGAAAACTCAGCTCGCTCATCATAGAAGCAGATGATAATTTGAACGAGTTGATCAGGAATCAAAATTATGATAGACTGTTGATCGAATTATCGGCACTCCAACCGGCGATTGACCAGTTTTTCGATCAAGTTTTGGTTATGGTTGATGATCAAGATATACGCCAAAACCGATTTGCACTTTTAAATGCAGTTGGCCAGAGAATTTACGTTATTGGTGATTTGACGAAACTCGTCATTTCTGGGAATTGAAGGTTTTAGAAGGGGAGGAAATGCAAATTAGACCTATTTCATTAATTGCTCTTACTATTCTGGTAACAGGATTGCTTGTGGGTTGTGGAGAGAGAGAAAACAAGAATATTCTAAAAGCTAGACTTGCCTTGAGTAATCAAGAATATCAAAATGCGCAGGTATCCGTTAACTCCGCACTCGAGGCTAACCCGAACTCACATGAAGCCAAATTATTAAATGTTGTCCTAGAGATAGAAACTGGAAAGGTTAAATTCCAAGAAGTAATCTCAGTGATCGTTGCAGGACTCCAACTGCTGACTCAAGAAATTCAAAATCTTGAGACCAAAGAGGATCCTGATTCTGATGATTTGGACCAACTGGAAGCACTCGTCCGTTCTCGAAATGCTGTCACAGGTTCGTTCGTCCAAATTATTAAGGGGAAATCGGTGTCTCCTACCAAGGAACTTTTGTTGGTATTGCTTGAAGCGGAACAGTGTTATAACGACATAACACGTCGATTGGCGAAAGACCTCATCTCGGAAATGGGAGATACTGTTGCAGCTCATCTCAGCCAAATGGCAATTGAATATCCATCCAAAGCCATTCGCAAATCAGCTGTAAAACATCTCGGGGCCTTGGGAGACAAGAATTTCATCACAGTTTTTCACCAGATACTGAAAAATAAAAACGAATCACCTGAAGTTCTCTATGAGGTAATTGTTGCCCTGGAAGAGATGCTTTCACCCCAAATTCTACCGGTTCTTAAAACGGCTACCCAAACAAATTCTGCTCAAGTTCGGATGTATGCCGCTCGACTAATTGGTCAATTGAAAGCGGTCGATGCCATTGACGATTTAATGAGATTGTTTGCTGATTCAAACTCTTATGTCAGTGGCCAGGCTCAGCTGGCTTTGATTCATATGGGTACTTCTTCAATTGAACCACTAATTGAGGTATTGAATAAGAGAGCGGTAAACATCATCCCGGATAGAAGTTCTGGTATTGTATCAGAATCTCAATTTATTGCGACTGCCTATATTGATGTAGATCGGCGTTCAGCCCGAAGATTGGACGTCCAAAGAAAAGCAATAGAGGTCCTCGGTACATTAAATGCTCGACAGGCCATTCCGAAATTGATTGATCTTCTTGATGATGATGATTTGAATGGAAATGCAGTCAGTGCACTCACTGTAATGGGGCAGTCAGCACTTCCACGTTTAGCATCTAGCGGAAAAACATCACAGGAAAATCTGATCGATTCATTAATGGACGCGGTCAGAAGTATGGAAAGAAGTGATCAAATTCGAATCCATTCTGCGAGGATTTTGAGCAATATTGGAGATCTTAGAGCTGCTGCAATGTTTATTAATGCTTTGGAAAAGGATCCTATCAGAGAAATACGTGCAATTGCCGCCTCTACAATTGGTAATATGAGAGCACGTGGTAAAGATCTTGTCATCCCATCAGTTGAAGTTTTGGCAAAATCGTTGGATGACGGAAACGACACAATTGTGATTAATGTCGCCAAAGCACTTGGTCAATTACAAGTTCAAGATGATACAGCTGGTCAGAAACTGATTGAAATTTCTCAGGATAAGCGAAGAAGAGAAACAGTTAGGCTAGAAGCGCTCAATACTTTGGTGATTTTGAAACCTCAGCAGGCGACGCAAGCAATGCTGAGAATTCTGTTTAGTGAGGAGACTAGTCCTGATTTGCGTCGAGTAGCGGTGAAAGTCTTGAGCGAGATTGGAGACGATGCGACCACATCAGCACTAGTGTGGGCTTTATCTACCCGTTACGAAAATGTCAGAAAATTTCAGGGGAACATGAAGAGGAAATACAAATCCAACCTTGCCAATTTCACCGCGGATATTAAAGGATTTGGGATTGATTGGGATGGTCACCCTGATTACGAAATGCCCTCTTATCGGAACTGGGGAGAATTGAAGCCTATTCCAGGATTGGTTCGAGGCGAGGTCGCAATAGCTCTTAAGAATTTTGGTGCTGACACCGCAGCAGTTAATTCCCTTGTTGAAGCACTAGAAAAAGATGAACGTGCGACTGTTCGAAAAAGTGCGGCTTGGGCATTAGGAGAAATCAAGGGTGAAACAGCCAGAAAACACCTTATCACTGCATTGAAAAAAGACAAGCAAGGTGTCGTACGACAGGAAGCTGCAGTTGCTTTGGGAAAGATTGGAGGGAGTGAAGTCGTTGCTCCGTTGCTTGAAAGACTTATTAAAGACGAATATGAAACAACTCGAAGGAATGCGGCTATCGCATTACGAGAGATTGAAACCGACGAAAGTGATAGAGGCCTTATCAATATTCTTCGAAAAGGAATTGGCACGTTTGAAGAAAGCCAAGAGAGTCGTTCAGTTTTAGATCAGGTCAGAACATCACTAAAAACAGGTGGTAGAGCGTTAACTTCTGATCTTCTATTGAAATCCTTGGAAACTGATGATGAATGGGTACGCTGGGCGGTTGTTGATGCACTCGGAGCCATCCATAATAAACAAGCTGTTTCCTCTATTCTCAATGAATTAAAAAGTGAAAGTTATATTGTACGAAAAAGGGCGGTAGCCACGCTTGGTAATTACAAAAGTCGCTCAACTGTTGAACCATTGATTGAAATATTGAATGATTCCTCTGAGTCAAAATCGATTCGGGCTCAAGCTGCAGTTTCCTTGGGAAAATTACGAGATGAAAGATCTATTGAGCATCTGATTAAGATCCTTGATATTGACATAACCGAAATTCAGTTGCAGGCGGTAAGTGCTTTGGGAGCGATGAAGGCAGCAAATGCTGTTCCCTTAATTCAGACTTTGCTAGACGATTTGTCAACGGATTTGTTGGTTCGTAAAGCTTGTATTAATGCACTTGCGTCTATTGGAGACAAAAGCGCAGAATCTCTGATTATCAAGGTTTTCAGGTCTGAGTCTGGAGATATATTCAAAAGTTCTATCACAGCACTTGGTAATTTAAAGACAATAGAGGTTGTTCCTGAGCTGATTAAAATTGTTGAAGACCTAGATTCAAGTTCGGAGATAAGGACACTTTCGGCCACAGCTCTTGCTTCCATAGAGGATGAACGCGCTGCAAGTGTCTTAGCTAGGCGTTTGATAGATCAATTTGAATATAAGATTGAACTAGATGTAGATGGACTAAAACGGAATTATACATGGGAATCACTGGTTGCATCCGCAAAAGCCTTCCAATTACCGGGGTTAATAGACCAAAAGATGATAGACCGAATTGAAGATACATGGGAAGATCATCCTGTTCAAAATGCTGCCATAGCTGCTTTAAGCCGGTCAAAATCGAAAAAAGCGGCAGATTATCTTACCAGTTTGCTTGAAGACAATAATTCAGACAGACATCAAACCATTGTCAGAGCAATTGGTGAATCAGGTCAAAGCCAATTTAAAAGTAAACTCATTGAACTAATGAAAGATAAAAATGGAACTTTGGATGACCGACGAGCAGCCATACAAGGTGTTGGTGCACTCGCTGATCCTTCCAATTTCCAAGATTTGGTTGATATTTTGGATGATGAGACAAATGCCATAGAACTCCGACAAGATGCTACTGTAGCTCTGGGTAAAATCGGGGACGATAAAGTTATATCAAATTTAATTGATAAACTCGATAAGTTACAGTCAGATAATCAGAAAAAGAGTTTAAGGTTAGACATCATCCATAACCTAGCTGAGGCTAAATCCGAAAAAGCTGTTACTGTACTTAAAAAGGCATTGGAAGATCCAGATAGTGATATTCATTTTATGGCGGCTGATGCCCTTTATCAAGTAACTGGTAATGAATATGGTTACAGCCGGTTGTAATTACGCACCTTAGGCTTGTTCCTCTGAGCCGAAGAATATTTTGTTTGCCTGAGATTATGCTGACCGATTAATGGGCGTTTTAGCCGACGGAGTTTCAAATAGATATACCAGCTAGCTGATGCTGAGGTTTAGTGCGGGCTTCACAACATTGGACAAATAAAAGTACGGAAATCCAAACTATTTTTGGGTTTTTCTGCTTGGTCTAAAAAATGCTGATTCATAATCCGAATGGACACTACTATTTTTTAAAGGGGATTGATCCCTATTCTTGTGGTGTTGTGGCAGAACCTGGTTATGAAATTGTCCATGTGACCTTGACCCACTTGATTCCATGGCGTGAAGGTTTTGTGAAAATTGCTGATTATCTAAAGTTGAGCGGATATGAACGGAATGCGCTCTGTGCGATGGAACTTCGTTGTCCGGAACCATTCGCTATGGATGACTTCATTGCCTTTAATCAGCAATATTGTAGTGTCCTTCAGGATTGGGATCTTTACATTGACGATCTTAATCCGCTTGCCCGTACAAATGTTGCACCTGTGATAAATCCTCCACCAGAATCAATGCTATATGCATTTTCCTATATTCAGCCTGCGGAAAAATCGGACCAGCCGACTTTCATCATTGCTGGTGCAGGCGAATTGATAGATGGCGTTTTGGAACCCGACAGAATTATCCGTCGGAATGAAACAAATACTGAAGCCATGCGTGAAAAGGCAACATATGTAGTGCAGGTAATGGGAGATCGCCTAAATAAAATAGGTGGGGACTGGGAGATTGTCAACAGGATTAATATCTATACTAATCATAGTATCAGTCATCTAGCGGAAGATCTTGTATTGCCCAATGTTAATCAGCTACATGGGTTGAACTGGTACCAGTCTCGGCCCCCTGTGATTGATATAGAGTACGAAATGGATCTTCGTGGTATAAATCAAGAACATTATCTTGATTTATACAGTTTATAATTACTTAGTTGTCCCAATTGATTTAATTCAGCGTGCTCACCTACCTGCCCTTTTAAAAACTGTTTTTAAGATCGTAGTGTGGGATTCTTCGCCACAACAATTGCATCAAGTTAGCAAGCAATTCCTTTAGTTCAAATATTACCTAAGCGGCAGTTTGGATGACCAAGTTTACTCTAATCGAGATGTCGTCGTATCCCTTTTCCATTGTTGTGTAGCCTTCGCTTATTTCTCTTCAAGGCACTTAAGAATTAGGGTTGTGATCCTTCGGATTATTGAATGTATCTAAACATCAATATGGAGATAGTAGAATGAACCAAGACGAAAAATACCTCTTTGATTTGACGGGGTATATAGTCATAAAAAATGCCCTGACCAAAGAGGAAGTAAAAGCATGTAACCGGTCGATTGATCATCATATTCAGTTTTTACACGAAAGGGAAGATTCTTTGGCTGGTGGGGCAAAACCGTTGGCGGGAACATCCTATCGCAAGGAAATGGGAGGCATGTTAGCTTGGGATCGTCCTTGGTGTGAACCGTTTCGGCGTTTGTTGGTCCATCCTGAAGTATCGTCCTATTTGAACGTTATCTTGGGGGAAAGTTATCGTCTGGATAACGGTCCAAGTTTAATCGTCATGGATGAAGGTACAGAAGGTGGCACACTACATGGTGGTGGAGTTGAACGTCCTGATTTTTCAGAAGCTTACTTTTTTAAAAATGGACGAATTTACTGTGGACTAACCGTGGTGGAATTCATGCTAACTGATGAAGGGCCAGGTGACGGTGGATTAGCTCTTATTCAAGGGAGCCATAAGGCGAATCTCTCCTGCCCACGTGCTATGACTCTATATCAGGAATACCAACAGCATGTGACTGAAGTGCATGTGAAAGCAGGAGATGTGGTGGTTTTTACCGAAACATTAACTCATGGAACATTGCCTTGGAAAGCGAGACACCAACGACGAGCATTACTATATAAATTTAGCCCAGGGTTCCAAGCTTATAGTCAAGGTGCTCATCAGGTAACGTATCCCGATTATATTGAAGATATGACAGCAGAAGAACGTGCAGTGATGGAAGCTCCATATGTTCGTTAACCAGTATCCTGAAACCAAATTATGAGATAATATTGTGTCGATATAAAACAAATTATCTTCGTTTGTAAACTAAAGATTCAAATAGTCTGTATAAACCATGAGCTTCTTTGTCATTAAAAGGCAGAAACTGCGAAAAATAGATAATAGCTATTTGATCATTAGGGTCTATAGTGAAATAACTATTAAAAATACCCGCCCAATAGCCTGCATTTTTTGACCGTACTTCTTCCTTCGGATTCTTTTCTAATGCGAATGCAAGCCCCCATTGGTCTTCTGAATCAAAGAATTCTCCACCCCAACTTTTGACTTCACTTTCGTGTTCTTCATATTTCAATCGAACACCTTCGGGCAATTGATTTTCAAACATTTTTTCAACGAATTCATCTGATAGTATTCTGGTACCATCTAGTTGACCGCCATTCAAAAGACATTTTAATAATTTGAGGTAGTCATTAGGAGAGCTTTTTAAGCCTCCTCCACCTTCATAATAGCTTAGTATTCTTGGGACTCTTTCAGGAAACACCTCAAAAGAGTCTCCACTTCTTTGAGCAAAACCCACCATTTTTTGATTAAGTTTTTCAGGAAGATTGAACCATGTACTCTCCATTCCTAGAGAACCGGTAATATTTCTTCTAAAATAAGTCTCTAAATCCAATCCACTGTTTTTTTCTACAAGTCGGCCCACCCAGTCGATATTTAAGCCATAAGCAAAGTCTGTGCCTGGTTCAAATAGTCTTGGGTCTTCGGACATAGATAATTCATATTGAAAGGTTGACAAGGTAACTTCTTCTTGTTTGAACTGCCTGATTCTTTCTGAAAAAAGGGATATGCAAAACCAGCTGTATGGGTAAGTAAGTGTCTCAATGTAATTGGTTGATTGGAATGATATGTCCTTCCAGCATCATCTAATATTGGTATACTTGCCATCTCAGGCAAAATTTCATTAAGTGATTCATCTAAACTTACTCTCCCTTTATCTAATAGCTGGATGCCTGCTATTGAAAGTCAGCAATTTGGTCATAGATGCAATACGAAAAATGTTATTCCCATTATCATCGTAATTGTATGCATATCGAAATTCCTGGTTATCTTTGAGATTGACTGCAGCCATGTAAGCCTCAGGCAATCTCAAAGATAACCTGAAATCAAATCTTTCCATTCTTTTGTGTGATTAATGATATTTCGTCTCTTTTCTCCAGTAATATTTGTTTTAAAAAATATCATAGGGCATGCAGATAGTATGAAACGTTTCTACTTCTGTTTCTGATCAAATGGGGGATTTAGAACAGTCCCAAGGTTCTATGCGAACTTGGTTATAATCTAGAGACTGGTGCTTCTCGAAGATTCAACTTATGCCATGCATTGATCACAACCCAGACCATTCGAGCCACGGATCGCTCAATACAGCGATCATGTGCTGCATCTCGCTAGTGTGATGCTCATTGGGTCTATACTCCGTGTGTTGATGGTGCTTGACACGGAAAAAAACCATCTTGCGAGGTTCCTTCCCTGCATGGCGACTTTCACCGTGGCAAGTAAGGTAGTGTGCCAGCACTACATCTCCCGCACGCAACAATTGTTGCGTGCCTGACGGCCACCAACCTCCATTCTCTGGAGTCCTTAAGTACTGCGCAGAATCGCCCATGGATCTAGTGGGGGGAGGGACCATGCGTGCTCGGGGTTCTGGCCATTGCCCCCGTGAAGCGTTACTGCCTTTTTCACGGTGCCAAGGTTCCATCGGCCAGTCAGGACCACCGGGACCGAGGGGGCCACCAGCTGATGCCTGTTGCGCAAAAAAGGTAGCATTAGCAATATGTGACCCAAGTAGCACAGCGAAGTTACCACAGTCTGGCTCGGTCTGATCGTTCAGCGCCACACCAACAATGCAGGAGAAACTCACAATTGGAGCTTCCCGGTCAGGATCGTCCTTGTGTGGTCCTGGATGGATCGCAATGCCGTCTACGTGCCCGTTCCAATCTGAGGGTGACGGTGTCGGTTTACCCATGTAGATATCAAGTTGCTCTGGTGGTGTGGGATGTCGCACGGCAATCTGCGCGTGTGTGACTGGCAGGGTCTCTCCTCCAAGCAAATCCTGAAGCAAGGTACATAGCGGCGAACCATGGTACAGGGCCTGTACCGGTTCTGAACTTCCGAAGTTCTCTGTCTCGGTCGTTTCGATTGCTTCCACTGCCGCTCGGCATAACTCCAAAGGAACCACTTTTGGAAGGATAACTACGCCGTCCTCAATAAACGCACGGCGTTTTGCCGGTGTCATAATAAGCGAGTATTGCATCTAGATCTCCTTGTATTACATTTTTAATTACCTCAACTAAAGCATGGTGCGTTTTTAGTAAACGGGTCTGTGTCTATTTTAACGTCAGTAAAAATACAGATAAACGTACCACTTTTCTCATTTTGCACTTCATTCTGCTTAGCTATTGATTCTTATCTGGTTTGGATGTAGCAAAATTAACCCCTGTTGAGCAGTCCCTCTCAGGCTAAAAACATCCAATAAATACAATAGAGCTAGCAAAATTGTTTCATACAAAGAAGTAAATTATTCTCGTGTCGGGGCTTAGATTTCCCAATCAATTAACCATCCATCTTCCTTTTTTTGAGCATTGATAGAATCTTTTGTGTTTAGTCTTTCAGTACTAGTTCGAAAGCCTGACGCCAATCTTCTCCTCCATTGCGATTAGCAAATGGTGAAGCGGGGCTTGGGTGTGGTAACCAACCAACTTCTAGGTTATTAAAGAGAGCATTCACTTGCCGTTGCGCGTAGCGACCTATACCAATAACTCGCTTGATTTCCATAGCTTTAACAACCTCTAGCAAATGATCGCTGCAAATTAATTTCAGACTTTTTGCGGCGGAACCAGTTAGCTTGTCTGGTGTAATATTCTTACCTGCATGATTAAACATCCAAAGTGGACAGTGGTTGACAATGTAGATCTTTTGGCTGATTAGGTGTACCGATCCATATCGTTGAGCGAGAAAAGACCAAATTCGTTGGCCACTGATCTCTGGCTTTGGGCATTCCAATCCCAAAACTGGTCGTTTAGGGTGTAGTCGATCTGGTTGATGAACTTCAAAGCCCGTGATTTTGAGCAAGTTCCGTACTTGTTCTGGGCAACCAAAAGGTACCCCAGTGTTCCCCATACCATGACCGGGATTCATACCAACAAGTAGTGTGGTCGCTCCATTTCCAGAGAATTGACGAATCCATTCAGCATGAGGTGCCCATGCGTATTCGAGTGGATTGTATATCCAATCAATGTTTTTGCATTCTTTGAGAAGTGTAGGTATGAGTTCAGACGATGCATCCCGTAGCTGCTTTGCAGCATTCGTTACTGCTGTGATATGGTATTCGTTTACTTGCTCTTTGTTTAGTAGCGGATAGTCTTTCGTCTTCATTACAAATTTAACATAAATATAATGATGCGCGTTACTCAATTTGACTGGGCACTAGTTCACAGTGCACTTCGTTTCTGCTATGAAAAGCTCTGGAATCTTGTGGGTTCATCACCTGATTTCTCGAAGAGGTCCCCATTCTCCTTTTTCAAGAATACGGCAAAGAATATGTTTATCTTCAGGTACAACGAGTGGGCCTGTATACAAATGTGCGTTCGTATGAACATCACCGCCAAACATCCGTGGATCCTGACCGGTGATAGTATAGTAAATTTTGAAGTTGTCAGCGACAAGTTTCAATTTTCGTTCATTATCTTCCAACCAATAAGCTGAAATTTCTGGCAGGTCTGGGTACAAACCACGGCCAAACAGCTGGTCAATAACGACTTGTGTTCGATGAGGAATGTACTCTTTCTTTGTTCGATTAACTTCATCATACCATGCTTGGTGTTTAGCTATACCTGAGTTATGATGTTCAACTCGCCACGCCGAACCAGTGAGTGCTGCTTCGTATGTCTTGCGTGGATTACCCCATCGAGCTGCCTCAGCAAATAACGCAGGCTCGATTTCAGCAATGCGTTTATCGAACATTTTTGTCAAACGCTTTGGTGTCAGAACTCCGTCGTGGAAAAGATGCTTCGAAATTCTGTCTGCTACCAATACACGGAACTCTTCGCTTTCAAGTAATCGCTGATATAACCAACTTGGATTGCTACGCTCAGCTTCGTTTCCCATTGGGAAAGGTCCAAGCCGATCTTCTATCAATTCTAACATTGTGTGCTCCGCGTCCCAGACGATAAATTGTAAACCTATGTTCCTAGTTCGGTTTATTAATCCATGCCAATTGTTGGCGCCACGGTCTCCTCCAAACCAGCTGACCGACGAATCAAGGTTGCCTGCGTAAAAAATGGTGAGCATGTAGTCAATAAGATTAACTGGATCAATCAGTCGCCTCAATTTTGGGTCAGGTTTGCCATCGCGTTTAACACCAAGTAACAAGCAATAGTTATCCAGATCTGACATGTTCTGTTTTGAAAGTCGATCAAGCTGTTCCCAAAGAATTGTGTTGCCATCGGTTGCAAAGACCTGATGACGGCGGTCTTGATCTTCGTCCTCTGAGTAGCCACCCATGATTTTCACCACATCAAAGTCCTTTTTCTTACCACCAACATATGATTCGCCAAAGAAAGCCTTTGGTCGCTCACACGTATTATAGAGTCCCCAGTAATGCCCATTGACATATACATGGCGAAAGTTTCCACGTGGTGATGGATGTCCCATGGCTAAGTGAAGATCGCGACTGAATTGATCACGCATGTATAGTGCTTTGGAACTGAAACCATGGTGCCAAGCGTAATTCTGGCTACATCGCAAATCAATATGACTAAATTCTTTTGCTGCATCGTCTCCAAACAGGTTATATTTGAGTCGTTTGGATCCATGGGGCCTACGAAAAAAAAACCGAAGACCATGCTTGAGAACCCCCGGCTGACGGCTAAAGCCTCCTCGTATACGGATGCCAGCGTTTATTTGGAAACCATGTTCCTGCCCGTCAGCAGTTGGCAAAAGTTCAAGGGAGCAAGCTCGTTCGGCTTTACGACCGTGCCAACCTGCGTTGGCATAGATCCCGGTTTCAGCG
Source organism: Candidatus Poribacteria bacterium (assembly GCA_002709695.1). GTDB lineage: Bacteria > Poribacteria > WGA-4E > WGA-4E > UBA9662 > UBA9662. The sequence continues at coordinate 66,208 of PAQF01000006.1, forward strand.
CTGAATAGACTCTCGGTTTCAATCGCAATTGAGTAAGATGGAATGGCCCACAGTGCCTCCAGAAGTTTTTTTCGATGTTTAGGATTGTCCGTAATACTAGCATCCATTCCGTAGTTTGACCTTCCTGCGCTCCATTCGTATGGATAATTTGGGGGTGGTAATCCATCTGCTGAATCATCAATTCGGTCTGCTGGAAAAATATAACTGCGTGTGACAATTGGCGTGGGTGAATAACCAGGTTTGTATCCTTGGGCGCGAATGATGATGGTATGTGCGATGTTAAGTGGTTGATCAAGAACTGGACTCGATTCGTTGGGTTTGCTTCCGTCAATTGTGTAACGGATCGTGACATTGCTATCTGAAACACTTACCTGCAGCGAAAATGGGGTTTTGAATAGTCCATGCGACTGGGATAGTTTTATGGTTGAAAGTGCTCCCAGACGGGTTGCTGTATTTCTCCTTCCAGGAGTTGGGAAGGCGAGAAAATCAGGTAATTTCCTTTCGGTGCCGTCAGCAGCGACAGGAAGACCGAACGAGATATTAGCCTTTTGTTTTGGGTATTTTTTTTCGGTGAGCTCGAACCTCTCACCATTGGGGTTGGTCAGAATTAAGTGTTCACCACCCTTTTTCAATTGAAAGTTTGTGTGTAGCGGCCGATCGGTTCTTCTTCGATTTTTGCCAGAGGCAAATACGATCAGATATTCACCTGTTCCTAAACGAACACTAGGGAATATCCATTGGCGCAAGTTTTTTTTCGAATCTGTTAACGACCAATTTTCTAAACTTTGTTCCTCGTCTGAGTGATTGTGAATTTCAATCCAGTCGGCTAACTCACCTTCCTCATCAACTAAACCTTTTTCATTGTCTACCATGAACTCAGTAATGCGCAGTTGAGGTGCGGCTTTCGACTGAAGTGTGACCATTGGAGTAGTTGGTGGTTGGCTTATTTCAGGTGTGTAGATTTTCCTGAGGGTACGGTTTGAGTGACCAGTAATCGTTGTGCGAGCCTTCTCTAATTCTTTTGACTCGAGGCGACCGTTTCTGTTGGTATCAAATTGTGTTAGGAGATGATTACTGAGTGAGTCTTTGTCCCGTCGTGAACTTCTAGTACTTTTTTTGCCACTAGCTTTTTCGATACTACCTCTAATCCAGTCATAAAGCTCTTCAGGGAAATCTTCGATTTTTCCTTGGTTGGCATCCTGTAACATTTTCTGGAGATTTTCCACGATTGGGCGATTATTAACAAAAGCCTTGTATTTACCGACGAGCCTACCCCACACTTTCAACAACGCTTGGTGAGCTATCTCCTCTTCTTCTTCACTCAACTCACCATCACCATCTTTGTCGTACTTCTTAATCCGTTGTTCGTGGCGTCGGTGATCGCGGATGTATCTTGGACGCTTGACTGCAAACGGACTCCCAGCCTTCCGGATGGCTTCACGTTCGACGACGCTGAGCCGACCATCCCCATCAGTATCAAATTGCTTGAGTGCACGTTGTCGGATAGTGAGATCGTTTTGTTCTTGGTTGGCAAAACACATAAAACACAGTAAATAAGCAACCAAGCTAAAACAAAGTAATAAAGACTTTCCTACATAAAGACTTCTTATTTTACTGATCCATACTTGGCTGTGATTGTTGTACATAGAAGGCGTATTATCATATTTACACATAAATCATTCTTTTGGTCTACTCTTTGGGAAACTACAGTTATAAACGTTGATTAACCATAATCAAAAAAATTGAATTGGTCAAACACTTTTGTGATCCAACTATCACTTCCATAAGCTTTCCTTCTCACTCACATATTCCTCAAATAAACAACCATACCCTAGACTCAACTAAGCGCCTTTCTCATACTAAAGTAAGGAATTACATCAGGAACCAGAGGTCTGAAGGGGAAAGCGTACAGATAATTGATTTGGGGTTAAATAGATAACAAGCAATTTTGTACGTCTCCAACTTCAGCGAACTGGAGCACTCCGACCAGAGTGGCGAAAAGTATCTAGTTGCTTTTTCAAGTCCTCAACAATCTTCGGATATACGAAATAAAGGTTATTCGTTTCACCAGGATCTATTTCCAGATTGTAAAGCTGACCTGGGGCATCCGGTTCTATTTCAGGCAGCGCATAAGGCTTGAGAATCTCGCGTTGGTAGTCGTTACCACCTGAACCTTTGTGGTCAAGATACTTCCATTTCCCTTTTCTAATGGCTAAATCAAGTTTATTTGTTTGATGCAATGTATGATGACGGATAGCAGCTTTGGTCTGCTCCTGATTTTGCATGGCAGGTAAAATATCGAAACTGTCTTCAGCCACATCGTTTGTCAGTTCTATATCTACCAAACTGGCACAGGTCGCCATAATATCGCAGAGACAAACGGTTTGATCATTGGTACTGTTTTCGGGAACTGATCCTGGCCATCGAACAACAAAGGGAATACGGTGACCACCTTCCCATTGATCTCGTTTCATTCCTCGCCAAGGATAGGCTCCATCATGTTGGTAATCGGTACGCATATTCACAACACTAGTCACTTCAGGTCCATTATCGCTAGAGACCATTACCAACGTGTTGTCAGCCATACCAAGCCGATCCAGTTTTTCTAATAATTCTCCGACTACATAATCAAACTCGAAGATAAAATCGCCGTGAGGGCCAGCATTGGTTTTACCTTTAAAGTTTTTCCCGGGGAAAGATGGGAGGTGTACTGCCTGAGCTGAGTGAAAGAGAAAAAAGGGTTTGTCAGGTGTTTCCTGAGCATGATTTTCCAAAAATGCTTTGCTTCTGTTTAGGAAAACCATGTCTATCTCCTCCAAATCAAATCCGGGAGATATCATGCCTATACGATTGTCTTTTGAATAGGCATGGTTTGGTAATGGAGTACGATCAAGCAGTCCTGTTGGTGGCACTGGAACACGGTCGCCATCAATGAAAGCATACAGAAAATCGGTTGTTGGGCAACACGCAGTGCCAAAAAAATGGTCGAACCCTCGATGGACCGGTGCATCGGGAATTGATTGTGTATAGTCAATACGTTGAACGGGGGCCAGCCCATCTTCGTTAATGAATTCTCCTTCTTCGTCGCGAAAGCTAAGTCCAACATGCCATTTCCCAAACAAAGCAGTGGTATAACCCTTAGTCTGAAGCATAGAAGGTAAGGTCAAGCGTGAGTCTTCGATTAAGCATGGCCCTCCAGCCCCAGTGAATACACCAGCGAAACCTGTTCGAAAAGCCATTCGGCCTGTCAAGATGCTATAACGACTTGGTGTACAAACCGTGGATGGGCTGTGTGCATCAGTAAATCGCATTCCCTCACGAGCTAATCTGTCGATATTTGGCGTGGGTACTTTTGATTCCGGATTGTAACAAGACACATCCCCGTAACCGAGGTCATCTGCAAGAATAAAAAGGATGTTAGGCAAAGTCTTTTCTGTCACACATTAATTATATCAGGAAAATAGAGTTAATTCTAGGTTTGGTTCGGATTCATGATGTCCCATTCATTAACCATAATGAACTTAAGATCGGACGATTTTTTACTTAGGTCTGTTAGAACCGTCGACGTGAATATACATTTGCTGCCTATATATAAAACATGAGATAATTTTTCAAAGATAAAGATTATCTTCCAAAACAATGTCACGCCTCTTACCTTTCATGTAGGAAAACTTCTTTACGAGATTCTGCTAAGAACATAGATGTTTATATAAAAAACTTTAGATTACATCTAAATTACATGCTATATTAGACTAACGAAAAACATATTTAATCAGGACGTGCGCTATGTTTCGAGAGTTATTGTATCCTTTCATTCTTTCCCTAGTTTTAAGCTTGGCTATTGCTAACTTAACTGTCGCCGATCTTATAGCTAGTTATGATTTTGAAGATGCCTTCAAAGATAGTTCAGGCAATAATCTTCATGGCAAACCACATGGTGATGCAACTATTGTCGAAGTAGATGGGATTGGGTTGTCACCAGAACATTTCAGGAAAAGTAAGGTCCTCGTTCTACATGGGAAAAATGGCTATGTGGATCTTGGAAATGACAAGCGTTTTAATTGGAATGGTGCCTTCTCAGCTTGTTTCTGGATGAAAGTGACTCTTTGGGAGGTTGGTTGGCAGACGGTCCTTAAGAAAGACAATACTTGGAGTTTTGAGAGAAATATTGATCAGCAGGCACTTGCCTTTTATCATTGGCCAAATTTTGTTCCGACTGTTTCAAAAATCGATAATAAATGGCATCATATTGCCGCGACATATGATAACAAAAAACAGAACTTATATAAAGATGGAAAACTGGTTGCCAGCAAACCGAATGCAGGTAAAATGAACGTCAACGTTAACCCTGTTATTATTGGCGCAGCCGCTGGGAAATCACGTTATTTTAACGGTCAAATAGATGACGTTCGAATATATGATAATGCTTTATCGGAAGACGAAGTTAGAAAAAACATGGAGGTAAGAACCGCTGTTAATCCACAGCAGAAATTAGCAAACACATGGGGCAGAATAAAGGTTTCGAAGTAGTATTTAGAGGCCTGTTGCTTTCCAAGAAGTGAAAGTTTAAAGATTTTTGTAGGTAGTCCAGTGGTGTTTTTGAGTGTATTTTATCCAATCAATTATCAAGTTTCTGAATTTCGACACCTTTTTTCTGAGCGTTTTTTGTTATCACTGGGAGAGCTTTAATTATCAAGCCAGTGCTTTTTATGGCTTTATTCTTACCAACTTTCATTACGCAGTGGAGATTATATCCAGCTTTTTTATTATTGCCTCTTTTCTCAATCGAGATTTTACTGATTTCTTCAAAACTGATTTCTTGCTGGTGTTCAATGATGAAGCCATCCTGGCTTACCACAAGTTGGTCTTTAAATAACCCTAAGGTTAATCCGAACAACATACTTGGACCAATGATTAGACATAGCCAGCAACCCAAAGATTTGGGCAAACTGGTAGTTAGAACTCCAACGAGTCCAACAATACATATACAGATTGATCCTGCCAGCGAGGCCAGTTTGACCCATGCTTGGTATTGAAAGATGATTTTCCCCTCTTGTATGGTTTCATTGATACAACCGGTTAGGAAAAGAACCAAAACCAAATTGACGACCAATGTAAGAGCCCAATAGAGGTTTCTGTTCATGAGTATCTTTCTGGTTACTTTGGTTGTTAGAACGGTTTATAAGTAAGGAAAATTAAGTCTCATAACCTTTATTCTTCTGTTAAATGCCGAAGAAAGAATGAAACCAATGTTTCCTGTTTTGCTTTTTCTGGCATAATCCCGAGCTTCTCGGCGTATACTAAAGCTTCCAACCCAATTTCCTCCGCTCGCGTTTTTAAAGCAACTGCGTGGAGAGGATGGTGCAGTAAATGATCAAGCCCCTCTGGTATCCCCCCCTTTTTTCCGTTAGAAACATAAATAGGTGGATCATCCGACGACATTAAACCGAGAAGATCCACATTTTTTCGGATTGAGGCCAATTCTTTGTCGAATGAACCTGTGCCTTCTTGAGTTTTGAGAAACACATCTTGTAACCCATGAGCACTGAGAAACATAAGAAGAAGTTCCGAATTGACTGGAATCTGGAGGACTTCTGGCCATTTCAGGATATCATAGGTAGCTTGGGTGGCGATTGCACCTGCCACTTTCAATCGGGTAGATTCTCTTAAAACTGGATCTGAATGATTTGGAATAGACATGTCAGGTTGAAAAGCTAGCCAGAGTGAAGTACCTGCACCAGCAGAGTTTCCATAAACACCAATTCTGTTTTTGTCAAGATTCCACTCATCAGCTTTGCTGCGAATAAACTGCAATGAACGTTTGGCATCGTTCAGACATGTTACCACAGTACGAGCATCAGTATATTTCATATACCTATAGTTGATTGTTGCAAAGGAAATTCCTGCATCTAAAAACTTGGGTATATTCTTTGATTTATACACTTGAGATTTGTCACTTCCAGTAAAACCACCACCGTGAATAAAAACAATGATTGGTGTTGGAACGGCACTATCTACTAACCAAACATCAAGTGAATTCCTTTCATGTGCACCATATTTGACATCTGTGAATGTTGCTGGTATTCCATTCAGGTTAATAGCTGGTGGCAAATCCTTGCTATCTAATGTTGTGATTAACACGCTGGTTATCAATAAGAAGAGTATCTTATACTTCACTTAATTGTTTCTCCTAATTTTTTTGCTTTTTTAAAACATTCAAAATATCAAACAAATGTCCTGAAAAAAAGCCCTTTTATTCAAATAATTATAGAAAAGGGCAACAATTGATTTATTTGCATGTCCTAAATGACATTCCTGATCCACATTATCACAACCAAATTCCTGTTCCAGATGATTTTCACCTTACTCTACTGATGTGATGTATCAAATCCAGAGATAGGATTGCATTGGTAATCTTCCTTGAAAAAGATACTCTAAAGAAGTGGAGAAAAAGATCAATTGGTCTTCGCTGGTTAGTTTACCTCATGAACTCCAATGTCGATAGGATTATTTTCTGTAACAGAAATGCCCCGACAGTCTTATTCTCTATTATCAATTGCAAGTGATTTTCAATTCCATATTACTCAAAATTGTGCTGTTTAGCTGTAGCCAGACATGAGACTGCTTCTTCCCAATCGGGAAAAGTGTATCTGGAAGTTGGTATTCACTAGTCAATTTACGAAAACTAATGATTATTGTTGTTTATACTAATCGATGGAACATGATATAATTTGCATCGTATTTTGTCTCTCGGGCACTAACTGGTTAACACGTTTATTTGCAAGGGATATATGAATGAATGAAGATCAGAAGTATTTCTTTGATGTTGCAGGTTATCTTGTTCTTGAAGACTTGCTTACACGTGATCATTGTGAGCAGTTGATCGAAGTCATTAACAGAATCGCAGGAACACCCGTAGCACAATTACCTAAGGGTGTAAGCCATTCTATCCCATCTCCAAATGAGATTGGTGTTGGCGATTTGACTAGTGTGGATCCTATATTTGCTGATTTGATTGATCTTCCACCTGTCATCGACATCTTGAAAACGATCATCAATCCGCAACTCCGATTGGAAATTGCGTACGCCCGTATTCGCCGTCGAGGCTACGCTGGATTGGAGATACATGGTGGAGGTGACGGTGTTGACCCCATTTTTTCGTATCATCATTTCAATGGCCAGATCTACAGTGCTCACACTGTTGTGGCTTTCAATTTGACTGATGTAAGTGAGGAAGAAGGTGGTTTTGTCTGCATCCCAGGCAGCCATAAAGCTAATTTTTCCTTACCAGTGGAAAGGCGTGGATTCGAAAATGGGGAAATTGATACGTCACTGCTTCGTTCTGTTCCATGCAAAGCCGGTTCAGCTGTTATCTTCACCGAAGCGTTATCGCATGGTGCAGCACCTTGGGACAACGACCGAGAACGTGTGAATCTGTTCTACAAATACAACCATGCTGGTGTAAAGTGGCGTAATTTCTGGCCCTCAAAAGAGGCCTTGGAACGAATGACACCTAACCAGCGAGCCTTTTATGCTGAAGTTGGCTCTGACCCTCGTCAGAAACGAATCCTCTACCCCGGCAGATAATCTTGGTTTGTACTTCGTAGAGCAAACACAATCAGACGGGGTTAAGTAAGCCAAATACAAGCTTGTAAAAAATTGTGGGATACAAATGACACTTAGCAAAAAGCAACTTAACTTCTTCGATACTTTTGGTTATTTATTGGTGCGTCAACTCTTTTCTTCAAAAGAGATAGAGAAAATTATTGAAGGATTTGAATGGTCAATTCAAAATTATGCTGGCGGAAAGAATCATGACGGTACAAGTCGTACTATGTTCTTGTGTCCTATTGAACATACACCAGAGATGTGTGCTATTTTGGATCATCCTTCTATACTTGGTCTCATTGGAGGGATACTTGGGGAAGACTTTAACTACTGTACTGGAGATGGTAACTATTATAGTGGAAATACTGGCTGGCATCCTGATGGAAACTGGGGGCAACTTTTTGCGGCTAAAACAGCTTTTTATTTAGATCCACTAACTCGAAATACAGGAGCAGTTCGTTTGATTCCTGGCAGTCATCGGCCAGATCATTTTGTTCGCCAAAAACAAATAGACGTCAATAATTCACTTGAGCTTTTTGGTGTGCCGCCTACAGAGTTTCCAGGCAGTATAGCCGTTGAGACCAATCCTGGAGACATTGTGATTTTTAACCATGATTTATATCATGCTTCCTTTGGTGGTGGAACTCGCAGGCGTATGTTCACCATGAACTGTACGCGTCGGGCTAAAACACCGGAAGATTTAGAGCTGGCACATAGATATCTAAGCAGTCATTCAGCCGGTGGCTATAAATTAAAAACAGGTGCAGGTATCTTCTATCCTACAATGATAGATACAGCTGACGAGGATCGAATGGAACATCTCAGGCAACCGATGGAGATTCATGACCAAATTTTCCCTGATTTAGCCCGAAGTACTGTCAGCTGAAAATCGCCTTGGGTACATGATTAAACTTGCTTTTCGTTCAAGGAGTTTCCTCTATCTGAGCGGGGAAAGGGCGTAAAACAATATGACAGCAAAGCAAAAATACTTATTTGACCTAAATGGGTACCTTCATATTAAAGATGTTTTAGTCGCAGATGAACTCAGCAATGCCCAATTGGCAATCGACCGTTTGCTAAAAATGCCGACTGATAAATTACCACTGGGTATAGGACGCAGTGATGGAGACGACACATCCTTCTCACATGCGTTTTCAGCTGATAAATCGCTCGAAGTTTTGACTTGGCATCCAGTCACACGACCAATCATCAAAGAGTTAACTGGTGGTAAACCGCGTTTCTGCCGAGGAAGGCTTACTATCAACACACATCATAATCAAAAGCTTGTGCGGATGCACTGTGCTCGCGAAGATTGTGGTTGGCAGACACGCAGATACGCTGTTAAAGATAGGCATATTTACTGTGATGATTTCCTTTGTTTCTTTTATTTCACTGATGTTTATCCAGGTGACGGGGGATTAGTTGTTTTACCTGGCTCACACAAAAGCGAATTCGAACGTCCCAGTGGTATTTTCTTCCAAAACATGGAAGATCCCAATCACCCTTTACATTCAGCATTGGTTAATGTTACGCCTAGGGCTGGTGATGTTGTCATTTTGTCAGAATTAACAGTGCATGGAGTATTAATCTGGAAACCGGTTGACCGGGATCGTCGGTTTTTAACTTTAAGTTACAAACCACAGTATTTTACGACTCATCTTGGCCGACGCCACTCTTTGTTGCCCGATGAAGTTTGGGAAAGACTCTCACCAGAAACACAGGAACTAGCTCAGACCACATCGTATGGACACATCAAAAGCATTGTGTCGTCAAGTTTAACTGGATAACATAAAAGTTAGTCGAACGATTGAAATCTGTTGAGGGCTAGATAGAAATGTTTCGCAGATTTTCTCCTGTACGATCTCTGGTTTCTGCGATCTTCGACTGGGCGAAATAATTCCCATCTGTAGAGGTTGGGGCTTCATACAGCAGTATAGTTTTAGTCTAGTCAAACCTGGTCCCCACCTACTTGTGCAACAGGTTTATCTTATTCGGAAACCCAAATTTTTCAGGTTGCTGGATGGTTTATGTTTAATCAAAGCTTTTTAAAAATGTGTGAGATATTTTTGGCTTCAATTCAGGAGTGATTCCAATGAGAATAGGTTCAAGTACTATTAAGTTTATTACAGTATTAATGGGTTTATTGAAGATATTAGACGCAAATGAACTGAATTCGGAAATGACAATGCCATTTATCCAAAATGAAAGTCTTCGGCATTGTCTTAACTTGGGCAATGCTTTAGAAGCACCAACTGAAGGAGATTGGGGAATCGTCTTGAAAGCCGAACACTTTCAACTAATAAAGAAAGCTGGGTTTACTGCAGTTCGCGTTCCAATTCGATGGTCATCTCATGCCTCGGAGAATGTCCCTTATCAAATAAATATATCTTTCTTAGATCGCATCAATTGGGTTGTTAATCAGGCGATTGAAAACGAGCTGGCTATTGTCATTAACATGCATCACTACCAAGATTTATTCTCTGACCCCCAAGCTCATAGGAATCGATATCTTTGCTTGTGGAATCAAATCTCCACATATTTTCAAGACGCGCCGAACACAGTTTTGTTTGAGTTACTGAATGAACCAAATGGAAAATTAACATCGAATTTGTGGAACGATCTTCTCACAGAGTGTATTGAAATTGTAAGAAAAACCAATCCTGATCGAACACTAATTGTTGGGCCAGCTAACTGGAATCATATTTCTGCTGAGTTGGACAAACTCGTTTTGCCTGATCACAATATTATTCTCACAGTTCACTACTATGATCCTTTTCATTTTACGCATCAAGGTGCTGAATGGGTAAATGGCAGTGATAAATGGATTGGAACATCATGGTCAAACGAAACCCGCCAAACACAAAAAATTGAATCTGATTTCTTGCGGGTTTCAAACTGGGCCCAAGAAAAAAAGGTGCCAGTTTTTGTAGGTGAGTTTGGTGCTTATAACAAAGCAAATCTTCAAGATAGAATTCTGTGGACGAACTATGTAAGGCAACAAGCAGAGAAATTCAATTTCTCGTGGGCTTATTGGGAATTTGGTGCTGGATTTGGGGTTTATGATCGAGAAACGAAAAAGTGGAGAATGTCATTGTTAGAGGCTTTAATTCCAAAGCCATAAAAAAATCTAATTTGTACTGGGGCTTTTGTGGACCAATATCATAATGATAGGGGTACTAGAGCCACCAGCAGTAACCCAAGTTCACTATAAGTGATTCTGCTTTTCGATATTTTGTAACTGTGTGCATTGTTCAGCCAAAATTGATTCAACTTTAGGCTAATTGTTCCAAAGAAGATCCAAAATATTGCTAGGATAGAGACTAAATTCCTCACGTAATTTCAGAAAGTGCTTCTATTACTTCAAACTCTTTAGATTCAGCATTTGCAAGCGCAGGATTTGCACCTACCCCATGGAAAAGCTCTGACTCGAGATAATTCTGCATTGCTTCTTCAGTTTCCCATATATAAACACCACCATATGTATTGTTCTCTTCGTTTGCTAACCAATGTTTAGAAACGAGTCCTGGCAATGCAGCAAAATCGCCAGCCCAGCCCTCACAAACTTTTTCATACTCATCTCGACTGATTCCTTCAAGATTGAAATTGATTATTTGAATATGCATTGAATTCCCTCGATTTTAATTTGTTATTTAGGTAATAATAAGTATCTTAGGCCAGGATATAAAATCATACTATAAGTAATGGTTTCATGTAAAGTTCGAGGCTTTATATAGCACCAAAGCAAAGAATATGCTACGATTGATTATGAACTCCATACATTGCTTCAGTATCCAGTTGAAGAATAGATAATAAGATGGTGAGAGCTTATCTGGTACTCTTTTTAGAACTGAGCATTGCAGATAATTTAATGAAAAAAGCTTAGATCTATTGCATGCAGGTACCTAGCATATTTATGATGTAGCATGACACTCTATCTCAATTTTAGTCTTTTCCTTTGTGATAATCGATCAAACCAATTTCCTGATGGTTGGACAAATGATTGGAGTAGTTACTGGTGCCTACACAATTATCAAATTGGAAAACCCCCGTTACTTTACCCTGATATACCAATCGTGTTAGAATTAGATTATATTTAGCGCGGATTTTCTTCCCCGCCGAACTGTGATTTTAATTTGTCCATCTGATAATTAGATAGTTGTTGTATTAGTCTGGCTATGTGTTGTGTTAGAAAGGATATGACCGTGAAAATTACTGATATTGAATTGACTTATCTGGATGTTCCCTTCACTCCACATACCAATGAGCATATGCAGTACTGGCTTCCTCATTGGCGCATCGTCCAGATTTGCAAAATCACACTTGATAACGGTGTAACCGGTTGGGGGGAGACCATCCCCAATTACACATGGGCAACAGTTCCCGATGATATTGCTGATCGAGTTGTAGGACGGGAAGCAGGTGGTCTTCTCTGGGAAGATAGTCTGGGGGCGGGGGTGCAGATTGCTCTCTTCGATGCCGTTGGTAAAACCTTAAATATTCCTGCCTACCTTCTTTTAGGAACTAAAATTCGGGATTGGTGTCCGCTGTCTTGGTGGGGGATGGATATGCCTCCGGCTGATTGGGCACAACAGTGCAAAGATGCAGTTAAGCAAGGGTACATGTCCTCCAAGCTGAAAGCACGAACATGGTACGACTTACATGCAGCAATTCAAGCAATTATAGAAGATGTACCACCACAATTCAAACTAGACCTTGACTTCAATGCAACGCTTGCTAACGCAGCCAACGCAGTAGATTTTCTCAAAACTCTTGAACGGTACGAACAGATAGCAATGATTGAAACCCCTATTCCCCAAGACGACGTCGCAGGCAATAAACAGATCCGTCAACGGATAAATCGTCCCATAGCCATGCATTATGGGTCTCCTCCCATCCTAACCACCCTACATGAGGATGTCGCCGACGGTTTTGTGGTTTGTGCAGGCGCGTATCGTTTGTTAAAACAGGCAACTGTTTGTGAAGAGGCGAATAAACCTTTCTGGTTGCAAATGGTTGGTACTGGTATTACCACTACATGGGCTGCACATTTAGGGGCTGTCTGTGTACAAGCCAAATGGCCAGCTATCACCTGCATGAATATTTGGGAGAGCGAGCTTATTACAGAGAAAATTGAGCTTCGTGGAGGTTTCCATCGTGTGCCAGAAACCCCAGGGATAGGTGTGGAGGTGGATCAAACCGCAATGAAGAAATATAGCGTGGATTATACTTTCGTTGAACCACCTCGTCATGTTTATCGATATTCTCGTCTTAATAGTGAAGTTACATACTATGGTTGTAGCAAACAGGAACTACACTCCGTCTATCCTGAAGATGCTATGCCTATCTGCGAAACGGGTTCCACCCTTGAGGTGGTTTCCGATGACGGGAGTAAAACATTCAAGGAACTTTATGGTGCTGTTCAAGATGGCAGCACTCTTCGACGGGTAGAATAATCTGTAAGCATCCTTTACACTGAAAGGTGAAACTTTGGGATTCTATATCTATCTGGTTAAATTGGATATAGTAAAGACCAAACAATTTTGCTTGCAAAACAAGCAACTTCGTTTTTGATTTAACCAGGTTAGTAGTATTGCTCCAGTGCAATCATAGCCACTGTGGCTTGATCAATATCTTCTATGCTGCTGTTGTCAATTATCAATACCTTTATCTTTTACATGTGTTAATCAATTGAGTTTATAGTCGAACCATGTATTCTCGGTTTGAACCTAAAACATTTTGGAGCAAGTTTTTGTCATAGCATGAAAAGGGATAAGAATGAGCATTGGATTTCATCGTACACGTCTATGGTCCTGGTGTGTGACAGCACTCAGCTTGCTTGTATTAAGTATTGGGATGGATATTAATATGGCTCTAGCTACAATGATTATTAAGCCTAAGCCCGGTGTATTTGTGGCTGTAGCTGATTATTCTTTCTATAACTATAAGGATTACAGTCATTGTAACCTGAAAGACGATGCTCACCAGGTCAAAAAGATCCTTGATCTGTCCAAGATATCCGCCCAGGATTTCGCTGACATTGGGACAGTGAAGATTAGCCTTTTCATGCAAACCATAGGTGGATTCGATGAGACATTCGACGTAATAGTCAACAATCATATTAATACGTTTACCACAGCTGAACTCAGTAGTACTGGATGGGGCTGGTTCAACACCCGGTTAGCCATTAATTGGTTCGACTTTCCTATTGAAATGAATCAACTCAAACACGGATTGAATGAGATCATTATCCGTCTCAACTTGGACTCCGAAGCGAATGATGATCGGTTGGTAATAGGAATCGATATTTTTGAAGACCAAGGTTGTAGTTTTCGTTCCGTAGATGGCGGAACCTCTTGGCAGCAACGACCATTAAATAATAGTAATTGTGCTGGTGAGTATATGGTTCGCATGGTCTTGGTTACCAAGGACGTTGAATTGGATGACCTTTCCTTCAGCCATGAGGATTTCCCTTCCCTTCCTCGGCTTGACATGTGTCCTGAGGTGAAACCATTACTATCTCCAAAGGAAGTTTCTCCCCAATTGGTGCAGACTAAAAATAGTGATATCTTTGAGAATGGTGCTATGCGAGTTGTGTTCCATCACCGAGAAGGTTTTTTCCTGCATGAATTGGTGCATAAATCAATGCAGGAAAATGCCCTCAAGGAAACTGTGAAGGAGAACCTTTTCTCTCTCGAGGTGGAAGGCAGACATCTGACAGGCAGAGACTTTACAGTGGTTAGGAAAGAGGTTTTGGTATCCAATCCGGAGCAAATCGCTGTTGTGTACGATCTTTCCCATGATCAAGCTGAACTCACTGGACACTTTCGCGTTACTATGGGTCGATCCTCTGAATTGCAACTTGGATTTTCCATTCGAAATCGTGCTGATAGGAATAGAATCATCAAATCGGCTTTTCCTGTTTTGGGTGGAATTGGATGGAGTAAAGGATACATAAAAGATCGATATCTTTATCCCTATTCTACGGGAATTGTGCTGAATCATCCGGCTCGGTACATCAGTGGTTATGGAGGAGGTCACACCTATTTCCAACAGATGGCCTCATTTTGTCCTTGGTTGGGTGGTGGACTCTTTTTAAGGGTGAATGATCAGAGCGGAGAATACAAAATCCTCCATTTGCTGAAGGCTGACGAGCAGGAAAATGACCCTACCTTTACTATTAACCCAGTCAAGGTAGATGAATCAAATGGCCGAGCTCCGAAAGGCTTAATCTTCTGGAATCCATTCAGAGAGACACTGGGTACCAGTATGGCATTCTCTTATTGGGGAAGGGATATGAAGGCTAATGAACGATGGCAATTTGCTACTGCTACCGTTGGTATTATGAATGGTGACTGGCGGGTTGCTATGGAATCCTACAAGAGATGGTTTGAAGGGTTTTCTCATAAGAATCGATACCCGAACAAACTGACTGCTGTTTTTAACTATGATAGCACTGGCCCTGAATGGGGGTTTCGTGGACCTGGTGATCAAGAATCATACAACACAGATCCCACACAATGGGGGCACAAGGTCATGGAACATGTGGAGGATGATTTTATGACTAAGCTCGTCGGTGGCTTGGAACACTCCGGTTATTGGGAACACGATGAGGTTACCAATGAATACATGACAGAACATAAAGCCACAGCCGCCAAGTATGGCATTACACACAAACTCTGGCCTGATCGACATGGAATGCTGGAAGGGAAACATGTTTTATGGGGTGCCCAGGGTGATTATGGATTGAGAGGATATAATGAGCGTTGGGGTGGGTTAACAACGTTTCGCAAATATATTAGCGAATTGAAAAGTAAGGGGTACGTAACAACGTTTTACCTGAATAAGGCTGAGGCAGCATTCAGTAGCATTATTGGTCGGGAGCGAGGTCCCGAGTGGGCTGTTATGTGGCCAGAAGGCAACTATTATTGGCCTTACTATGATTGGCAAATGTGTACGGATAACCCAAAATGGAGGGATTACCTTGCTGCAGCCTGCGCACGGGTGATTGAAGAAACTGGTGGCGATGGAGTACGCATTGATGAGATGGGTGGTGCCTCGCGGATCTGTTTGAATCCAAATCATCCTCATACCTTCGCTCGTTGGGGACATTATAATGAACTACAGGCACAATCCGAGGAAGCTCGCCAGATTCGCCAAGCCATGGACAATGTGGATCCTACTTCGGTTTTATTGACTGAGTCTCAGGGAATCGACATATTGGGTCAGTATTTGGATGCTAGTTTGTGCTACGATCTGACCGAACAACCTTTTACAAGCCATGTGGCTGGAAACTGGGAAGGGTTCGTGGGCTTGAACATTAACCGGTTTTACTTCCCTAGACATAAAGTGTTTGATTACCAAATTAGCGAAAAGCATCCAGAATGGCGTTTCTTTAACGCCACTGGAGCCTTTAACCGAGAATACTGCTACAGAGAACACGAACGGCAAATTTTGAAGGATAACGCCGATGCTATTGGGTCACTCAATCCGGAACCGATGCTCCGCTCAATGGTCCCTTTAGTCTATGTCAATCGGTTTTCCACCACCAACAAAACGGTATACACAATATACAATGCAGGCACATCGACAGTCCAAAAAAACTTGATAGCTATTGTACCGAGAGACAATTTCCATTTTGTGGATTTATACAGATATAGTGAAGTCCGCACGATATTTCGAGATGGTCATGTTATTGTTGCTCTGGATTTGGAGTCGCGTGCGGTGAGTTGCATCGCTTATCTGCCGGTTTGTATGGAGCTGGGTTTGCAGTACCCTAATTTAAAGGTTCGACTACGTAAAGATCTAGTGGATGCTAGTATAAAACTGGTTAACCAAGATGGTGAAATATTATCAGAGGGTCAACTGCAGAACGGTGAATGTCTTCTCCCTTTTCCTCCAGATTCAGGCAAAACTATTTGCAAACTTTATCAGGGGACGTACCTAGTGGATGCAATGCCTTGTAGCACTACTATTCCGAGTTCAAGCAAGAGTTCCGCGGTTAATCCAACTCTTCCCGATTGAAAAATCAATTACTTACAACTACATTGCTTAGTTCAACAACGCAGAGTAATTTGAATAAAGGCTTAGTTTTCGTCTAGATAGGCTAGACGAAAACTGGGATTGGGACTGACATCGACAACCGATGTTTGGCATTCAACTCCATCTTCGATTAGTACATCCCAATAAGGTTCGCGAGTTTGGTGCAGAAGTTCGAGTAATCGGCAGCGTTGACGATCACATTCCTGGGGCGTTTTGCGAGCGAGATTGTTTTGTTCAAAGGGATCGTTTTCCAAATCGTAGAGTAATTCGATTCGGTTTTCAATAAAGGCGTATTTCCAGCGATCGTTCACCAACCCTCGCCAATCTGGCATTCCCAGATTCCAACGAGGACTACCTACCATTTCCAATAATACGTCTTCGGGAGGTGTGAAATCCTCGTTTCGTAAATGAGGAGCGAAATTAGCACCTTGGTTCCAAGCTGGAACCTCACAGCCAACTAGTCCCAGTGTTGTTGCCATCATGTCGACCAAACTGAATAGGCCACTGACACAACCCTGAGCGGGTATGTTATCAGGCCAATGGAAAATTGAGGGGATGCGTACCGACTCTTCATGGGGATGTTCCTTGGTATTGAAGGCACCATGTGATCCCATGTAGTCACCATGATCGGAAAAATAGATCTGCAAGGTGTTTTCGAAACCCGGTTGGCTTTTCAAGCATTCGTTAAGGCGGCCAATGTTCCAATCAAGATTTTCGATCATAGCATAGTAGGTTGCCAAATTCTGGCGCATTTCGGGAGAATCGTGGAAGTTTTCACGAACAACCAAGTCGCCAGGAACACAGCGTTCCCATTTTTCAGGAACAATTAAAGGGAAATGTGGAGGTGTGACGGAAAGCACCAGGAAAAGTGGCTCGTTTTGGTCGTAGTGACGGATATAGTCAATGGCTTTATCCGTCAGTGTATCAGTTTCATATCCTTCCAAAGGTGTTGGATCGTGGTTGTCAAGTTCGTAGATCGAGCTGTTAAAGTGGCGGTTGAGATTTTCAAATCCATACCAATCTTGAAATCCAGCCCGATGAGACTCTGGTGTACGGTTGCGCGAGCCACCTTCGAAAATACCAGTTTGGTCTGAAACTACTGAGGATGGAACTTGGTTGCGTACGATACCACAATGCCATTTGCCAAAATAAGTAGTGTGGTATCCTGCCTTACGCAATTCTGTCGCAGTACTAGGAGCAGTAGGTTTGAATACATCGAAGAAACCAGCAACAGGACCAGCATGAGCGTGTCGGCCACTAAAAATAGTACCGCGTGATGGAGTACAAATAGGGCAATTGGCATAGGCACGAGAAAAGCTGGCCCCCTCTGAAGCAAGTCGATCCATCCATGGCGTCTGTACGTTGGGGTCACCTAAGTGGCCCATAGCCTGACCACGATGTTCATCGGAGAGGATGTAAATAATATGAGGTTTGTCCAAAGTGATTGCTCCTGAGTAATTTAGGGTCATTATTAAATCATAGGTACAGGTTTATTTTGACTATACAACCATGCCTTGAGAGAATTGGGATTTGACAATAAAATTTGTATCAGGGTTGGTTCTTTAAAATGCCGACAGAACATCAGCCGGTTGTGTACTCATTATCTTGCCTAATTTCAATTCTCTCTTGTTTGATTGGAGTTGGCTTGATCTAAGGCCATCGTAATATAACAAATCCTTACTATGACTACAACTTTTATTTTTTTGTTGATCAGGGTTGCGTTCCCTTAAACTATCTCCAAGTTTCTGGAAGACCCAGTAAATATATAGTGTAATTTTTGGAGCCTTCTTCGGATTGTTCCTCATCTCAAAGCAAGTCCTTCCTTCGATTTCAGTGTTTTCAGATATGCTTATGCTCTACCATCTTCCACATAGCATTAAAAAAATAGACGTTTTGACACTTATGATGTTAATCATCGTTTAATTGTGGTTTCTCACAGTTGGCAAAAGCTATTACCAGAATTAGGGTTGCTACGCTCACGCTTATCCCAAGGTATTTGTACAGTACTGAATAGCCATAGGACGAAGCCCAAAAACCACCTGCCAGGTTGCCTAGAATTCTACCGATACCACCTATAACAGAAACTAATGTCTGCCCGGTGGCTCGAAAGGATTCAGGTGTAATTTGGTTGATAATCTGAATAGCAGCTGGATGGTAGGCTCCAAAAGTAAAGGCATGAAGTAATTGAATAAACAGAATAACCTCCCAACTCGGTGCAGTTGCTAAAACGAAAAAACGAATTGCCATTGCCACATATGCACTAATGATGGCTGTTACTGCCCCAAATCGCTGCATCAACTTGTCAGAAAAAGCAATCATGATCACTTCTGCTCCAGCAGCTACGATCCAAGGTAGGCCTTTCATGTTATCTGTTACCCCTAATGTATCCAAATAGATATTAAAAAAAGCAAAGAAAGGACTGAAAGCAAAACTACGCATGAAGACGCAGAAAAAGAAAGTAATAGCAAAAGGACGTAGATAAATTCTCAGTATTTTCCAATCCAGTTTTTTTTGTCCTGAGGGGATAATGTCAGTCATGTAGCTAGCTTGACTGGCAGCTAACAGCCGGAAACCAGATACACCGAAGAACATTGGCAATAAAACTTCAGCCGTACCTCCAGCGGACGAAGGAAAAAGCACGGTGGAAAAAAGGAGCGGTACTATATAGCCAACTGACCCCCAACACCGAATTTTCCCATAATTACCACCTGTATTTGACAAGTAATCAAGTGTCCAAGTATCGGTTAATGGGATGCTCGGATTAAAGAAAAAAGAAAATAACCCCATAGTAATGCATATCAAAATAAAGGTTTGACTGTTCAGAAACCAGAATAAAGGGAACAAAATAGCTGAGACTAAATACATAGTTATTACTATTGGTTTACGTCTTTGCAGTAGGTCACTTGCAATTCCCCAAATCATAGGCCCCACAATCGAGACCATTGCTGGTACTGTGAGTAAAATACCAAGTTGGATGTCAGATAAACCACGTCGTTTAAAGTAGACGTTACCATAAGTGCCAAATAGAGATAAGGCGGCAAAAGAAAGAAACTGAAGGGTAGCGAAGTGCCAAGCACTTCCGGAGTTTTTTTGGAAGGAGATCAAATACGTGTTCTTATGTAGCATCTGTAAAATACTATCATCTTTTTAACCTATTTATGCTAACAAATATTACCTGTTTCAAGGACTCTTTAATTAGTATATGCATATCGAGTCCAGAAAATAATAGCATGATTTTTACCAGTGATGTAAAGAAAAGGGAAAACGAGCTCGAAGCAGGTTTAATATTTGGTATTCCTAACAGATAGTTTTGTCATTCAACATGCCTGATGGTGTTTTCGTTGTCTCATCCATGACATGAAAAAGTCTGAATGTGAAGTATGATAGCAACCCATTTTCTCACTATAGAAATTGCAGTTTAGGGCTTGACATAATAAGATACAAGCAAGGTATTATATACTGTGAAGTAGCCACATAAAGTATAAAAGAATAGAAAGCCAATATTGAACTTTGATTTTGGCAGTTGTGGGAGGGAATTAAGCTGTGAGTATAGATATAGAGAATGTCAAGGTACGGTTGTCAGAAGAAGGTTACTGTGTTTTTCCTGATGTATTGGAGGCTAAAGAGGCAAAAAAACTAGAAGGTATCTGTCGCGAACGAATAGAAGCTGTTAAGGCTCAAAGTGGACACGCTACTGGAGGAGGAGAACACTACGTAAGTCTAGAGGATGCATTGAATGTAGTCCCTGAGCTTGCGCCTCTATGTATCCACCCATTGATCATGGAAATTGCTGAAGCTGTCCTTGGACAAGATTTCATTCTGGCTATTGCTCAAGTAAGATGGTGTAAACCTGGAACAAAGGCTGGAGCGTTGCATGCTGACTGGCCTCTACGTGCTGCTGCTTGGAACTATTCTGGTGAATCTTCGCCAGATTCTCCAACACCGTCATGGGGTGGGCTACAGGCTTTTTGGATGTTAAGCGATGGTACTGCCGAAAACGGAGCAACTCGTATTGTTCCATTTAGTCACCATACTCGGCGAGGGCCACAACGTTCTTCCTACGATTCTGAGATTCCGGTTGTGGGAAAACGCGGTTCTCTCTTCATCTACCACAATGGGCTGTGGCATGCTATCGGTGCAAATACGACCACTAATAAAGATCGTTTTTTCGCCAATGCTTTTTACATTCCAGGGGCGATCCACCGACCTCCAGACATCTGGCCACTCGTGACACGCAACGTTTATGATGCGTTTCCTCCAAGACTACAAGAGCTTCTAGTCCGATCAGTTGAAAACGCAAATTATTAAATTTGGTTCAGTTGGTTGTCGGTAGGATTTAGGGAACTTGTTGGGAATCAAGCCTCTACTACTTAAGGGACTAACAAGTTTGTTTTCTTCTAACTGATTCGTGAGTATTAGCAGGGATTGTACTCTTTGGAAAAATGTTATTCCTTTTTCTTTGTTTAATTGACTAATGTCTATTTACCAATAGATATTAGTACAGAGTGTAACGTTGCATTGTCTTGGAGACTATTCTTTTTTTTCTCGAATTATCCGACGTTATGTCATGCAAAAATATTTTTGATAAGTCCTCTGGCATTTTCTACTACAGCCTCTAAACTTCCAGGGGCTAGTTTAGCCCAATAAGTAACGTCTTTATTGGCTTCGTGATCACCTCGGATATAGGCATCTCAAGTTGGCGAATAGCCAACGTAGTGGGTGGTGAGATGTGCAACAGAGATATAGGGTGATTCGGAGTTCGTTTTAATCTCCAGTTGTTCCTCAACAAAGGGTTCCCCCGGCAATCCAACGATGGCTAGGTCTCCTACTCGAAAAACTTTTTTCATATAGGAAATCCGGCTCATGTTCTCGGCAAAGCTCGATACTGCATGTCGATGCTGCTCTGAACCAGCGTGGATCCACCTCTCCTGTTTCTAAACGGGGGGGACGAGGGTTTTCCTGAAGGATATTTTCGACCTCTTTCAGCCGTACTGAAGGAATTTTCCTATAAGGGAGCATAATGTTTTCGATCTTCCTATCCAACAGCGCATAACTTGTAAATGTCATAATTGGAGACAATCCTTTCGCTCATCTCTGCCAGTTTGCGTCCCATACGTCGATGGTTCGGCCTGAAATCTGGATCAAATGGATGTCATGGGTTGATGTTACCACAACAACCATTTATTACAAGTGGGACTGTATCCTTACCATATATTTTCTGCATTTCCTGTGTTCAGGACCCAGGTCAATCTGAGGATACCATCTGGTATGTTTTATCATATCCAAATACATTTACGGGATGACAAGTATAGTTCGAAGAAGGAAAGCCAACGGTTTCATATCCATGTCTTGGATACAAAGCACACCAACTTCGGGATCAATTGGTCCTTCGAGATAACAGAGTTCCCTAATTCCAAACAATTCTTTCGGATATGCTGGAGCGGATTTTGTCTGTATAGTCTGTCTATAAGTGGCATTTAGGGTTATTATGCATGTGTGTTGGTCTTCTGGCTCAAAAACGATTGCTTTGGCAAACAAAGGTCTAGGATGGAAATGGCTGGATGATGCTCACCACAACCACTTCCCGAAAGATGTGTGCCAACTGACGGAGTGATATCCACAAGGGCCGCACCAGCCCACAGATGTTCTCTATTTGGTTGTTTCATAATAATCCCTATTTAACTTATCTAAGGAATCAGTGCAAAACTTTGTCTGACTTCATCAGTAGTACTCTGGGTCTATTTTTTAACTTGTTTTCCATTTCAAATTGCGTATTATAATTAATTCTTATGCTGATTGAACCAAGAAGTTCGAGCTCTAATAAAATTGCTTAAGGTGAATATAAAAGTCATGCAAAGATTAGTGTTCCAAAGAAGTCAGGACTATGGAAATTCGGGTTTGGCTTATCAACAAAAGACCACGTTAGCCAATGTGGGTGTGAAGTTTTGTCGCCACACTTATAGAAATTAGCTTTCCATTTGACTCCTGGATCAGGTCGAGCAATGTTAGTATATTTTTCCAATATTGATATTGGGAGTTTGTATTCTAGTGTCCAGCTAGTTGGCTCAACGATCTCATCTTTGATTAGACTAGGTAAAGAAGTAGCTATCTCAATTTTATCTAATTCTTGACCTATCAGTGGCTTAGAATGTAACCCGCTGGTAATTTGATGGTACATAAGGATTGTTCCACCACAATTGGTTTCAAGATTAAAGTAACCAGTTAATATATCTTCGCTAGGTGTGAAGAAAAATTCCACGCAACTATCCAGACATACAGAAGCTTGATACCCTTTACTAACCGCACGAATATATTGATCATCAACCTTGAAAATCACATATATGTACTTACTATCATAGGCAACTTTGAATCGTGTTTTTGGGAAATGATCTGGTTTGGCCCCCATGAAGAAGCGGAGTCTTCCAGTTAAGATGTTTACCCAAATACTTTTGTCCCAGTCAGTATCAATTGTAATTTCTTCTTCTAAACGCTGGACAACGTATTGCTTCGGGGTTTTATCAATCATCGAATTCCTTTTTTATACAGAAAGTTCAAACCAACCCAGTTGGATCAAGGGCAATTCATTCTATCACAATTTCCCTGTTGAGGTGAAAGAGAAGGGGGATTGAATTGTAGACGACGAATTGTTTGTATCACGGGGGAAACGTCAGAGATATTAGAATTACACAAGGAGTGAGTTTTCTTCATACAGATGAAGTTTTTCTGGTGGCCCTTTTACCCAGCGACATAGGCAGCAGGATTAACCCAGCCATGTAACATATACTAAGAGGAGTAAAATAAATATGAACTCAGCAATACCACTTGTTGCACACGAAAGCTTAGAAAAGCAAATTGAAGCAATGGAAAGGGATGGTTTTGTCTACTTTTCCAATGTTCTTACACCTGAGGAAGTGGCCGAACTTCGCCAGCTTTCGGTACAGTTGGAACCGTCAGCTGAAGCGCTGGATATCGATCTGACATTGGAAAGAGACGGGCACTTTCAGCGTTGTATAAACGCAGCCTTCAACCGTGATCCACTCTTCCTCAAATACTTGGATAAGCCAGGTTTAATAGAACTCGCTGAAGCGGTTCACGGAGCTGATTGTCATATTGTTAGCATGCATACTTGGGCTGTTGGTCCAGGGCGACCGGCTCAACACCTTCACACCGATTGGTTACCAGCAAGTATGCCCGAGGAATTATGGGCCGATCCTCGTCTGCAAATGCCGATTTATATTACTACTGCCCACTTTTATCTTGATGATATGACTGAGGAAATAGGTCCCACTAAACTTGTCCCTGGCAGCCATCGGTCTGGTCGATCGAATGAAAAACACGAAACTAATTGGAATGGCATCGAAGAACAAAGTTTCCTCGGCAAGGCTGGCGACTGCATTTTTTTTCGCAGTGAAATTTGGCACCGAGGTGCAGCTAATATTAGTAATCAGATTCGTCATACTTTTATGGTTCACTACTCCCATCGGATGATCACCCAGAAGTTCCCCCCCTACCTTTACTTTCAATATAATCCAGATGTGCTGGCTGCTGCCAGTCCACGCCAACTTCGCCTGTTAGGCGGCCATAATCCTGGTCCTTACGATTGAGCTTGACAAGAATATAAAAGACCTTGGAGTTGGTTGAATAATCGTGGCTTGAAAATTTCTCTTAGCTTATTAGGTTTATTGATTGATAAACTAGTTAGTTAGAGACATGAAGAATAAAGATCAAAATGGTAAAATTTCGGTTAACGAATTGGCTCTCAACTATTGCCCTTGATAACTTGTAATTTACAAACGGAATAATTCTAATGTTTTACAACTCAACATTTGTAAACCAGATGGCCTTGGTTAATTCCTCCACCATGGCTACGAATAGGGGGTACTTTTTCTTTCTTGATCCACTACCCCATTGGGGAACATGTTTAACTGCCTTGCTAAGGTGTTTCATCTGATCAATTCGTCATCACCACACGGAAGATACCCTTACATAGGGTTTCATAATTAAACACTAGCATATGAACAAATATCAACCTTCTAATATTGATGTCAGCTGGCAAAAAGACCCAAAGCATATGGGATTTATCATAGAGCACCTTGACCTCATGTTGGAGGACTGTGAAAAGATACCTGACATGGCACGAGTAGCGGCCTATCGCTACGAACGCATTCAGGAACAAATTGTCCGTAACGATTGTGCTGGGGCGCTGCTTTTAAGTCCTATGAATGTACGCTATGCAACCGAGACCTTCTACGCACCAATCACCAACATGCATTCACCAACTCGATCTGTATTTGTTCCAAACTCAGGTTCAGCAACCCTCTATGATTTGGCAACACCCGGTTTGGATTCGTTACCTGATTTTATAGGAGAACTTCGTGATGCCCCTGTTACTGCCTATTTCATCGCTGGAGACTCCTACGCAGACCAATCCCGTAGATGGGCAAAAGAGGTCGCAGACTTAGTCCGTTCACATGGAAGTGGCTGTAAACGTATCGCCATCGACATTTCCGAGCCTGAATTCGTCATGGCTCTCTATAGTGAAGGATTAGAAATTGTCAATGCTGAGAGGATAGTCGAACGAGCAGCGGCCATTAAATCAGATGACGAAATTTTGTGCATCGCCGCCTCAGTCTTTGTAGCCGAGCGTGGACTCACCAAAATCAGAGAACACCTGCAAGCAGGAATTACTGAACAAGCACTTTGGGCGCACCTTCCGTACGAAAACGCCATAAATGGCGGTGGGTGGTTTGAATATTCGATACTTACTTCAGGAGAAAGAACTAATCCATGGGGACGTGAGTGTAGCGATAAGGTTATAAAAGCAGGAGAGCTAGTCAGCGTAGATACCGGCATGATAGGTGCATTTGGCTACGGAGCCGACATCTCTCGAACCTTTCATTGTAAGCCCTCAATACCCTCACCAGAACAAAAACGTTTATATCAAACGGCCGTTGAGAATCTTGGCTTTAATATCGAGTTGATCTGCGCGGGAATGAGCTTTCGCGAGTTTTCGGAAAAGTCTTGGAAGGTTCCTGAGGAATTCTGGTTGAGGCGCTACAATTCGGTTGCACACGGTGTTGGTATGGGAAACGAATGGCCTCATATTCCCTTTGCGGCACATTGGAATGATCAAGATAAACGCGAAGGAATTTTTGAAGAGAATATGGTGATGGCAATCGAAAGTTGTATAGGTTGTGAGGATGGCAACGAGTGTGTAAAGCTGGAGGAAATGGTAGTTGTGACAAAGGGAAAATGTCAGTTATTGTCAACGTTCCCATTTGAAGATGACTTGCTAACCTAGGATTATTCAGCAACTAATGACGTTCGTTTTTCTCATCAACATTGTACAGCAGTTGAGCATTTCCCTTATCATCCTTCACAGAGTATGTGTGGATAAAAGCTACCTGCAGACTGTGGGCTAATTCGAGTTGCAAATCTGATATTATGTAGATAAGCTATCTATTTTCCCCCTGCTAGGTTCTATATTAAATTTACAAATGCAAAAAGCTAACATTGGCTTCGACAGTTATTTTTTTAGACCTGCCCAAATAGTTGTTAGCTTTTTCGTGGGTTCAACAGCTAAAGTTTTTTCTTTGGCTTTTTTATAATCATCGTTGGTTGGTTGGTACTCGATGTCTGATGACCAGCAAAACACGTCATATTGGACTTCCAGACTACTCTGGCGGGTCCAAAACATCATGATGTTTTTACCTGATTTCAGCTTATTAACAGTACCTCCATCTTTGCCAAAGTCACCTGTTTTCTTCCAAGTAAATGGCGGGGGAATATTTTCCTCAAAGATAATGTGATCAGGTCTCGCAAACGCAGGTTCCTTCACCGAAATCTTGGAGCCATCGTCACCAAGCACCCATAACCAATCAGAGTGGTTACTTGGATTGATTACACGCCCAATAAAACGCCACTTACCAGCTTTACCACCAGTCCAACTAATATCAAATTCGTAAAGTAGCCACCCTCTGCCGCCTGCATTTGTAACGATATCACCAAAGGCGTCTTTCTCTGGCTTGACGGCTTTCTCTTTTTTGCCCAGTTTATAGTTTTCATTAGGACTTCTCTCGTCGAAATCCTCCGCTTGAAACCAAATCTGTTTCCCTTTCCCATTACTCGAGACTTTGAACTTTTCTACGCCTAAAACAGGTTCAAGCAGGATCGAATAACAGAGAAATAAACACCCTAATAAGTATACGAACCTGAATCTACTAGTCATTAATATTCTCCTGAGCGAAATTCTGGGCTAGAGGCTACAAAAATGTCCAATAAAGGATCAATATATTCAAAATTGAATAGGAACTGGCAGTTCTTTTCATTGACTTCAACAAGTCGATATGACAAGCTTATTAGATAAAAAAACAGAATGGTATCAAACCGGAGCACAACATGAACTTCCAAACCATCTACATTGGGACTTACACCGAAAAATTGCCATTTGTCGATGGCAGGGCGGAAGGTATCTATGTCTGCCGCCTAGACATGAATTCTGGGGAACTAGTTTACATGTCCAATACTATCGGCCCTCGAAACCCGTCCTATTTAGCAATAGACCCACAACAGAAATTTATTTATGCCAATCAAGAAACAGAAATAGAAGATGTCCCAAAAGTCCACGCCTTGGTCATTGATGGAAACACCCTCTGCTCCCTGAATGACCAGCCAGGACACGGAGGATTACCTTGTCACATTACTGTTGATAAAACGGGTAGGTTTGTGTTAAGTGCGAACTACGAAACTGGCAGTATCGTCTGTTACCCTATTCAAGAAGATGGATCTTTAGGCAAAGCTACGGCCTTCATACAACATCAAGGTTCTGGAAGTAGCCATCCGCGTCAACTCGCTCCTCACGCACACGCTGTTGTTTTAAGTATAGACAATCGTTTTCTGTTCGTACCTGACCTTGGTCTAGACAAAATCCTAGTCTATCGGTTTGATGAAGCAACAGGCGACCTAATATCAAGCGATCCTCCGTTTGTGAAAACACATACTGGTGCGGGGCCACGTCACTTTGTTTTTCACCCTAGTAACCGATACGCATTTGTGCTGAACGAAATGGATGCTACCATTATTGTTTATGCTTACGACAATGGTCTACTTAATCCACTTCAAACCATATCTACACTACCGGTAGATACAAACATATCCCCATCTTGCGCGGAAATTTCTGTTACACCGGATGGTCGTTATGTTTATGCATCGAACCGAGGTCATAATAGCCTAGCTAGGTTTTCATTTGAAACGGGTCAATTAACTGAACTCGGGCACACCCAAACTTTAGGTGAAACTCCTCGTGACTTTGCTATAGATCCCACCGGAACATTCTTGATTGTAGGGAATCAAGATACGAATACGGTAGTCACTTTTCGAATCGATCATCCAACCGGTGATTTGAAAGCAACAGGCTTTGTAATAGAAATACCAAACCCAGTTTGTATTTTACCTGTTCAGTCGTGATTTATACCTAGTAGAATCAGGTAGTTATAGATTACAAAGCCTCTGGAACTTCATATCTCGATTGTTCGATTTGAGGCCTAAGCCTATAAAGCAGAGAACCGATGAGGTAGGTCTGAATCATAGTGTCACACCAAAATAACTTTTAAGTATTAAATTTTCTTAAATACAAAAGCCCCCTTTGGGCCTCACTGTCATGGCCTATCAACGTTCCAAATTGAGTTTTTAAAAGGAAAACATTATGTCTCGAAACGTTCTCTTTATCCTCGCTGACCAATTCCGTGCCGATAGCCTAGGTTGTGTTGGTCATCCTGTTGTCAAAACCCCAAATCTCGATGCCCTCATGGCGGAGAGTACCTTCTTTAAGCAATGCTTTGTTCAGACTGCGCCTTGCGGCCCAAGTCGGATGAGTATGTATACTAGTCGCTATGCATGTTCCCATCGCGTTTTGAACAATAAAGTACCTCTCATTGACGCACACGAAAATATGGGTGTTTTTCTTCGCGAGGCCGGATACAAGCCCGCCCAAATCGGATATCACGACTATGCCGTCGACCCAGGGATCCTGCCCGACGATGACCCACGCAAAAAACGGCCTAGTTATAACAATGTACAACCAGGTTGGGATAACATCTTATACCATGAATACGATTCCCCAGAATACTTTGAAGACCTCAGGCAAAAAGGTTATCCAGAACATCTCCTTAACCAC
Organism: Candidatus Poribacteria bacterium; assembly: GCA_002709695.1. Taxonomy (GTDB): domain Bacteria; phylum Poribacteria; class WGA-4E; order WGA-4E; family UBA9662; genus UBA9662. The sequence goes on from PAQF01000006.1 coordinate 95,030, forward strand.
GACGCGATCCACAAACCCAATGTTCCTTCTGAAGGACCAGGTGACCATCTCCCCCTCCGTTATCCTGCATACTACAGAGAGGAGGATTGTGAGTGTCGATTTGTAACCAACAGAGCTATAGATCATATTAGTTCTAACAAAGAAAATGGATGGGTTCTCAACATCAACTATATCAAACCACATCCACCTAACATCTGCTCCGCACCCTACAACGATATGTACGATCCTGCTGATATGCCTCCAGCTAAACGACGCGAAGAAGAATTGCAATCGGAGCATCCATATCTTTCACGCATCTATCAAAACCCCAAACTCACATCTGACCGCGACCTGCGTGAAACTCAGGCCAATTATTGGGGTATGATTACCGAACTTGACACCTCACTAGGCCTACTCTTTCAAGCCCTCAAAGACACCGATCAGTGGGATAAAACGCTTATTCTCTTTTCCTCAGATCATGGGGAATACTTGGGAGATCATTACCTGACCGGCAAAGGGCAACTCTACGATGGCACAATGCGGGTGCCCCTTATCGTACGCGAGCCTTCATCATTAGCAGATATCACACGAGGCCAACATCTCGATGGTTTTGTTGAATCCATTGACCATGCACCTACTATTCTTGACTATCTTGGTGTTCCTATCCCCCACCGATTCCAAGGTAACAGTATCTTGAACCGTGTATGGGGCAGCCAAGATAGCAAAACGGAGATTCATTACGAGAAAGACATCAGTGGTGAAGTGGCCAATATCGTTTCCGACCCCGACTTGAGATTGCTCTGGGTTATCCGCGACAACGATTACAAATATGTTCAATTTGCCAGCGAAAAAATCCCACCCCTCCTTTTTGATCTTCGCAACGATCCTGATGAATACCAGAACCTCGCCAATGACCCATCACATATGTCTACTGTCCTCATATACTGCCAGAAACTTCTTCGGTGGCGGATGAAACATGAGGACCAACGCATGGCTCGCTGGTATGAGACACACTCATAATTTCGATGAATTTTGATTAAAATAAGGGAATTTTGTTTTCAAGGGGAAAATGTGATGCCGAAACGCAGTATTGAATTAATTGAAACAATGGCTCTATTGATCGAAATGCAGTTTAAGTCTTGTTGTTATGGTGTTTTTGGTATAGAGCCAATGGTTGAACAAATCAGTGAGCCTTTTCTTAAAAAAAGTTTAATGATGTTTCTTTATGGATATAACTCTGAAGGCATACGTATGACCCTAACGCCTGAAGTCGGTTCCACTGATGTCTATAGAAATTTAGTAATAGAAGGTGTCATAATGTTAACTAACCAGTTTGCTGACAATCCAACAGTAATGCTAAAAAAATTCAAGTCAGCTCTTACCCCCGAAGATCAAACCAAATTAGATAGCATGGCAGGGAAAATGGTCGAAGAGTGGGAAGAGATGTGCAAAAGAGGCGAGGTGGTTTTCTGAGGTCCCTCTTCTGAGCCGTGAGCTCTTTTTGTCCAGTAATGTTAATCCTGAAAGACTTATAAAATTGTAGTTAGATGATGAAAATTCTCTGCTGATAAGTCAATCTAATATCCTAGTACTTAAAATCAGAATTCAGGATATTCCTTAGTTAGTCAAAGCCAGTATTGTGACTTGAGTCTCAAATTCCACGATGATCATTTCAACAATTTGGAGTCCTAGTGAAAAAGGTATTGCTATCATAGGCAATGATGACATTTAATGACCTATGTCATCTATGTCAATAAACAGCTACAAATTGCTTAAACCCGAGTTATCTACTACCTAGAAAAGTAGAGGTGTGAAAGCTTAGTTTTGAACTAACATGCCTAGGGTTGATTCGGACGATCGGGCGTTTGAAAGCTCAAAAAACACTTTCATATTGCAAACCAAAAAGAGGCGATAATGCACCTGAAACCTGACCTACTTGTCCTTGATGATGGCTCACCTGTTAACGCCAATTCCTGGTTTCGCCGGCGTCAAGAACTAGCTAATAATATCATCCCACACGAATTCGGTGGGATGCCACCACAGCATGAAAGCATCGATATCATCCGTCGTGCCCACAGCAAGGTTCGCGATTGGCCTGGCGTCCAGTATGCTATTTACGAAATCAACGTTCAATTCCCAGAGAACCACGCGATTTCATTAACATTATCGCTTTGGATACCGCCTGGAGACGGTCCCTTTCCCACTCTGCTGGATGGCGATGGTTGTTGGCGTTATTTCAACGATCAGGTTATCTATAGCATCCTGCAACGTGGTAACATTGCGGCTAGCGTTGACCGAACCCAAGCCGCCGCCGACAACAAGGATACCTATCGGAATACAGGCCTCTACCGGTTCCTTCCTGAAGCTAAATTCGGTGTTTGTCCTGCTTGGGCTTGGGCCATTCACCGTTGCGTAGATGCATTAGTAACTCTCAAAGCAGTAAGAAGCGAAGCCATTGCTATCACAGGTCACTCTCGAGGTGGTAAAACTGTCCTTCTAGCGGGTGCCACAGATAAACGAATTGCTATCACTAACCCCAATAACTCCGGTATTGGAGGAGCGGGACTTAACCGCCTAAAAATGAAAGGCAGTGAAGTCATCGACAGTTTCTTTTGTTCAGGTAATATCTTTTGGTTCGGTAAGGAGTTTGCAGCCCACCGTCACCGTGATACCGAACTTCCATATGACAATCACTATCTGCACGCACTCATCGCTCCCCGAGGACTATTGCTCACCGAAGCATACGAAGACCATAACGCCAATCCAGCTGGAACCTACGCCGCTGCCCTGTCTGCACGACAGGTTTATCAGATGCTTGGCAAAAAAGAGGCCATTGGTTGGGCCTATCGGGAAAGTGGGCACGCCCATCTGCTGGAGGACTACAAGGCCTTGTTGGATTTCATGGACTTGCATCTGCATAATCGGCAGTTGGAACGCGACTTCCAGCGCAAGCTATACCCTAATCTGGACGTAATTCTTGGAGAGAGTCAATGATTTAGGCCACAACAGAGTAGTTTTTCTGCACTTGGATAGACAGTTAACATCTTTAGTGCCCCGTTAAAACGGCAACCCAACCCTTGTAAAAACATCATATAGTCGATGTCAAACAGAAGGAATCTAAATTAGCGAAGAAAGTACATCAGGTCAAATTCGTAAAGGAAACAATACAAAATGCTTACGTTTCATCGACCAAAGCTAAGAAGTTCGTTCGAACCAACTTTCCAACTGGAATAGAAGACCCGGAAGCACTCAAGGTGGATTTTACAGGTAAGGACAACTATGTTATTCTGAATAACCGCGGTCGAGGGCACTTTGTGGGGACAAGCTTCTTTATGGTCCAAAAGCGACATATTCCAAAAAATGTGGAGTCAGAGAGTGTTGGCGCTATTTGTGAAAGTAATGAGATGATCTTCATTGATGATGACCCTGAGCAAACGCAGATTGGTACTGGAACAGAGGACTACTTGAATCAGAACTACTGGGTTCATGACCATATCTATCCCTTTGATGGAAACCGACAGGGCTACAGAGCGTGCTATCGGATGCATATTTCGGATTGTATACCCTTTTCAGAAAAGATTGCAGTTACCATTGAGCATGGTGCTGGTAATACTCATTTTATTGACTATTCCAGTGTCGCATACTGGTATCAAGAGGCAAAACCGTGGATAGATTCCGGCGGTTTCGGAATTTAGGACTAGGAAACGATCAATGCGACCGACTTTTCTCTAGGTAAACACTATATTGATCTCAGTAGTATGATCTATTATGCGTTTGTCTTGTGCAGGGTACTTGGATTGTGTTTTGCCCTGTGTATACGTTCGATTACCCAACAGCATCTCTTTACAGTTGAGTCCTTTAAAATACCAAAGACGCTGAAAACCTTGATTAAACTCAGATGATTGCAGGTTATATGCAACTGGGGCCGATAGCACAAAAATGTTAGTACATCTCACATTAAAGAGAGGAAAGACGAGAAAAAGAATATCAACTAGCAAGGATTAGTTGTTATTCCCAAAACTCTATAGGAAAAACGAGCCAGAGGGAACTTTCACTTGTCTTCTGGGCCCACGATCAACCTACGGTGTTACGTACAATACATTAGACAATTTACCTAGCACAAGAGATCAGCTACCAATACAGCGTAAAGACCTGCACGAGCTCAACTCGTGAACAGGAGGAGAGTAACCTATGAAACTCAGCATTGAAGACCTCCGTTTTTTCAAGGGAAATGGATATCTGATCAAACGTCGCGTACTTGATAAGGTTCTCATGGCCCAGGCTCGGGAACGTTTTTGGGATTATACACCCGAAAGATTCTCGAAGGACAAGCCCAGTAGTTGGATTGGACCTATCCGTCCCGAGGAAGAAGAAGAAAAAACAGCAACTGCCCCAAACGAGAGCAGAGGATTCCGCCTGCATTACAGAACGATAGGTAGCGAATCATGGATGGTACGCCTTCTAGCTAAAGACCCAGCCGTCTGGAGTATGGCTGAACAAATGCTTGGGGCTGGGCAACTAACCGACCCCAAAGGGATTCGCGGTATATACTCAACTCTACCCTATGGCAGCCATCCCCTACCTTCAACTACTTGTCACACAGACGCTCACCCATTCCATCTGGGCATTGTCGGCTATATCGACGATGTAGCTCCAGGTGGTGGAGGTTTCACCGTCTGGCCTGGCAGCCACAAACGATTTTACTACGCATTTAAATCGCAGTACCGTAATGAACCTACGGAAGAGCATTCCGTTATTCGCGAGTACTATAATGGCAAACAGCCTGTTGACTGTTATGGAGAGGCCGGTGACATTGTGTTTTGGCACCACCGTTTGGCTCATACAGGTCCACCAAACACCACACGGCGAATTCGCCGAGCTGTTCTATATGAGTTTACAAAGCAAGATATAGAACAAGCACAACTGAAACCACCACAAAAGAATATGTGGCATGACTGGTCATCCCAATTTAGCTAAAAGTATCAACTAACCGGGAAGGTCTAAGCTTTTTCGTCTAAACTGATGCCAGACTTGTATCCTCTGGAGTAGATCTTCTACTGAAAAATTAATAATAATGAGTACAAGAACAATATTCTAGCAATACTAGTTTGATATGCGTATTTTTACGCATTTACTGCAGAAAAACCAGATATACGAAGCAAAGCAGTATTCTTTTCAGTTGTATTATTGGTGATAGCAGCTATCTTAATATTTTTTGATCTCGTTTAATTTTTACGTTTTCAAAAGGGGACCAAGAGAGGTTCCAAACAGGAGGAGCTTGTTTTGAGTCGGAAGCCAAATTTTATTGTGATGTTTTTAGATGATTCAGGCTGGGCGGATTTTCGTCCATTTTGGGAAACAAAATATCCAACACCCCATGTGGAAAAGTTAGCAGAAGGTGGTTGTTGTTACAATCAATTTTATGTGCCACAAGCCATTTGTTCGGCTTCTCGTGCGTCGTTGTTGACAGGATGCTATCCTGGTCGGCACAAAGTTTATGGTGCACTTCCTCCGAGGGCGCGTGGATTAGACCCAAGCTTTTTGACGATTGCTCAGATCTTGCAGCTTTCGGATTATACAACAGGTGTATTTGGCAAATGGCATATTGGTGACCATGAAGAGACGCGTCCACCAGCAAAGGGTTTTGATGAATCCTCGGGATTGATGTATTCTAACGATATGTGGAAGTACCATCCTCAGAGTCGACATTTTGACAAATTTGAATTGCAGTTTTGGAAAAATGGCAAGATCGAGATTGATGATGTTACACCGGAGCAACAGCGGAATTTAACGACATGGTATGCTGAGCACGCAGTTGATTTTATTGAGCGAAATGCTGACAATCCATTTTTTCTGTATATACCACACAATATGCCACATGTGCCCCTCTTTTGCAGCGATAAGTTTGAAGGTAAATCAGGAGAAGGATTGTACGCCGATGTAATGATGGAGATCGACTGGTCGGTGGGGCAGATTATGGATGCGTTAGAGCGCAAAGATGTAGCAGATGATACGGTTTTTGTGTTTACATCAGACAATGGCCCTTGGGTATCATATGGCAATCACGCGGGGTATACACCTTATCGCGAAGCAAAGGGAACGGGCTTTGATGGGGGAACACGTTCGGCATGTGTCATCAAGTATCCTAATGGTATTCCTGCAGGACAGTGGTCGGATCAAACATTTTGTTCAGTGGATTTGTTGCCAACGTTCGCGAAGTTAGCAGGTGCAAAGTTGCCCGATTATGAGATCGATGGAGTGGATGTGTACGATATTATCACGTGTCAACCCAATGCAACTAATCCACATGAGTATTATCCTGTGTCAACGGGGCGCAACTTTGACGGAATAGTTAGTGGAGATGGTAAATGGAAATTGCATTTGCCACACAGTTATCGTACGCTTGTCAGAGCAGGTGATGATGGAAAACCTGGTGAGTATGGAACGGCTAAAATTGAGTTATCGCTTTTTGATATGGAGAATGATCCTTATGAGGCAACTAATGTGATTGATCAACATCCCGAAATAGCTCAAAAGCTTCAAGCATGGGCTGAGAGTCATCGAAACAGATGGTGGATGGAGAGAAACTAACAGAATGGGTTTTCATAACATTTTTATTATGAAGAAAGGCATTAAGGCTGATATAACTGAAAATCACCTGTCCACTTTTGAAAAAGGTCAAAATAGTGAAAGTAACAACATTCCTTGCAACTCTGTATTTTTTCTCAGTCTTAGGTTTAGAACACGTCTTGATACTTATTTAGAATTTTGATAAAGAGGCAGACGTGTAGTCTTTGAAAAACACTAATATCATCTATTTCTATTATCTTCATCCATAATTTCCCCTATAGAGCATTCAATGTTTCAATTTCCTCTACTGACAAATCAGCGGTAAGAACCGATAACATCATACGTTTTAGTTTGTCAATTTCATCTTGTGGCCAATCAAAATCATCTACAAGGAATACAACAGGGTCATCATGTGGCAATCCATTCTCTTGAAGTTGCACTGCAAATACATCTCCATCTTCCATGAAGAAACCATATCCCATATCTTTCAGAATGAACCACCTTGTACCATCCTGACCAGTAACTATCATCTATACCATCCTTTCCTTAATTGTTGATTGCACAAAAAACCTAACTCAAATACAACTTGACTGAGTCATAGAATCAACCATTTACATTCAAGGGATCCAAAGGTGTTGAAGCTTTGTTTTCACTAGGCTTTAAGAATTCGTAACAGTTCCAGTAGCTGCCCATTCACAACCACGAACCAATAGTGTTGAACTTATTCATGCGGAGTGTTTTTGCCTTTAAATGAGGTGCAAAGGACTATTTGCATCCTCGAAAATATCTACAACCTCCGATTAGGACTCAGTTAGAAATAAGAGATAATAGAACTTTCACACTATTAAACCAATTTTTCCATCCATGAATCACATATATTGGATGACAAACTGATTTCCATACTTGGTAAATAATACTGACCTGCTTCTTGTAAGGCCTGCTCTATTTTTGGCAAGAATTCTTTAGCTTGTTCAGTTGGAATTTCAACCACTACTTCATCATGAATGAAGGCTACCAATTTCCCTTTTGTGCCTTTCAAAACTTGGCAGACTTTATAAAGTCCCAATTTTGCAATGTCCGCTGCGGACCCTTGAATAGGAGTATTTAGTTTCTCTGTATAGCTAGCCGATTTCCTGTGACCGAACTTCGTAGGAGGAAATTCTTTGCGCCTGCCCGAAAGCGTTCTTGTTTCGTACTTCCTTCCTTTTGTAGCTCTCTTAATATAAATAGCAATTCCAATAAATCTTTTTAGGAACCTTTGCTTGAATTCTTCCATTTCCGACTTATTAACTACTAATCCTTTTTGTTGAAGATGTTTGACAAGATTATCGACCCCAGCCCCATATACTAAGCCGAAATTGAGTGTTTTAGCTATCTCTCTTTCATCCGTTGATATTTGATCCATCTTCTTTCGTGTAACAATAGAAGCAGTCAACTTGTGGAAGTCAGTTCCTTGATTGAGGGCTTCAATCATCTTGAAATCCTGAGCTATCTCCGCCAAGACCCTTAGTTCAATTTGCGAGTAGTCCACGACTATTAGTTTATAGCTGGATTTTGGCCTGAAGCAGTTTCGCAAATTCCCAGTAACAATACTCTGAATATTTGGTTTTCGGCATGACATTCTGCCGGTATTGGCTCCCAGTTGAAAATAGTCTGCGTGAAGCCGACCAGTTATGGGATGGATTGATGAAATTAACTTCTCTCCATATGTGGATTTTAATTGCTCAATTTTTCTATATTCTAGGATATTAGAGATCACGGGAAGTTCCGCATGTTGATTCAAAGCTTCTCTATTAGTTCCATTTACAACGATACCAGCTTTGAACAAAGCTTCTTTCAGTTGTTGGGGCGAATCGAGATTTATTGGGCCTAAATTGTCAATGATCTCCGCTCCTAATTTCTGATGCTCCACCGCCAGTTGATGCAGGTACTGATCCAATCTTTGCCTGTCCAATCCAAATCCTGCTAGTTCCATTTGAGCAACAGCATGGACGGTATCAAACTCCAATTTGGCTACTTTTCTCATTTTGTTGTGTCTTAACTCCGCCCTCAATTTATCGTAAAGTGGAATTAAGTATTCAACATCGTTACTGGCATAAGCCAATTGGCTAGCCCTTAACTCTAGTTGGTTCCAATCCGATCTTTGCTCACTTTTGTCCATTTCAATGGAGAGATATCTCTCTACTAAATCCGAAAGCTTATGTTTTAGTTGGTGTCCCGCTGCTAACAATTGACTAGCCAGCATTGTATCGAAAATGACACCATTTATGTCAATACCCAAATGATAAAAGAACTTCAATTCAAATTTAGCATTATGAATAATTTTGATAGTGGATAATTTAAACAATGGTTCTAATAACTCAATCCAATTGTTTATAGCATAAGCATCGATTAATAAATTGGAAGCGTCTTTGGATGATAATTGAAGTAAACGAATTCGGTTTTGGTAGGGGTCTAAGCCCGTCGTTTCAATATCTAAGCCTATTTCATCTGCTGTTAGATAAGAGGAAAGTTGAGCTTCTAATTCAGTTGAACTATTGATATATTTATATTCAGATTTTGACTCAATAGGAAAATCAAATAGTAAATTGCCTGGCATTATTATTTACAAGCTCCCAACTCTAACTATTAACTGTCATTTTTTTAGGAATCCAGTATCTAAGATTTTCCATCAACGAGGTGGCCAATTCCAAATTGTTTTTTCTCAAATTCTGCGTGGTTTTCAATCTTTGTTTCACCATTTTCTTTTACTAAATTGATGAATACACAATCCTGATGTCCCCCTAGCATCTGAGCTAAAAGCAAAGAATGACCAAGCTGACTACTTCATCGACTGATAACCATACTGGTAGTCAGCAACCCTCAATCAAATCGAACGGATTAATTTTTACCATCTTTATACTTGCTATTTGTGTTATTGAGCTCTGATAGTCTTGCATGAGCTGACTCCTCAGTCTAGAGTTAGGATAAATCATTGACGAGAATCTAAGTCGTTAATCTTCCCAAGCAATTCGCCTTATCATTTCTTCGTCCACTTCCACTCCTAATCCCGGACCGTCCGGCACCGTAATATGTCCCTTTACCACTTCAATTGGTGTCTTTAAGACTGGTGTTTGATCACGGAGCGGATGGTTGTCCTCACCGTAGTATTCTTGCGGATAAACACAATTCTGACATACCGCCCAAAGGTGTAGATGCGCCACCGTCATTAGTGCTGGGTCAGTATTGTGACAGGTTATCGGCCGATTGTATGCTTCTGCCAAAGCAGCGATCTTCATTCCTTGCGTATACCCCCCACAGGAAGTGATATTAGGTTGTAGAATATCCAGATTTCCCCTGGTAATCAAGTCACGAAACTGCCAAAGGTTGTATTCCTGTTCCCCCGCTGCAATTGGAACTTCCAGCACCGCTTGAAGTTGATTGTATCCATCCAAATCCCAAGGAGCAATTGGTTCCTCAAAGTGTGAGACTTGAAGTTCTCCTAGAACCTTTCCTACTCTCATAGCACCAGGCATCATATAAGCTTGATTCACATCAACCAAAATCTTGAGTTGATCGTAGTTGCCACAATAATCCCGTAAGGCTTTTACTGTTTCGATTGTTCCATCCTTGCCTTGGTCGAATGACCAAGCTGTAGCAGTATGGAGTTTGACCCAGCTATACCCTTGTTCCATCCGAGCGAGCACTGTTTCCACATCCTGCTGTGGTGACAGGTGACGCTGCATCAGACTAGAATAGACTGGAACCCGATCCCGAAACTTTCCGCCTAATAGGTTCCAAATGGGTGTTCCCAATGCCTTACCTTTGATATCGAAGCAAGCAATATCCAGGGCGCTGATGGCTGCCATATACGCGCCAGTGTTTCCGATTCGATATCCTGTACGAAACAGTTCTTGCCATAAGGCGTCGGTGTTAAACGGATTATGGCCAACCACCTGTTGTCCTAATGCCTTTGCCATCTGGGCAGTTAGTCGTCCTCCGTGAAAGGCAGCTTCGCCCCAGCCAGCGATGCCTTCGTCTGTATTCACCTTTAAGTAAACGAATTTCTCATGAAGAAGAAAAACTTCCACTTGGGTGATTTTCATAGCTTTTTCCTTTAGCTGTTAATTGTACTGAGAATACTTAATATTAGCACAACGTAATTTGAGCCTTTCGACCACTAGATCATGGAATAATAGGGCCATTTTCTATTTTTCTAAACACAACTTAAGACTCAATAGCAGCAAAGATATACCAACTTAAGTCAACAGCTAGAAAATAGCATATCGACGAAACTATGTAAAGGATAGCCTGTTATCTAATCTACACCTCATGGTTCAATCTTGAATTCGATTGGGAAGCATGGTCTGCAACTGATTATAATTACAACAAGATGCTTGACCAAAAGTGAAATTAAACAGGAAAAGTTAAGAGGAGAAAAGGATTGCCAACTATGGGTGGTTGATCCCCTTACTGGTTGCACTTCACGATATTCTGGGAGGCGTTTTTTCTGTGCTTGAAGCTCAATCAATTTGACTCAAAAGATCCAAAGCTCTTTCTAGTACTTCTTTTTTCTTTTCTATTTGATCAATAGTTTTTGGATCAATATACACTGAAAAACCATCCAATTCTTCTTCGATTGGCTCATCCAAAAGATCTGTATTCAAATTACCAATAACCTCGTAGGTTTGTATAGGGTGAGCAATGTTTTTCACCTTAATTTCGCTTAGCTTTTTGCATTTAATTTTTTCTCTTACTAATAAATAGGTGTCTTCAGATATTAAGATTTGATTAGGTTCCGCATTAGTTTCCAATCTCGAAGCTAGATTAACCCCATTTCCTATAGTTGTATAGTCAAGCCGATCATGAGAACCAAAATTTCCTACCGTGCATGTGTCTGTATGAATACCGATTCGAATGTCCAACGGCTGAGATATTCCCATACTTTCCCAAGAGAATCTAACCGACCGTAAAGCTTTTTTCATGGCTATTGCCATTTCAACACAAGCAATAGCATCATCTTTATGTCCAAGTGATTTTGGATCTCCAAAAAAGACCATAATTGCATCACCAATATACTTATCAACTGTTCCACCATGAGCTATGGCAATATTGGTCATCTCCGTTAAATAACTGGTTACCAAATCCGTTAGGACTTCTGGCTCAAGCCTCTCTGTTAATTCACTAAACCCTTTAATGTCGGAAAAGAATACAGTCAGTCTTTTTCGTCTAGTTTCAATTTTTACGTCTAGATCCCCAGAAAAAATAGATTCGTAAACTTGGGGTGAAAAGTATTTTGATAATTTCAGCAAGATCAGTTTATTATCTCTGGCCGCAGTGATGTCAGTACCATAAATATTGATAAAATCAAATTCAGGTACCGCTACCACATGAAACGCATATGTTTTATTACCTACTTCCATTTCCAAAGGCAAATTGGGGGCCACCTTTGACTGATCGACTATAGACGATGGGACGTCATCACCAATGTCAATATCCCATTCATCCTTAATATGCTGGCTTGCATTATTGGTATAGAGCAGCTTGCCTTNCATCGTAATCTTTAAAACTGGATTAGGATTCTGATCCGGAAATTTGGTGATGGCTTTCATGGCAGTGATGTCAGTACCATAAATATTGATAAAATCAAATTCAGGTACCGCTACCACATGAAACGCATATGTTTTATTACCCACTTCCATTTCCAAAGGCAAATTTGAGACCACCTTTGACTGATCGACTATAGACGATGGGACGTCATCACCAATATCAATATCCCATTCTTCTTTGATGAACTGCCCCGCACTATTAGCATAGAGCAGCTTGCCTTCCATCGTAATCTTTAAAACTGGATTAGGATTCTGATCCGGAAATTTAAGCAAGGCCTGAAGTTGCTTGCTGAGCTCATCTATCGATTGTCGTTCAAAGCTCATATAAACATCCCTCTCAATAAATCCTTCTTGTTTTTATTCATTACTAACAATTTTATAGATATACATTATACATGCAAATTATAATCAAAGATTAGTGCAGAGAAAAGTGAGTCGCTTTAGAATCAAGTTAGAAATCTGGTATAGGACTGAAACTATCGCTTAAATTCATTAGCCAATGGTTATGATTTTGAGCAAGGTGATTTAAAAATATTTGTTCACCTCCTGATGGAGCTAATTTTACTGGGAATCAGGTTTTATTGGTATCCTCTTTTGCCAAAGATAGACCAAAATCTTATTTCTGCTTTTTTTGACTACAGTTTTTCTGTTTCTTCTATTAGGAAAAAACTACTTGATTTCTTTTTTCATTGAAGCAACTTCAACTTAGGTTTTATATACAAAAATGAATGTATTTTTATCCAATTTACATCATAGATATAATACTTTTAAAGAAAGAGGACGACCATACTACTTCCACTCATTTTTAGATTCTAATCGATCACAAATTTCAACCAATTTCCCTGTCTTATCTAGCCTAAAGTTATCGGAAATTAGTGTAAAAACTGGAATCTTTTGAGTTTTCTGAGGTTATTCTACCATCTTAATAATTCCATTAAAATCGGCTTACGTGTAGGGTGTCTTAGTTGACTTAAAGCTTCAGCTTGAATTTGTCGAACGCGCTCTCGGGAGAAAGTAGTAGTTTGAGCTAACATTACCTCTGCTTTATTCCATTATTGCCAATATAGCCTTGCCCTTGGTTTTAATTTTGGGCATTTATCCCAGCTGGCCTGGAGAATTCGTATGATGGTGTCGGAGTATTTGCAGCTGGACTTTTTTCTTATTGTTTAAGATAACTGATGGGACAGAACCACTACAATAGAGACATATGAATAATTCAAATTTGGTACTTGTCGTATACGATACGTTGGAAGACCAATTAGTTCCAATCAAGACATCTATTGTAGGATTATTAGTAACTTAGCCTCGAAAAGTTAAGTTAACTAGCAGGTCGACTTGCTGACAAAGCTTGGAATTAGCCAGATTATACACGGTACAATCTAAATCAAACCAACTCATAAATAAAAGTTTGTAACCTTGATTTATGGAGGATATGCGTTTGACAAGAATCAACGTCCGGAGAAATACTTTGATAGGATTAACTTTGCTAATTATGATAGCTAATACTTCAGCTCATCAGGGAATAGGATTTGTTGTGGGGCCCACTTATGGTTATGGTCTTGGTTATAACCGTTATTTCGATAATGGCTATGGTTGGCAAGTTTCAGGATTCCCTTATGTAGAAGATGGTAATAGAAATCTAAATTTAGGATTCACAGTATTTAAAACTTTACACGAAGGTAAATCTGGGCGGCCATTTATCTCTTTGGGAACAAGTATTCACCATCAATATGAGGTCTGGGAAGAAGTATATTGGAAAGACACATACATACCAGATTCTGAACCAAGTCAACAAATTAATCAACATTTAATGAAAAATACAGAAGAATCATCAATTTTCGCGATTGGCCCCGGTGTTGGCTTAGAATGGAAATTCTTTGAAAATTTCGCATTTTCCATAGGTGTCCCTATGGCTATTTTTTTCGAAAGTCATAAAAATCGTTTTGAAAGTCGTCCAAATGAAGACGAGTTTAAATTTGCAATTCGTCCCTATCCGAATGTGGCTTTGATGTACAGATGGTAGAGAATAAGTAACCTAAAGCAAGAATACATATAGAGTTTTGGCTATCATATTTAAAGTTAATCATATAATTATTAAGGATGCTGTTCTGCAAATGAGATTGAAACAGTTTTGGGTGAACTGACAGGTATTGACAAACGCGGCTTTGACACAAAAACGAGGTGTCTTCAAACTGTCTTTGATCCAGTGATGGTTTCTGAAGATGAAATTGTCTTTGCAATCGAAAGTGTATAAATTAGTAAGTAGAAACTCCGATGATGAGATAAAATAGTATCTGGGTCAGTTGTTATTTCAGTATTAGGACGAGTGAATCGAATTACCGATCAGATAAAAAATAACTACAATTATGACCAACTTTGGATGGGAACTCAGAGAAATCGAGATGAAACGAATTAGTCTGTTAGTCCTAGTTGTTTATTTGGGCTTTTGATTTTATTTATGCAGAGAAAAAAGGATGGTCCAAGAAAATTATTGTTCAGAATAGAATTACTAATCTCGACAACCAATCTGAGATTGGAATTTCTATCCACAACCTGGAAAAAGGAGACTCTTTAACTTTTGATTTTGGTCTTCGACCCTTCTCTACTTTGGCCAAACACCATTATCAATAGCCGTTAGAGCAAGGCAATCTAAAATGGTTAAATTCTTGATTCAACAGAGAGCTGATGTCAACACCAAAAATGGAGATGGGGAACAACCTCACATGGGGCAGTCTTCTTAGGACGATCGAAATCAGCTAAACTTCTGATTGAGAATGGAACCAATATTAAAACCAAGGACAGTAACGGTGCCACCTGCTATGGACAATCTCAAATCAGATTAGGCCACCACTCAGTTTATTTGTCAATTATTACAAATTAGAGTAGATCGAGAGGCAGTTGAACGAGGAAGAGCCAAAATCGCCGAACTTCTGTGCCAATGAGATGCACAAAGCTGACGAGGATACCTTGAAAATTATACAATATATGCCGTGAATCAAAAAACCTGTGAACGGTGATAGGAAAAATACAGATTGTAAAGGACGATTGATTAGAATGATTGACGAACCACTCTCCCTACATCATAATGGCACCTTTGCATCCAACTACATAGAGATGACAACATCTCACCGGAATCAACCAGTGCACTTACCCTACTTCGTAACCTGTTTTTTCTACTTATTGGTTTGGTTTGTTGGTGGAATGTGTTTCACTGTGTTTTCGGAAACACAGTTGACACCATCAGAAAACCTGAAAACAATAACCTCACCTGACTCGACCTCCTTCTATCTCTCTAGTCAGGTTCAAGTAATTCATTTACAAATACATGACAGCAATTTAAAAAAAATGAAGTCTGCTTTGCCTCAACGTATTTACGTTCCTGCGACATTCCGATGGGGCAACCAAACTATTGAGAACGTTGGTGTTCGTTATAAGGGAAACAGTTCGTCACAGCCAAACCAACGACACAAACGAAGTTTTCTTATTAAGTTCAACAAATTCGATAAAAAACGTACTTTTCTCGGTTTGCAACGGGTAGCACTTGATAATGGAGTGCAGTTTGGCAGCTTGTTTAGTGAGCAGTTAATTACAGGCATCCTTCATGATTTAAACATCAAAGCATCACGATGTAACTTTGCTAAGTTATATTTGAATGATAAATATCATGGTGTATATACCAATGTTGAACGGATCGATAGCGTATTCCTCCAGAACAAATTTGTAGAGGGAGGAGCGCTTTACAAAGTCGATATTTACGATGAACAAGGTAAAGCAGGTGCTAACCTAAGATGGACGGAACAACTAACTCATTCGAATGCTCGTCTCGGTGCGTTATTTGAAGCCAAATCATCGGCTGCCCACACAGACGCACATGATGTACTGGAATTGATTTCCAAAATAAATCAAACGCCCGATAATGATTTTGACCAAGTTATGGAAAACACTATCGACATGGAAGCCTTCCTGAAAACAATGGCTGTGATGTTGTTCTCAGGTGCTTTCGATCAATTGACTGGTTGGAACCCACATAACTACTATCTATATCACGACCCCCAAAGTCAACGCTGGCATTATCTACCTTGGGACTTAGACGTAGGTTTTGCTGATAATGCTTTTCGCCACATCCCTGTAATATCTGGATGGAACGCTGCTTGGCCCGTGATGGGCAGTTCACCTTCTCCATTAGTTGAACGCATTGTCGATAATCCTCAACTACTTTCGCGCTACCGTCGATTAGCTGACTCTATCCTAGAAGAATACTTTCACCCGAAAGTTTTGTTACCACAAGTTGATTCCCTTTACAATAGAATCAAGGATGATCTCACCGGAGATCCATTTCCACACCGACGTGCGACAAATCCTGAAGACCAAAGCTATGAGAACATTATAGATTCGATTAAGGACTTTATACGTCGAAGATATGACACAGCACGAGCCCAGCTAGATGATCCCGGAACTCGCCCAAAGATTGTGAAGCACAAACCGCACCACGATCATGGTCCAAAACCTGGCAAATCTTCGGCAGACGACCCCACTGGTTTACATGTCACTTCTTCGTCTAGTTCCGTTGTTACACTAAAATGGACAGACAACTCAAAAAACGAAGGAGCCTATATTGTACAACGAGCTAATGGAGAAGAAGGGCAAGAATTCCGTAACCATATCGGCCAACCAGGCGCTGATATTATCACTGCATCCGACATCAGTGTTGTTCCAGGCGGGACGTACCGTTATCGAGTTTACGCACTTCGTCCAACCCCAGCGGGTCCCAAGGGAACAGGAGTTTCGAACACAATTACAGTTCATGTACCAAATAGAGTTAAGTAGGTTAATTCTAATCGATGTTCATCAATGACAGCTTGCTAAGTTAATTCCATCCACTCTGACTGTTGGTCCGTCAGCGTGGATGAGTTCTCTCAAAGGCAAAGACCTTCAGTGTCTGTTCCAATTGCTGGCAATGGATATACGGAAGAGACGCCAAAATCTCATCAAAGGTGTTAGCAACAACACTGAAATAATAGAATTTATTTCAATGTCTTCTGAAGAGAAGTTGAAGGGGAAAACACTTCGACCTACGAGTAGCAGTCAGAATTTAGATTGACTTATACGATCCATTTTTGTAGGATTTGCATGGCGAGTTATTCTATAATATTTAGGGAAATATCAACAGGAGTGTATAAGATGAGACAATCGTATATATTTTGGCTCGAGTTTGCCCAAACTAGTTTTTTAGTGTTAATTATGTGTCTATCAATCGTTGTGAATATTCAAGCACGTGATATTACCGAAGGGATGATCGGCTACTGGCCATTGGATGGTGATGCAAAAGATGTGTCGGGAAACGACTACCATGGTGAGTTGACCAAAGGCGTCAAATGGGAAGCCAATGGAAAAGTAGGAGGCGCTGCAGATTTTGATGGGGCAGGTAGCCATATCAAAGTAGCCCATAAGGATTTAACACCGGAAGTTCGAGACTTTACCGTAGTAACTTGGATAAATGGTTATAAAGCTAATAATTGGGCGGCCTTCGTTTCGGCTCGAGGTAACGGAAACTCGGCTTATTGGATGGGCTATCATGGTGACACTGACACTTTAACTTATGTCTATAACAATAATGCTGCGAATACTTGGGATTGGAAAGAATCAATCAAAATTCCCAAAGATACTTGGGCCTTAGTTGCAGTAGCCATTGAAGAAAAGAAAGCTACTGCTTACGCTTATACAGCGAAAACCAAAAAATTGGAGATGGCTGAGAACAAAATCGAGCATATTAAGCAAAGCTTCCTCAACTTTGTCTTTGGTAAAGATGACTGTTGTGGTACCCGTTTTTACCAAGGAATGCTGGACGAAATAATGATGTTTGAAAGAACGTTGGACAAAGAAGAAATTATGCAGTTGGCAACTATTGGACTCAATGTAGAATCTAAGAATAAGCTAGCCACCTCATGGGGGAAGATAAAAGATTCTCACGCTTTGAACTAAAGCAGTCAATCAATTTGTGCATTTTTTAGCCCCGTTTAATTCAGACGGGGCTTTTCAGTTCTGCGACTGATCTACTTCACAGGAAACAGATTATTGAATCAACTGACTAGGAACAACTATCACCAAACTGAATAGATCTGGCCTAATCGGTTGAAATATTGGTCGAATCGTTTCCTGATCGCCATTAGCTTGGATAGATTGTTATTTCTGTTTGCTGACTAGTATAAGTACAATTGAATTACGAGGTGAAATATTGAAACTGAACACATCACAAATCCAAACTTTTCAACAGGTTGGCTTTCTAGAAATCCAACCTCAGGTGATTGAGAACGATCATCTCCAGCAGTTGCGTCGATCGTACGACCAAGTGTTTGAGCAACGTTATCAGACGACCGAGCAAGGTTGGCGAAATCTGTCGGTGACGACCGACGCAACCGACCAACAACAGAACGAAATGTTGCAAATGGTGGATATGTGGCAAAAGAGCAACACCTTCCGTGAGTTACTTTATCATCAGCCATTACTCGATATTGTCACCAGTCTAATTGGACCAAATGTCCAGTTGTTTCACGATCAAGCTCTTTACAAACCGGCTAAAATCGGAGGTAGTGTCCCTTGGCACCAAGACAATGGCTACTGGCGTTGTCAACCGGCTGATTTGGTTAGTATTTGGATTGCCTTAGATGATGCTCATACTGCTAACGGTTGTATGAATGTCGTACCAGGTAGTCATTTAGAGAGGCAACCTGATCACAGTCGTGCCCAAGAAGAGGGACAAGAATTACCTGCCTTGTTATCAGTTGAAGTTGACGATAGTCAATCTGTTCCCGTACCACTCAAGGCAGGCCACGCGATGGTACACCACTGCCTTACGTTACATCAAACACATCCAAATAGATCCAACCAAGACCGGCGAGCGATGGTAATACATTACATGCCAGTGGGCACAAGAAACGGTGAAGGCACTCTGTTGACAGAAAACCTCGTGTTGTGTGGCCATAACTCACATACTGCCTGATCAACCAGAAGATTCTAAATAGCCTGAGCTTGTGTTAAACTCAAGGTCAAGCCAACAGCCTTTTATACCGACTTCTGGTTTGATGTCACTTTACAAAGTGACGCTAGGAAGGTACCTGTAGAAACGTCAGTTTCAGCCCAGCTCTATGTTATGACTCTTGATAGTTTATGCTGTCCTGGAAAAGACAATAGACCTCAAAATCAACATAGGGAGGGAGTAGGAAAGTGACGAATAATAATAAAAATGTTTAGTTCTATAACAACTACTGGCTGGTAGGAGAATGTGAGCGTTAGCTTTGGAAACT